>CAYRVP010000016.1:21458-45676 GCA_964427845.1 uncultured Caldilineaceae bacterium
GAAACGACGAGGGCCAGAGACGCCAACGCCAGAGACGCCAACGCCTGAGACACCAACGCCAGAGACGCCGACGCCTGAGACGCCGACGCCTGAGACGCCAACGCCGGAGACGCCAACACCAGTGACGCCATCGCCAACGCCGACTAAAATCTGGCACTACCTGCCGTTGGTCCACGATTAGTACCCCGAGGCGGGCGCAGCGGCCTGGGGGGGACGCTGCGCCCGCCGCCCCAACACTTTCGACTACCCCGGTTCCCCCTTCCCCATCCCCATGTGATACACTTTTGTGTCTGCAAGCGCGCGCGCCCAAGTTGCGCCGCAGCTTGCCGGGGAACCATGAATCCACGCACGCTGCATGTCCTTGAATACAGCAAAATCCTCGAGCGGGTGGCCGCGCGCTGCGCGTTTTCGGGCGGGCAGGAGCTGGCCCGCGCCCTGCTCCCCTCGGATGACCTGGACACCGTGCGCCAGCGCCTGGCCCAAACCGCCGAGGCCGTGCGTCTGCTTGAACAGAAGGACGAGATCTCCTTTGGCGGCGTGCGCGATGTGCGCGCCGCGGCCGACAAGGCCACACGCCGCGCCCTCCTCTTTGCACCCGAACTTCTCGAAATCCGGCAGACACTGCTGCGCGCCCGCCAGTTGCGTACGCTGCTCGTGCGGTTGGAGCACGCCTTCCCCAGCCTCGCCGAACTTGCCTACAACATCGAGCCGTGCGACGAGGTCATCAACCAGATAGGGCGCTGCATCAGCGAGCGGGGCGATGTGGTGGACAGCGCCAGCTCCAAGCTGCAGCAGGTGCGTGGCGAACTGCGCGTCGCCCAGGAGCGGCTGCTCAGCACCCTCGAGCGCCTCGTCCACAACCCCGACCTCAAGCCCTACCTCCAGGACACGCTCGTGACGCAGCGGCAGGGGCGCTATGTCATCCCCGTGCGCGCCGAGTACAAGGGCAGCATCGAAGGCATCGTGCATGACCAGTCGGCCAGCGGCGCGACACTTTTCATCGAGCCCATCAAGGTGGTGCAGCAGAACAACGCCGTGCGCGAGTGGGAGTTGGAGGAGGAGCGCGAAGTGCGCCGCATCCTCACCGAGCTGACCGAGCTTGTGGCCGACGAAGCCGAATACATCCGCCGCAACGCAGAGATTCTGGCCGAACTGGATTTCGTCTTTGCGCGCGCCCGCTATGCGCTGGACACCGACTGCACGCTGCCCGAAGTCACGGGCTTTCGTACGGTGAAGCAGCCGCTGGCCGCGCGCGAAGGGCAGACCAACGGCGCCGTCGAGGCGATCTACCACCCCGGCACGGTGATCGACCTGCACCGGGCGCGCCATCCCCTGCTTGACCCTGTAACCGTCGTCCCCGTGGACATCTATCTGGATGACGAGACGTTTATCGTCGTGGTCACCGGCCCCAACACAGGCGGCAAGACGGTCGCGCTCAAAACGGTGGGGTTGCTGGCGCTCATGGCGCAGTCGGGGCTGCTCCTGCCCGCCGATCCAGGCTGCAAGCTCAGCGTCTTCGAGGGCATCTACGCCGACATTGGCGATGAGCAGTCGATTGAGCAGAGCCTCAGCACCTTCTCGAGCCACCTCACAAATATCATCGAACTGCTCGACGAGGCCGACCCGCACACGCTCGTGCTGCTCGATGAATTGGGCGCGGGCACCGACCCCGACGAGGGTTCGGCGCTGGCCATAGCGCTGCTCGAAAACCTGCGCGACCGCGGGATCACCACCTTTGCCACCACCCACTACAGCGACCTGAAGCTCTACGCCCACAACACGCCCGGCGTGGTCAATGCCTCGGTCGAGTTCGACGTCGAGACGCTGAGCCCCACCTATGAATTGAGCATCGGTCTGCCGGGGCGATCCAACGCGCTGACGATTGCGCGCCGCCTGGGGCTGAATCCCACGATTGTGGACCGCGCCGAAGCCATGGTGCGCCCCGACCAGCTCGAGGCCGACCAGTTGCTGGCCGACATCAAGCGCGCGCGCATGGAGGCGCTAGCCGCCGCTGAGCGCGCCAAGGCGCGCGAGCGGCAGTCGCAGTTGGTGGAGAGCGACCTGCGTTACCAACTCGCTTCGATTGAGGAGGCGCGCCGCACAGTGATTGCCGAGGCGCGCGGCCTGATGGAAGCCGAAGTGGCCGAACTGCGCGCCGAGCTCGACCAGATGCGCCGCAACCTGCGCTCTATGCCCTTTGGCGCGGGCGCTGCAGGCAGTGCAGGCGCGCCCACGCATGATGAATTCCTCAACCGCGCGCAGCAGGAACTGAATCGCCGCAGCCGCCAGGAGAGCCAGATTGAGCGGCGCGTCGTCGTGCCCGGCCGCACGGAAGAGCGCATTGCGGGCGCGATTGAGGTGGGCGACCGCGTCTTTGTGCCCAGCCTGCAGGCCGGTGGAGACGTCCTCGCCATCTACGAGCGCGAGGGTGAAGCCGACGTACAACTGGGCAGCTTTCGTCTGCGCTTGCCCGTCAAGCGCCTTGAATTGCGCCAGAAGGCCACGCGTGATGATGTGCCAGCGCGTGTTACACTCCAGGCAAGCAACATTGCCGTCGAAAGCCCTGGTATGGAACTGGACCTGCGCGGCGTGCGCGTGGACGAAGGGCTCGACCGCCTCGAGCGCTATCTCAACGCCGCCGCACGCGCCCGGTTGCCGTTCGTGCGCATCATTCACGGGCGCGGCACCGGCGCCATGCGTGCCGCCGTGCGCGATGCCCTGGCCGCGCACCCCATTGTCGGCTCCAGCCGCCCCGGCGAAGGCAACGAAGGCGGTGACGGTGTGACAGTGGTGAAGTTGGTGACGACGTGACAGCGAGCATGAGGAACAAAGGAATAATTGATCACTGATCATTGAAGATTGATCACTGGTCTGCTCTCACCGAGCGCACTCCCAATCATCAATCTTCAATGATCAATTATCCCTTTGTTCCTCTGCTCCATCTCAGAGGACTCTGCATGACGCAACCATTAGCTCAACTTGTGTGCAGCGTGGGCATTACGGCCTACAACGAGGAAGAGAACATCGGCCCGCTGCTGGCCGCCATGATCGACCAGCATCCCCATCGCGTGGAGATTGGCGAGATCATCATCGTCGCCAGCGCCTGCACCGACCGCACCGTGCCGATTGTGCGCGAGTTCATGGCGCGCGAGCCGCGCATCAAACTCATCGAGCAGGCGCAGCGCGAAGGCAAGACCAGCGCCGTCAACCTCTTTCTCACGGCGGCGCAGTTCGATATCTGCGTGCTGGAGAGCGGTGACACGCTGCCGCACGAGTACGCCGTGGAACACCTTGTGCGCATGTTTGATGACCCCACCGTGGGCATGGTGGGCGCGCAGAAAGTGGCCGTCAACACCCCCGACCACATTGTGGGCCTTCTCAGCCACCTGCGACTGCGCATGGAGCACGAACTCTGCCTCGAGATCCCGCGCCTGGGCGAGATGATCGCGTTCCGCAAGGTCTTCGAGCGCATCCCCCACGACGTGGCCATGGATGAGGCCTTTGTTGAGGCGCTGGTCGTGCGCAACGGGATGCAGGTCAAATACGCACCCGACGCCGTCGTCTACAACACGGGTCCTGAAAGCATCAACGACTTTGTCCGCCAGCGCCGCCGCAACCACGCCGGCCATCTCTACCTCAAGCACAAGTATGGCTACGCCGTCAGCAGCATCCAGAACCGGCGCGTGGCGCGCGTGGCCTTCAAGGAGTTATGGGGCATCGTGCAACTGGTGTGGGTGCTGGGGCTGCTGGCCTTTATCGAGGGCTACAGCCGCATCATGGGCTGGTACGACTTTGCCATCAAGCGCGACCGCCACGTGGTATGGGACATGGCCTGGTCGCAGAAGCAGAATGTGAGCGATGTGCGCGCGTCCCATAACGGCAGTGACAACTCCTTTGCCATGCACGCACACACGCAGACGGAGCGCAAGGTTTGAATAAACAAGGGAACGGGGAGCGGGAAACGGGGAACGCTCGCAAGTCCGGCGCTTGTGCTTTGCAGCCGGCCCCGGACACCGTCAGCTTGTGCGCGCGCTCGTGCAATAACGGTGGTTCCCCGATTCCCGCTCGCCGTCCCCTCGCCCCATGACCCGCCAGCGCCTCTTTGACATCCTCAAGTTCGCCGTAGGCATCGCGCTGATCGCATTTCTCTTTACGCGCCTGGAGAACCCGCGTGACTTGTGGGCGCAGATTGCAGGCGCCAATGGCTGGCTGATTCTGTTGGGCGCGCTCTGCTACAGCGGCGCGGTGGCGCTCAGCGGCGTCAAGTGGGGCGTGCTGCTGCGCGCCGTGGGCATTCATGTACCTCTGGGGCGGCTCATGTCCTACCAGTGGCAGGCCGAGTTCTTCAACAACTTTCTGCCCGCACAGGTGGGGGGCGACGTGGCGCGCGGTTATGCCGTGGCCGCCGATACGCACCGCACCGCCGACGCCGCCGCCAGTGTAGTAATCGACCGCTTCATCGGTCTGCTGGTCTTTATGCTCTTTGCGGCGCTGGCCACGTCGGCCATGTTGCTGTGGGGGCGGCCCAACCACGTACCCTTTGTCCCCGAGCAATTGCTCTCGCTGCGGCTGATTGCCATCGGCAGCAGCGTGGTGAGCCTGGCGCTGCTGGTGGCGATGCTCATGCTGCTCAGCCGCCGTCTCAAAGCGCTGGTGGAGCGGCTGCTGGCGCGCGTGCCGCTGCGGGCGCGCACGGTGCCCCTGTGGCAGAAGGCGGCGCGTGCCTTTGATGCCTACCGCGGTCACTTTGGCGCGCTGCTGTGGGTAGCGCTGGGCAGCGTGGCAATCGTCTTTCTCACCAGCCTCAACATCTGGCTGATTGCGCGTGCGCTTGAGCCGGGCGGCATATCGCTGCTTGAAGTGCTGGTGGTCAATCCGATTATTGTCTTTGTGGCGCTGGCGCTGCCTTTGGCGCCGGGCGGGCTGGGCGTGCGTCAGGGCGCCTTCTACGCCACCTTTTTGCTCGTTGGTGCGAGCGGCTCGCTGGGGCTGGCCGTGGGGATTCTACAGCAGGCGCTTGGCTACGTCGTCAGCATCCCCGGCGGCATTCTGTGGATGCGCGGGCGGGGCGCGGCGGTGGATAGAGCGACGATTGAGGATTAAGGATTGACGATCGGATGCGGTGCGATTGCGCGGTGCGTAGCGGGGGGTTTTCAGCCCTCCGTATTCGTTTGCGTATGCACGCACCCTGGACTAATGGAAACGGAGGGCTGAAAGCCCCACTACGCACCATACATAGTCATTAATCGTCTATCGTCACTTTTTGCCCTTTCCCCCCAAACTCGACAGCGCACCACCTCGCGTAGTATCCTGAAGCTGGTCCATTGGGCACGCCCCGCGCCCGCCTGGCGACCTGTGCACCGCCATCCCTTCGTCTGGAATCTCCACCCATGTTCGCGCCCTCAGCGCCCTCAGAAAGCGATATGCACACCATGCAAAAGACCACATTCGCGCTCTTTTTCGGAAACCGCGGCTTCTTTCCCGCGTCGGTGATAGCCGGCGCACGCGAGGAGATGCAGCGGGAGCTCAATCTGCTCGGCCATGATGTGCTCATGCTCGACGCCGAGGCCACGCGCCACGGGGCTGTGGAAACGCCTGTGGAGGGCGGCGTCTACGCCAACTTCCTGCGCGCCCACCGTGGCGAGTTTGGCGGCATTATCGTCTGCCTGCCCAATTTTGGCGACGAGAATGGCGCAGTCGCCGCGCTCAAGGATGCCGACGTCCCCATCTGGATTCAGGCCTACCCGGACGACCTCGACAAGATGGGCCCGGCGCAGCGGCGCGACTCCTTCTGCGGCAAGATTTCAATTATGGATGTCTTCCGCCAGGTGGGCATCAAATTCACGGTGCTCAAGCCCCACACGGTGCGCCCGGGCAGCCAGGCCTTCCGCAAGAACATCGACGAGTTTGACCGCACCTGCCAGGTTGTCAAGGGCATCAAGGGCATGGTGGTGGGCGCAATTGGTGCACGCACAACCCCCTTCAAAACGGTGCGCATCGACGAGGTCGCCCTGCAGCGCCACGGCATCACCGTGGAAACCTTCGACATGTCGGATATCTTCCAACGCATGAAGGCGGTCGCGCCCGCGGCAGCCGCATACGGCGCCAAGGCCGAGGCGCTGCGCAACTACGCCTCATGGGAGGGCGTGCCGGCGCACGCCTTCGAAAACATTGTGCGCCTGGGCGTCACGCTTGACGACCTGCGCGCCGAGGCCCACCTCGATGCGCTCGCCATACGCTGCTGGACGGAAATTCAGACGGAGATGGGCATCTCGCCCTGTGTGGCCATGGGTATGCTCAACGACGAGGGCATGGCCTCCGCCTGCGAGGTGGACATCGGCAATGCCGTCGCTATGAAGGCTCTGCACCTCGCCTCCTACCAGCCGGTTGGCCTGCTCGACTGGAACAACAACTATGAGGACGAGGACGACAAATGCATCCTCTTCCACTGCGGGCCCATGCCCGCCTCGATGATGGAGGGCAAGGGGCGCATTACCGACCACGAAATTCTGCTGACGACGCTGGGCCAGGGCGTGAGCTATGGCTGCAACCAGGGGCGCATCCGTCCCATGGACATCACCTTCAGCAGCCTTATGACCGACGCGGGGCGCATCAAGGTCTACCTGGGCCAGGGGCGCATGACCAGTGACCCCATCCCGCCCAATTTCTTCGGGGTGGCAGGTGTCGCCGAGATTGACAGACTGCAGGATGTACTGCTGCACATCGGCGTGCATGGCCACCGCCACCATGTGAGCATTACCGAAGGCTGCGTGCAGGCGCCGCTGCGCGAGGCGCTGGGCCACTATCTAGACTTTGATGTCGCACTGCCGCAGGTGCAACAACAATAATTGAAGATTGAAGATTGGACGTGATGTGGCGACAATCTTCAGTCTTCAATCTTCAATCATTGCAGAGCAACCCACCCACACAGAGGGGACTCCCATGTCGCTTGTCACACAGCGCGAAGAGGCGCTGGAGTACACCGAATTGTTCCGCCGCAGCCATGCCAGCATGGCCATCTTCTGCACGGCGGCCCACTGGAATACTGAAGCCATCCTGCTCGCCGGGCAGATGCTAGCCGAGAAGCATGGCCTGGACCAGGTGCCCCTGGCGGTCGCCATGACCTTTACCTATCCCTACATGCCGCAGGCCGCACGCATGACCCACAGCGGCAACGCGCCTGCCGGCTTTCTCTCCAACATGGCGCACCTCAAGCTGCTTTGCGACGGGCCGGACGCCCCCTATCGAAACGTCGTCGTGCTGCCGCATCTCGACCACGCCGACCCCAAACGCGACCGCTGGGCGCTGACCGAGGCGCTGCCGCACCTGGCCACGGTGATGTTTGACGGGCAGAAGTACCCCTTCGCCGACAACCTGGCATGGACGAAAGAATATGTGGAGACCTTTGGCGACCAGGTGCTGGTCGAAGGCATCATCGAGGAACTGGCGGTGGGCGGTCAGTCGCAGGCCGTGCAGAAGGACGATTACGTAGAGAAAGCCGTCCGCTTCATGGACGAGACCGGTGTTGACTTGCTCGTGGCCGACTTGGGCACAGAACAGCAATCGGACCGCGTGGGCGAGGCGCGCTACCTCAAGGCGCGCGGCCAGGCGCTCACGGCAAGCTTGGGCGGCGAGGCGAAACTGGTGCTCCACGGCACATCGTGTCTCTCGCTCGACCAGATCGTGGATCTGGCCGATGATGGCGTTATCCGTGTAAATATGTGGACGCGCATTGTGCGCGAGGCGGGGCAGTTCGCCGCGGCGCAACTGATTGCACGCCAGGCCGCGATTGCCACCGGCGACTTCGAGGCGACAGAGTCGCACCAGTATCTGGAGGATTCCACCCTGCGCGCCGCCGAGATCATGCTCGAGGTCATGGAGACGATCGGCTACCCGCGCCTCGCACTCTAGAGCACTTTGTCCCAAGAGATACAGCTTCTCAACGCAAAGCCGCAAAGGGCGCAGAGAAACGCAAAGGAAAAACACAGCAACAAGTACTTGTTGGTTTTCCTTTGCGTTTTTCTGCGCCCTTTGCGGCTTTGCGTTGAGGTTGTTTGTTGCAGGGCCAACTGGAAAACAGCGACCGCGTCGTGTACAATCGGGGCAGCATGACGATAGAATGGTTGCTGGGAGAGGGAATTGGCCGCAAACGCGGCAAGACGCCGGAGGAAACCACCGTCGTCGTCGCGATGAGCGGCGGCGTCGACAGTTCCGTCGCGGCTGCGCTGCTTGTGGAAATGGGCTACAATTGCATCGGCGTGATGATGCGGCTATGGGCCGAAACGGGCGCAGGTGAAGGCTCAAGCAACAAGTGCTGCAGCCTTGAGAGCGTCAACGACGCGCGCAGCGTGGCCGACGCGCTGGGCATTCCCTTCTACCTCATCAACGTCGAAGAGACCTTCAAGCGCGAGGTGGTGGACGACTACATCAACCGCTCGTCCATGGGCTTGACGCCCAACCCGTGCATCGCATGCAATCGCCACATCCGCTTTGATTACTTGCTCAACTACGCGCGCAAACTGGGGGCCGACTTTCTGGCCACCGGCCACTATGCCGGCCTGCGCCGTACGGCCGCCGGCGCTGTCGAACTGTTGCGGGGCCTCGATGCGCAAAAGGACCAGAGCTACGTCCTCAGCGTGATGGGGCAGGCCGAACTCAACGACGTGCTCTTTCCGTTGGGGAGCATGACAAAAACCGAGGTGCGCGCACTGGCTGCGGAGCACAACCTGCCCGTGGCGAGCAAGCATGATTCCATGGACCTCTGCTTTGTCTTCGACGACGACCACCGCCGCTTCCTGCGCGACTGGGCCGCTGAGGCCTTGCGCCCCGGCCCAATTGTAGACCGCAGCGGGCGCGTCCGGGGCGAGCATACAGGACTGCCCGGCTACACTGTCGGCCAGCGCAAAGGGCTGGGGCTGAGCGGCAGCGCCGAGCCGCTCTACGTTGTAGACATGGACCCGGCGCAGAATGTACTGGTTGTGGGCAGCGCCGACGAACTCAGCCGCACCACTTTTCGTTGCACAGGCGTAACGTGGACCGCCGACGCACCGCCCAGTGAGCGTCGCGCGCTGGTCAAGATTCGTTACAAGGCGCAGGCCATTGCCTGCACACTGGGCGCAGCCGAGGCCGACGGTGCGCTTTCGGTGCAGTTGGACGAAGCGACGCGTGGCGTCTCGCCTGGCCAGAGCGCCGTCTTCCACGACCCGAGCGGCGAAATTGTTCTCGGCGGCGGCGTGATTGCCCGCTAGGCGTTGCGCAAAAGCGCGCACCAAGGACCCACCATGAGCACATCGATCCTTTCACCGAGCCTCGTCCTCAGCCTGGTCCTCAGCGTGGGCATCGCCGCCATGTTTCACCTGTGGCGCGGGCGTAGCCTGCGCGATTTGCTGCTCTACCTGCTGGTGGCCATGGTGGGCTTTGGCGTCGGGCAACTGGTGGGTACGATCATCCGCACGCCGCTGCTGCAGGTGGGTGACGTGCACTTGCTGGAGGCCAGCGTGGGGGCGTGGTTGGCCCTGGCGGTGGCTCACGTGCTTACAACGCCGGCCACGCGCCCCTGGTAGGGTGCAATAGGGCCGATTTTGAGGAGGTTTCCGTGGGAGCAAGCGCCACAGTTCGCGATATTGCCATTATTATCGTTGCGCTCGAAAGCATCTTCGTCTTCATCCTGCTCGGTGTCCTCGTCTGGCAAATCTGGCGGCTGACCAAGCTGATCCAGACCGAGGTCAAGCCCGTGCTGCAGGATGCGCAGGAGACGATCAACACGCTCAAGGCGACGACGACCTTCATGAGCGACAACGTGGTGCAGCCGGCGGTCAAGGCATCGGGGCAGGTGGTGCGTGCGCGCACCACCGTGCGCACGCTGGTGCGCGAGATTTTGCCGCGCAAGTAGTACTTCCGCATTTGCCGGCTGTACAAAAGGGGGTCACACGCAACCATGCGTGTGACCCCCTTGTTTATGTCAACTGACTTGCCTCAGGCCGCGTCTCGTTCGTAATCACGCCATGTAGATGGCACGGGGGTCGGGGTCGACTGAACAGAGGTCACCGCAATGCTGATGGCCCGGTCGGCAATGCTCTCGGTGGCAAACGAATCGGGTGTGTGGTCCGTTATTGCTGGTCCAGCCCCACTCTCTCACGTAAGGGACCACAAAGTGGCTACACGGCTGGGGTTGAGGCGCCGCTGCGCACACTTTTGCGTTCCACCTCGAAAGTGAGATTGGGCCTGGGCGACATTTTGAGGGAAAATGCGCGGCGTTTTGTGGTACAATATGTGTACAATTGTACAAGTCAGACAGCGTCATCGCTAGACGCCGAGCGCGCCACCCATAGGTAGCAACTCATGGAGATCATTGTTGATACATCTGTGATCGTCGCGATGACGATGTTTGAGCCCACCAGAGCAGCAATCGTTGCAGCAACAGATGGTGCGGATCTGTTCGCTCCCTTGTCGCTGCATTGGGAATTCTGCAACGCCTTAACATCGCTGATGAGAAGAAAGCAAATATCGCTTAGCGAAGCACAACGTGCGCTAAACGCATACGAGACGATATCCATTCGCTTTGTCGATGTGCCGCATGACCGATCGCTGGCACTCTCCGCTCAACACAATATCTACGCGTATGACGCGTATTTCGTTGTCTGCGCTCAAATCTGGTCAGCGCCTCTCCTGACAGTTGATCGAGGCTTGGCGCGAGTTGCGCGATTGGCAGGCATTGAACTTGTGGAGGTGACACAGTGAAGAGCTACACATCAACTGAAGCACGCCAAAACTTTGCTGCCCTGCTGGAACAAGCCCGCAGTGATGGAGCGGTGCGTATCCGACGACGCGACGGACAGGCATTTATCCTCTCACCTGAAGTGCCAAAGCGTTCTCCGCTGGACATCGAGGGCGTCAAGCTGGAGAAACCAATCACTCTGGATGAGATCGTAGCGGCAGTTCGCGAAGGGCGCGAGCGCTACGGCTAGCTCGACAGGCGTCTTCACGCAGATACGAGAAAGCGAGACTTCCGATTTTGGAAGCCTCGCTTTGTTTCTCTGTACCGTCGCGTGACGCACTATGCAGTCACTCCGTCGCGATATCCACCCACACGGGCCGATGGTCGGAGACCGCATCGGCAGTGGTGATCGTGGCGCAGGCCGTTGCCAGGGGCGCGAGAGGCCGGCTTGCGAAGATGAAGTCGATGCGCAGGGCGAGGTCGGCGCGCACATAGCTGCGCCCGCCCGGTGGGTTGCCGACCTGCTGATAGAGGTCCACGTAGCCCGCTTTTTCCAACTGCGGGATGACGCGCATGCCCGTGGCATCGCCCCCCGGCCCGCCCACGAGATTGCTGCCGCGCGGGTGCTGCGCCAGCGTGGCCAGATCGGCGGGGCGGTGCGCAAAGTCCCACGGGCTAATGGCATTCATGTCGCCCATGAGAATGTGCGGACGGTTGCGGTCGCGGATAAGCCACTGGCGCGCGGCACGGAATTGTTGCGCGCGCGCCTCCTCGCTCGTGTGGTCCAGGTGCGTAACATAGATAGTGAGATTGCCGCCGTCGGGACGGGCAAGGCGCGCCTCGAGCAGCCCCCGGTCGCCGTAGCCAGGTACGGGTGTCAGGTGGTGGGCGGCGCCGGCAGCTATGGGCAAGCGTGCAAGTAAAGCGTTGCCATAGCCGGTCTCGGGGATGTCATTGTGCGCGGGCCAGCGCACGCACGGGCCAAAAATGAAGTGCATGCCCAGCCGCTCGGCCAGCAGCTCGAGCGCGGGGCGGCTTTCACCCGGCGCAGCGAATGGGTATGAGACTTCGTTCAGGCCGATGACGTCGGCGCTGGAGGCGGCCAGCGTCTCCGTTACGGCCGCGAGGTTGGGCGCGCCGTCGGTCGTCTCCCAGTTGTGGATGTTCCACGTCAGAATCCGCATTGCAGCACCTTGCACGCAAAAACATCATCTCAACACAAAGGCGCCAAGATCGCAAAGAAACGCAAAGAAACCCAAAGGAATGCAAGAAAGGCAAAGGAAGCTCAGAGAGAAAGGAGCCGAGTGCGTCTCTCTCAACTGCCGACTGCCTACTCCCGACTGCCTACTCCCTATTCCCCACTCCCCATTCCCCACTGCCCTCAGTTACCCCTCCAGCGTGCTCGTGTCGCCAATCGGCTGGCCCGTGGCCTGCGCTTTGAGTAGCCGCCGCATGATCTTGCCGCTGCGCGTCTTGGGCAGGCTGGCGACGAACTCGATGTGACTGGGTATGGCAATCGGCCCCACCTCGTGACGTACATGGTCCTTCAACTCGCGCTCGAGCGCATCGTCGCCCGTAAGCCCTGCATTCAGGATGCAGTAGGCAATGATTGCGTTGCCCTTGAGGTCATCCGGCACGCCGATGACGGCCGCCTCGGCCACGCTCTTGTGGCTCACCAGCGCGCTCTCAATCTCGGCAGTACCCAGCCGGTAGCCCGAGACCTTGATGACATCATCCATGCGGCCGATAATCCAGAAGTAGCCATCTTCGTCACGGCGCGCGCTGTCACCCGTAAAGTACCAACCCTGCGCGGCGAAATCGTTCCAGTAGGTCATGCGGTAGCGGTCGGGATCGCCCCAGATGGTGCGCGCCATGCCCGGCCATGGGTGCTTGATGACGAGGTAGCCATCCTCATTGGCCGCGGCGGAGGCGCCGTTCTCGTGCACAACGTCGGCCTGGATGCCGGCAAAGGGGAGAGTGCCGCTGCCCGGCTTGAGAGGCACCACGGGCGTGGGCGTGATCATGAAGCCGCCCGTCTCCGTTTGCCACCAGGTGTCCATAATTGGGCAGCGCTCCTTGCCGATGTGCTTGTAGTACCAGCGCCACGCCTCGGGGTTAATGGGCTCGCCCACTGTGCCCAGGAGGCGCAGGCTGCTCAGGTCATGGCGTTCGGTCCACGTCTCGCCAAAGCGCATGAGGCTGCGAATCGCCGTAGGCGCTGTATAGAGGATGGAGATGTTGTACTTCTCAATCAGCCCCCACCAGCGGTCGGGATAGGGATAGCCAGGGGCGCCTTCGTAGATGAAGGAGGTTGTACCCAGGATGAGGGGCGCGTAGACGATGTACGAATGGCCCGTAATCCAGCCCGGGTCGGCGGCACACCAGTAGCGGTCGTCCTCCTTGAGGTCAAAGACGTGCTTGAGGGTGGCCGCAATGTGCACCTGGTAGCCGCCGCAGGTGTGCAGCAGCCCCTTGGGCTTGCCCGTTGTGCCCGAAGTGTAAAGGATGAAGAGGGGGTCTTCGGCATCCATGACCTCGGTTTCGCAGTACGGGCTGGCGATGGGCAGGGCGTAGAGGTCGTGCCACCAGTAATCGCGCCCCGGCTGCATGTTGACTTCCTGGCCGGTGCGCTTGAGCACAATCACCGATTGCACAATCGGGCTGCGCGTGGCTGCCTCGTCCGTAATGTCCTTGAGGTTGACGGTCTTGCCGCGCAGCCACGCGCCGTCGCAGGTGACGACGACCTTGCTGCGCGCATCGGTGATGCGGTCGGCCAGCGCCTGTTCGCTGAAGCCGCCGTAGACCACACTGTGGATGGCGCCGATTTTGGCCGTTGCCATCATCGCGATCGGCAGTTCGGGCACGCGCCCCATGTAGATGGTCACCGTGTCGCCCTTCTTCACCCCCAGACTCTTGAGGATGTTGGCGAAGCGGTTGACCTCTTTCCAGAGTTTGAAGTAGGAGTAGGTGCGTTGCGTGCCGTCCTCACCTTCCCACAGCAGCGCGAGTTTGTTCTTGCGCCACGACTTGGCATGGCGGTCCAGCGCGTTGTGAATGATGTTGGTCTTGCCGCCCACAAACCACTTGTAGAAGGGCGCGTTGCTGCTGTCGAGCACCTGCGTGTAGGGTTCGTACCAGTCAACGAATTCCTTGGCGCAGGCATCCCAAAAGTCCTCAGGGTCATCGATTGCCGCCAGGCGCTCAGCCAGGTATTCGGGATAGTTGGCGTTGGCCACAACGGCGGCGGAGGGCACATAGAGTTCGCTGCGGGCAGCGGCAAAGGCGTCGGCGGCATTCATGGACGGCAACCTCCTGCGTGTGGGAGACGTCGGACTGGCGCAAACATGGCGCGCTGCGTCGCTGCGTCTCGGTGTAGGCGAACTGGTGCGCATCTGCAAGCATGGGGCAAGAGAGCGGCCGGAGGAAGTCCGCCAGCCGTGCCGCCTATTGTACGCAGAGGAGTGGAATGTGCAAAGCGGGTCAAGCGCTCAGTCAATTGATTATTCTGGTGCTATGCTTATGTTGCGACTTGGCTACAACCCGTCACGATTTCTTCGTCAATCCGGCTTTGCGGAAAGTAACAAATATGTTACAATCGCATAAGTGGAAAATAGAGTATTACTCTGATCGTGTTGAAAGAGAGATCCTAGCTCTCCGGGCGGGCCAACTGGGGCGGTTGGTGCGCTACGCCGATTTGATGGAGGCAATTGGCCCCCACTTAGGAATGCCCACCCCGAGGGCGAGGGGAGCCGGTCCCTTCGAGCTTCGTATCACGCCGTCAAAAGGGGAAGCGCGCATCTTCTACTGCACAGTTGTCGACGAGCGGATTGTCATTCTGCATTCCTTCCGCAAGAAGACGCAGAAAACCCCGAACCGGGAACTTGCGACCGCGCGTCGCCGTAAGGAGGAAGTACAGTCAAGATGACTCATGAAGAGCTGAAGCGCCGGGCGATGGAAGACCCTGCGGTGCGCGCTGCATACGAAGAACTTGAACCGGAGTTTGCGCTGCTCGCTTCAATGCTGGAGGCACGTCAAAGGGCCGGCATGACGCAAGCGGAAGTAGCCGCAAAGATGGGAACGCAGCCATCTGCCGTCACTCGCCTTGAAGGAGCCATCGTGTCAGGCAAGCATTCGCCCTCGTTGGAGACGCTGCGCCGCTACGCTGAAGCGGTAGGCGGCCGTCTCGAGATTCGCGTTATTTAGCAACCGGCGGGCCATCTTGGCCCGCCGGTTTACTTTTTACACCGACACCCGACACCCGACAACCCGCCCTACTGCCTCTGGCGCGGGTCCAGCGCATCGCGCAGGCCGTCACCCATGAAGTTGATGCTGAGCACCGTGAGCGAAATCAGCACACCGGGCCAGAGCGAAATCCACGGGTTGGAGGTCAAAAAGTCCTTGCCCTCGTAGAGCAGCCGCCCCCACGTGGCCACATCCGAAGGGAAGCCGAGGCCCAGGAAGGAAAGCGTCGATTCAGTGAGGATGGCGGCGGCCATGGCCAGCGTGGCCGAGACGATAATCGCACTGAAGACATTGGGCAGAATGTGGCGCACCATGATCCGGCTACCTGAACTGCCCACGTTGGCGGCCGCCTCAACATACTCCTTCTCCTTGATGGAGAGCACGGAGCCGCGCACGATGCGCGCCGTCGACATCCACCCCAGCACGCCAATCACCGTGACAATCAATATGAACGCGCCCGTGGATTGCCCCAGGCTGCGCCGCAGCGGCTCCTGGAAGAGGCCGCTGAGCACCAGCAGCAGCGGCAGTTGGGGCAGCGCAAACATCATGTCGGTAAAGCGCATGAGGATGCCGTCGAGGCGGGTGACATAGCCCGAGACAAGCCCGATGGCCGCGCCCAGAGTCATGGCAATCAACATCGCAGTAAAGCCCACAGAGATGGAGATGCGGCCGCCCGTCATGTTGCGCGCCAGCAGGTCGCGGCCCAGGTCATCTGTGCCAAAGGGGTGCGCCAGCGTGGGCCCCTGGCTGGAATTGACAATGTCGATGTGTTTGCCGTCCACGGTGTAGACAAGCGGACCGGCGAAGGCAAAGACGACAAGCACCACAAGCGCCACCATGCCGAACATGGCCAACTTGTTGCGCCGGAACTGCACCCAGGCGTCACCCCACAGGGTGCGGTGCGGCCGCTTGGGTACGGCAAGTTCCATGGATTGGGGGGCGGCAGCCCCGGCGGAGAGTGCCATAATGCAGAACCCTAGCTGTAGCGAATGCGCGGATCGAGAAAGCCGTAGATCACGTCGGCAATGAGGTTGAACAGAACGACCAGAATCGCATAAAGCACAAGGCACGTTTGCACCACAGGGATGTCATTGCCCTGAATGGCAAGAATCAGCAGCGCACCCAGCCCGTTGACGCGGAAGATCTGCTCCGTGACAATCGCACCGCCGAAGATGGCCGGCACTCCCAGCGCCACCAGTGTGACCACGGGGATAAGGCTGTTGCGCACCACATGGCGCACCACCACCAGCCACTCGCCCAACCCTTTGGAGCGCGCCGTGCGCACATAATCCTGGCGGAAGTTGTCAATCGCCGCCGAACGTGTGAAGCGGCTGAGTGTCGCGATCTGGAAGAAGGTGAGCACCAGCACAGGCAAAGCCATCTGGCGCACCTGCTTCATGAAGTTGCCCCAACTGTCGACCTGAAGCGTCGTGTCGTAGATGGTGGGGAACCATCCCAGCCAGACGCTGAAGACCAGAATTGCGAGCAGGCCCGTAAAGAAGGTGGGTAGCGAAAAGCCGATGACGGCAATCACGCTGTTCACTTGATCAAAGAGTGAATTCTGCTTGTAGGCGCCCCAAATACCCAGCGGAATGGCGATCAGCACCGCCAGCAGATAGCTGATGCCTACCACCCAGAGCGTCTGCGGCAGCCGCTGCCAGATGATGTCGCTTACGGGGACACCGCGTGAATTCCATGAAGTCAGACGCACCTGTTCATCAAGCCAGCCGAAGCGCGCGCCGGTGGCGTCCTGCACCATGTAGAGCGGCTCGACGACAAAGAACTGTTTGACCCACTTGCCGTAGCGGGGCAGCACCGGGTCATCCAGCCCCATGTTGGCGCGGATTTTGGCGCGCGTTTCGGCGGGCACGCTCAACGGCAGGTTGGAGGTGGGGTCGCCGGGCGCCAGGTCCAGAATCAGGAAGATGACGAGCGAAATAAAGATGATGGTGGGTATTGTTGTCAGCAGACGACGTGCAATGTATGCGCCCATGCGGCTGGGGTCCTTCGTAAGGGATGCGTGAACCGGGAGGGACTCCCCCCGGTTCACGCACAATACACGCTGAGATTAGAAGATGCAACCGGCTAGCGCACGCGGCTCCACTCGCCAATGTTCCAGAGCTGGCTGTCCCACGAGTTCATGCGGATACCGGCAACGGTGTTGCTGGCGCCCGAGACATCACCGCGGAAGACCAGCGGCAGGTTCACGTAGTTCTGCGTGATCATGTCGTTGAGCTGCTTGGCCAATTCGGCGCGAGCAGCGGGTTCCTTGGCGCCGGCATAAGTTGCGAAGAGCGCGTCGTACTCGGGGCTGCACCAGCGCTCGCTGTTCTGGGCATTGAACTGATTGCTGCGCTGGACGATATTCTCTCCGTTCGGCCCGCACAGCCAGCCTGAGAGATAGGTCTGCGGGTCGGTCGTGTCGGGGCCGTTGGAAAACATTTGTACGTCCGCGTAGAACTTGTTGAGCGTGTCGGGGCTGGCGGGATCAGCGCCGAAGAAAACGCCTGCGTCCACATTCTTGAGTTCGGTGGCGACACCAATCTCCTGCCACCACTGCTGCACCAGCGCCTGCGTCTTCTGGCGCACCGCATTTGTGGCAGTGGCGTAGAGGATGCGGAGTTCAACGCCATCCTTCTCACGCACGCCATCGCCGTTGCTGTCAACCCAGCCACTCTCTTCCAACAGCTTTCGGGCTCCTTCGATGTCCTGTGTCAGACATGCATCGTTGGCCGTGGAAGCGACGGCAGGCGGGCCGGCCACGATGTTGCATGTGGCTTTGCCGGCAAAGCCGTAGAGCTGCTTGGCGATGATATTGCGGTCAATCGCCATGGAGAGCGCCTTGCGCACGTTGATGTCGTTGAGAAAGGGATGAGCTGTCGAACCGTCAGGCATCCAATTGGAGCGGTTCTCTCCCAGCGCGGGGTCGGGATTGGTGAAGTTGATGACGATGCGTTCGACGGAACCGCCAACGCTGGTGTAGACCGTACCAACACCCTTCTCTGCCATGGGGTTGAGGATTGCCGGCTCCACCTGCAACAGCCAGCTCCAGTCCACTTCGCCGGTTTCGAGAACGGCGCGTGCGGCGGCAGCGGCATCACCACCGCCTTTCAGGCTGATTTCGGCAAAGTGAGGCTGGTCGGCAATGCGAAAGTTCGGGTTGGCCGTATAGGTCACAATGTCGTTGGCGCGGAAATCCTTTATTTTGTACGGGCCCGTGCCAATTGGCGCCGTGTTGACCGCTGAGCATTCTTGCGCTTTGGCGCCCCCACAGTCGATAAACTGCGCCTTTTGGATGATGGGACTGTGCATGCCGTTGAAGGGGCCGTAGGGGAACGCCTTGGGGGCATCAAAGGTGATCTTCACCTTCAAGGGATCCACAGCCTCGACGTTGGTCACACCCTCGAAATTCGCGATGGTGGTGCAGGGCATCTCGGGGTTGGTGCAGTACTGCCACGTAAAGACAACGTCGTCAGCGGTAAAGGGCGTGCCGTCGGACCAGAGGACGCCATCCTTGAGTCGGTACGTGATTGTGGTCAGGTCCTCGCTAATGCCTCCATTCTCCAGCGTCGGCACTTCTGCGGCGAGGGCCGGTACGGGCACGCCGTCGGGATCCGACCACATGAGCGGCTCAAGAATGAGCGAAGCAGCGTGCCAGTCCTTGTTGCCGCTGGAGAGATAGGGATTAAGCAGAGAGACAGCCTGCCAGTAGATCATCTTCAAGGCGCCGTCGGTGGCGCGGCCGGGGGTTGCAGGCAGATCGTCCACAGTCGCGCGTGGGGCCGGCGCCGCGGCGCCGCCACAGGCAGCGATGATCATGGCGAAGATCGCGAGACTGGATAGTAGTGAATAAAGCCTGAGTCTGCCCCGATGACACATGGTTGCGGTTCTCAATTCAATTGATGCTCAGAATACGTCAACAGGTCGTGCGGGGTGTCAACCAATTGCAGAATGACACAGTCGAAGCGAGGCTTCCACAATTGGAAGCCTCGCTTCGGTTCTCTGCGTCGACCCAAGCCTAGCGCACGCGGCTCCATTCACCGATGTTCCAGAGCTGGCTGTCCCACGAGTTCATGCGCACGCCCGTGAGGGTGTTGACACCTGCAGAGACGTCGCCACGGAAGATCAGCGGCAGGTTTACGTAGTTCTGCGCAACCATGTCGTTGAGTTGCTTGGCCAGGTCGGCGCGCGCTGCGGGTTCCTTGGTGCCGGCATAGGTGGCGAAGAGGGCATCGTACTCAGGGCTGCACCAGCGCTCGTAGTTCTGGGCGTTGAAGCCGTTGCTGGCCTTGGCAATGTTCTCGCCGTCCTCGCCGCAGAGCCAACCGGCAAGGTAGGTCTGCGGATCGGTGGTGTCGGGGTTGTTGGCGAACATCTGCACGTCGAAGAAGAACTTGTTGAGCGTGTCAGGGCTGGCCGGGTCGGCGCCGAAATACACGCCTGCGTCCACATTCTTGAGTTCGGTGGCGACACCAATCTCCTGCCACCACTGCTGCACCAGCGCCTGGGCCTTCTGGCGCACGGCATTGGTAGAGGTGGCGTAGAGGATGCGCAGTTCAACGCCGTCCTTCTCGCGCACGCCGTCGCCGTTGCCGTCAACCCAACCGCTCTCCTCGAGCAGCGCCTTCGCCCCATCGATGTCCTGCACCAGGCAGGCGTCGTTGGCGGTCGATACGACGGCGGGCGGTCCTGAGACGATATTGCAGGTGGGATCACCGGCGAAACCGTAGAGTTGCTCGGCCATAATCGTGCGATCAATCGCCATGGAGAGCGCCTTGCGCACATTGATATCGCTCAGGAAGGGATGGTCAGTCGAACCGTCGGCCTTCCAGTTGGAACGGTCTTCGCCCAGCGCCGGGTCGGGATTGGTAAAGTTGATGAGGATACGCTCAACCAGGCCGCCGCGGCTGGCATAGACCGTGCCAATGCCCTTTTCGGCCATGGGGTTGATGACCGCAGGCTCCACCTGGAGATTCCAGCCCCAGTCGACCTCGCCGGTTTCGAGCACGGCGCGTGCGGCTGCGGCGGCGTCACCGCCACCCTTCATGCTGATTTCGGCGAAGTGGGGCTGGTCGGCAATGCGGAAGTTGGTGTTGACTTCATAGGTTACGATGTCGTTGGCGCGGAACTCCTTGACTTTGTACGGGCCGGTGCCAATCGGTGCGGTGTTGGCCTCGGAGCACTCCTGCGCCTTGGCGCCCACGCAGTCGGCAAACTGCGCCTTCTGGATAATGGGGCTCAACATGCCGTTGAAGGGACCGTAGGGGAACGCCTTGGGCGCATCAAAGGTCACCTTGACCGTGAGCGGGTCAACGGCCTCGACATTGGTCACGCCTTCGAAGTTCGAGACAGTGGCGCAGGGCGTCTCCACATTTGTGCAGTATTCCCAGGTGAAGACGACATCGTCAGCGGTAAAGGGCGAGTCATCGGACCACAGCACACCGTCCTTGAGCGTGTAGGTAATGCTCGTGAGGTCCTCGCTGATACCGCCATTCTCGAGCGTGGGCACGTCGGCGGCGAGCGCCGGCACGGGCACGCCGTCGGGGTCATTCCACATGAGTGGCTCGACGATGAGCGACGCGGCGTGGAAATCCTTTGTGCCTGTAGAGAGATAGGGGTTGAGGATGGAGACGGCTTGCCAGTAAATCATGGATAGGGTGCCATCTGTGCCGCGGCCGGGCGTCGCGGGCAGATCGCCGGCTGCTGCGGGTGCGGTCCCCTGGGCAGCGCCTTCGCCGGCGGGTGCGGCTGGTACGGCCGCGCCACCGCACGCAGCGATGACCATGGCAAGAACGACGGCGACTGACAAAAGCGAATAGATTCTGAGTCTCCTCAGGTGGCTCATGGTTGCTTCTCCTTGTTCGATTGATGGACTGGATACGTCAACGGGCCGGACGGTGAGGATTGCCATCGGGTGGCATGGGGAGCTGCGTTGCGCGCCTGCCATTCCCGGAGGGTGGCGGGATAGTACTATCTTTCGTAGAGGGTGTCAATCGTGAGTAATCGGAAGCGCGGTTCGCAGGTCAAGTAGTCCGTAGGTCACGTCTCCGACGTGACGTATTTGTTTGTTTGCCATAGTCGCGCTACTGCGTCACGCCGGAGACGTGACCTACGGGCGCGGGCCACTGCTGCGGCTGAAACGCTGCAGGGCTACAACCACCTTCTCGGGCAGTTGGCGCGTGCGTGCGCCAAGAAACTCAAGCACCTGTTGCGACGTAATGTGTGCATCGGCCGCACGCGCCAGGCTGCGCTGCGTAATCTGGTATGTGTAAACGGGGTAGCTGGATTGCCATTGGGCAAAGCGCTCAACACGGAAGCGGTCCTCGAGCGGGGCAGCCGCGGGCAGAACAATCATGAAGTCATCGGTCACCTGCAGGGTGCGCTGCGGGTTTTCATGGGGCTGGACGACGTCCATGCCCAGCCAGCGCGCGCCCCAGTTGGTGAGGGACATCAGCCATTCGTCGCCCGCCGAGGGTTCCGCCAGGTCGAGCGCGCCCAGCCAGTGCAGCGGCCCGCGCATGAGGAAATCGAGCAGCGCGCCCTCCACGTCGGGCCAGTGCTCAATCCCCTGCAGCAATTCGCCGGGCCGCGCGTGCGCTCCCGCGGCGTCCGCGGCGGCCTTGGCGGCGGCCTTGGCGGCGGCGGCGCGCCGGATGGGCCACTCGTCATAGCGGCCCGTGGGGCGCTGGAAGTCAGGCTCAACCTGCCTGATGGCGGCCACGATGTCGGCAATGCGGTACCAGCCGTTGGGTTGCAGCCGTCCCAGCAGCGCGAGCACGGCGGCGCGTGTTTGCAGCGGGTCGTTCCAGCCGGTCGCGCCGGGTGGGCAATCGAGGCCAGGCACGCGGCAGAGATCATTCCACTCGGGCGAGAGGCGCCACGCGTCAAAGAGCGCCAGCCTTTGTTCGGCGCGCGTTTGACGCAGAAAATCGTGCACGCGGTTGCCTGTCAATTGAATGACGCCGCCCTCGTTGCGTTTGAGCCAGCCCATGCGGTTGGCCACGTGCAGCAGCAGCGCCAGGCGCACGTTGTGGTCCGCCATAGTTTCGTCAAAGGGGAGTTGCAGCCGCTTGACGAAGCGGTCGACGTCGTCGGGGTCGGGGCCCGTGGGTGTGAGGCGCAGCGTGTCGCTGTAAAGGAAGCCGAGCAGCGTGCCCGTATCCTCGAGGAAGCAATCATCGGCGTTGATGGTGCGCGAGCGCTGTGGCGGTGCGGCGGGCGTTACCGGCAGCCCATTGGGCAGCGCGGCAATGGGCGTGCGCGGCAGCCAGGGCGCCACATCAGCGGGCAGATAGATGATCTTGTGGGCGCTCTGCCCGGCGCCGCGAAAGGTGCGCCCAATCAAGCCGTGATAGTAGAGCACCTCGGCAGCGCCCTCGGGATGCAGCCACGGCGCCTCACGCTCCATCTTGGCGGGGCCCATGTCGCGGATGCCCCCAAACTGGCGCGTGAAGTCGGCCTCCGCCACCTCGCCACCTGTGCGCAACAGCAGATCGACCGCCTCTCCCACCGCCGGGAAGGTGTCAACCAATTCCTGGTATGCGAACTGGATCGAGGTGGGATTCGTCAACTCCTCTGCCAGGAGCGCAATGCCCTGCAGGCGGTTGCCCGCCGCGGCATCGAAGTCGGCGCTGCGCATTTGCGCGATCACATCGAGCAAGGCGGGCGCAATCTCTTTGAGCATCTGTTCGGTGGTCGGCATGGTTTTCAGGAGTGCTGCTGCGCCCGCAGGCTGGGCCGGCGCTGCCGCGGCCCGATCGGCTGCTGATAGTGATTGGTGCGGTGATTGCTGCACTGGGGGCATGGGAGCGGTCATCGTTGTTGGCGTGACGGACGGCTGTACTTCACTGCGTCGCGGCGCAGGCTATGCGCCCGCAGATGCAAACTGCCGCAGAAGCGCACCGACGCGGAAGCACACATCCGGTTGTGTCACGTTCCATGTTTGGATATACTGAACGTCGTATCTTGCAAAGGAGTTTACCACGTATGCGAAACACAAGCTTTGCCAGCATGTTGACTCGCGGCGGATGGCGCCCGTCCGACATTATGCGCGATGTGCAGCGCGCCGGCCAGTTGCTCGCAAGCCGCAATGTGCCGCTCGCGCTCAAGCTGATTCTGCCCCTTGGTGCAGCCATCTACTGGTTCTTCCCGCTTGACCTTCTCCCCGGTCTTCCCTTCGACGACATTGCCATCGTACTCCTGGCCATGAAGCTCTTCGTCTCCATGGGCGATGCTGCGTTCGATCGTGGCGCGTCGTCCGACGCGGCAGGCACGGGCGATGAGCCGACCGTGGACACGACATGGCACGTCGTGGACGAGTAAGGCGCACGGGCAAGCCGTTGCCGCCTGCACTGCCGCCTCCTGCTGCCGCTCCCCAGCGTGACGAGTTGCCCCTGCCGCGCGACGACGCGGCCGCAGGCGCGCCGGCAGCGGCTCCGACAGGCGGCGCTTCTGTCCCATTTGCTTCCACCGCAATGCAGTATACAGCGTCCCCAGGAGAGGGCGCACCCGCCATGGCGCAAAGCCGCACGCCGCAGGAGCCGTCTCCGGTAGAGAACAGCTATTCGCTGATGGAAGTTGCCAAACACCTCGATATCAGTCCGGAAATGCTGCGCACCTGGAACCGTCGCTTTGCCCCGCTGCTGGGCGGAACGGTTGCGGGCGATCCGCCGCGTTATTCCGGCGGCGACGTAGCCGTGCTGCGCACGGTGCAAACCCTGCTGGATGACGGCTACAGCGATGCCGAGGTGCAGCAGAGTGTAACGCCGCGTCGTATTGCACCCGAGCGACCGCCCGCTTCGCTGGCGGGGATGGCCGACGACGCACCCGCACCGGACACGTCAACGCACGCCCTGGCCGTGCCCTCGATGCTGGGCGACGTGCTGGGGGCGATTGCCGGCAGCCAGCAAACTGTGCTTAACAGCCAGGCCTCCATGCGCGAGATGGTCTCGGTGGTCGTACAGGACAATTTCAACCTCAAGGATGAGAACCGCAAACTGCGCGACCGCATGCTCGAACTGGAGCGCGGGCTGGCTGAATACCAGCGGCGCGAGGAGACGCGTAAGGAGCGCCTCGAGGCGCGCCTGCGTGCGCTCGAAGGCACTGTTTCAGCGTTGCAACAGCAGATGTCCCAGTTTGTGCAAATGCAGCGCGCCGCACAGACGAAGCGGCGCGGGTGGTGGTAGACACAATACAACTGGTTGACTGGTTGACTGGTTGCCTGGTTTAAGGCCCGGTCGCCCGATCACCACATCACCCC
>CAYRVP010000017.1:0-659 GCA_964427845.1 uncultured Caldilineaceae bacterium
GGGAGTGGGGAGTGGGGAGTGGGCAGTGGGCAGTGGGCAGTGGGCAGTGGGCAGTGGGGAGTGGGCAGTGGGCAGTGGGGAGTGGGGAGTGGGGAGTGGGGAGTGGGCAGTGGGCAGTGGGCAGTGGGCAGTGGGCAGTGGGGAGTGGGCAGTGGGCAGTGGGGAGTGGGGAGTGGGGAGTGGGGAGTGGGCAGTGGGCAGTGGGCAGTGGGCAGTGGGCAGTAGGCTGTCAACTCCCCACTCCCCACTCCCTACTCCCCACTCCCTACTGCCCATTGTCGCGCCTCGATTCCGCCAATTGTCTCCTATCATTTTCGCGTGTTGACAAAGGTTTCCGCCTCTCCTATAATGCGCCCCGTTGCATTCGGAACGATGCGGCTCCCCTCTTCCACCTGCGCAATGTCGCTCAGACCTCCGAAGTGATTGTCGTTATCGGCCTGCTCGCAAGTTGATTGCGCGCAACCTCATCCGTTTGCAACAAACCCGACTGCAGTTCAACCCAATATCCAAGCTGGACCCACGATTCCTCTACTTACACCACAAGCACAAGGAGATGGGAATGCGTAAGTTTACGACTTTCTTCAGTATTGTCATGGTCTTTGCCCTGTTGCTGGCAGGTTGCGGCTCGCCGCCGCCGGCGGCAGCGCCTGCTGCCGAAG
>CAYRVP010000017.1:759-45250 GCA_964427845.1 uncultured Caldilineaceae bacterium
CACCCGCCGCTGAAGCACCCGCCGCTGAAGCACCCGCCGCTGAAGCACCCGCCGCTGAAGCACCCGCCGCAGCCGCGTCGGGCGCCGTGATCAAGGTCGCCTCGCAGTCGCCGTTGAGCGGCCCGCAGTCGTCGCTGGGCACTGCCATCATGAACGGCGGCCAGTTGGCGGTTGAGGAATTCGCCGGCAAGATCCCTGGCTTCACAATCGAGCTGGCCCCCTTTGACGACCAGGCCACCCCGGACATCGGTATTGCCAACGCCAAGCAGATCGTCGGCGACCCGTCGGTCCTCTGCGTGGGCGGCCACCTCAACTCGGGTGTGCTGATACCGTCTTCCGAGGAATACCACAACGCCGGCCTTGCTGTCGTGGGCTCCGCAACCACCAATCCCATTATCACAGACCGCGGCTATCCTGAAGTCAACCGCATCGTCGGCCGTGATGATGTTCAGGGCGTTGTCGGTGCAGACTATGCATTCAACGACCTTGGCCTCAAGTCCGTCTACATTATTCATGACAAGACGGCGTACGGCCAGGGCGTTGCCGAGTTCTTCCGCACCGAAGCCACCACCCTGGGGATGGAAGTGCTGGGCTTCGAGGGCACCGAAGAGCAGTCCAATTTCGACAGTATTATCACCCCGATCATTGCCGCCAATCCCGACCTGGTCTACTTCGGTGGCATTTACAGCCAGGGCGGTTTGCTGCTGCGCCAGATCCGCGACAAGGGCTTGAACGCCGCTTTCATGGGCGCTGACGGCCTCGACAGCAGCGAATTCGTAAACCTGGCGGGTGACGCCTCTGTTGACGTCATCTTCACAACGACCGCCGTGCCCGCCAGCGCCTTCCCGCGCGCTGGTGAATTCAAGACCAAGTACGAAGCCCGCTTCGGCGAGCAGTTCCAGTCCTATGCAGCCTACGGTTATGACTCTGCTAACGTCTGCCTCGAGGCAATTGCGCGTGCCGTGACAGCAGCCGGCGGCCTGCCCACACGCGCACAGGTGGCCCCTGAAGTTCGCGCCACTGCGGACTTTGAAGGCATCACCGGCAGCAAGACCTTCAACAGCATTGGCGACCTGACAGTGGCACAGTACGTCGTGCTCAAGATCACCTCGTCTGACGCCGAGAAGTGGGGCGAGAACGAAGTGATCAAGGTGCTCGACGTTCCGGCGCCCACCAAGTAATCACCATCCCCATGCACGTCGAAGGGTGCAGGCGGCGTCCCCGCCGCCTGCACCCTTACCTGCATCAATCGGGCGACCCCCGGAAGAGCTTCATCATTGACCTCTACTTGCGCCTCGCCCGCGCCGCATGAGGAGACCCCATGACGAACCCCACTGACGCAGGCGGCGCTGCCGCTGTGTCCCCCATGCCCGGCAGCGCGCCTTTGCGCGTCAGGCGTGTCAACCCGCTAAAAGAAATTCTGCGCCCGCTGGGCCAGCTGCTCATCTTTGTGTTGGGCAGCTCGATTGTTGTCTCAGTAATTACTGTGCTGATTGCGCTGATTCTACGCCCAACCCGTGAAGACATGGATCTGATGCAGATTACGCTGATTCTGCTGCCTCAGGTATTGATTGACGGGCTGGTGCTCGGCTTCATGTACGCCACCATTGCGCTCGGCTATACAATGGTCTATGGCGTGCTCGAATTCATCAACTTCGCGCATGGCGAAATCTTCATGTTCGGCGCCTTCGCCGGCGTCGAGTTGCTGCTCTGGATTGAGCGCACCAACGGGCTGGACGTGGGCAACCTCGCCGCCTATGGGCTGATTACGATCGCGGTGATTGCCGGTATGGTTGTCTCGGGCCTGCTTGCGATTACCACCGAGCGCCTCGCCTACAGGCCGCTGCGCGGCGCGCCACGCCTTATTCCGCTCATCTCAGCGATTGGCGTTTCCTTCTTCCTGCAGGACGCCATGCGCTTCATGCAGAGCGCGATCAACGGCGACTTCTACCGCACCTTCCCCGACTTTGGCCCCTTCGGCAAGCGCATTACCCTCTTCTCTGTGCCCCTCGATGATCGCTCCATCGACATTGCCATTCAGGTGAAGTCACTCATCATCATCGTGGCTGCCATCATCATGCTCGTCGGCCTCAACTATCTGGTCAATGCCACGCGCCTGGGCAAGGCCATTCGCTCGGTGGCGCAGGACCAGCGCACCTCCAGCCTCATGGGCATCAACGTTAACCGCATCATCATGCTGACGTTTCTCATAGGTGGCGCACTGGGCGGTGCGGCGGGCGTGCTCTTTGCCTTCAAATTCACGCGTGCCGACCCCTACATGGGATTTCTGCCCGGCCTCAAGGCCTTTACGGCGGCTGTGCTGGGCGGCATCGGCAACATTACAGGGGCCATGCTCGGCGGCATCGTTTTGGGGCTGCTCGAGTCCTTTGCTGCGGCCTACCTGAGCATCTTCACCAACGGTGCGATGGGCGCCGAATATAAAGACATTCTTGCCTTCGCGATTCTGATTCTCATCCTCGTCTTCCGCCCCTCCGGCTTGCTGGGCAGCAAGACCACACAGAAGGCCTAAGGGGGAGCCATGAGCGAACAAACGACCAAAGCGAACAACGGCTCCAAATCCGCCACGCGCAATCTCTCCGACGAAGGGTTGATTACACGCCTGCTGGCAGGGCCGCTGGGATTGATCTTTGTGATTGCTTATTTGGGGACCGTCACCTGGTTCCTCTATCGTGAACCACGCGCGCTGCTGCTGCGCTTCCTGCTCTTCCTCGGCATCCTGCTGATCTACTACATGCCGCACAGAGGCTGGATCAAACTCCTTCTTGCAGCCGTAACGGTGCTCGCCATTATCCCCGCCGTGGGCCTGAAGAATCCCTTCCTGCTCGAGATTGGCTTCCAGGTTGCCACCTTTGCCACGCTTGCGCTTGGCCTCAACATCGTGGTCGGCTTTGCCGGCCTGCTCGACCTGGGCTATGTGGCCTTCTTTGCAGTGGGCGCATATATGTGGTCAATCTTCGGTTCGCAACAATTGTGGCATCTGCACGATTCACCAGGAACGCTTCAAATATTCGAGACTTTTCCGCTCCATGCTGCGTGGTTCTGGCCCTTCCTCATCTTCGGGATTGCAGCCGCAGCCGGCGCAGGCATACTGCTGGGTACGCCTGTGCTGCGGCTGCGTGGCGACTACCTGGCGATTGTGACGCTCGGCTTTGGCGAAGTGATCCGCGTGCTGGCCAACAACCTCGACAAGCCGCTCAACATCACCAACGGACCACAGGGCATTACGCCCATCCAGCGGCCACCGCTGCCCGATTGGTTCCTGCATGGGGCGCTGCCAGATACACTGGCAGGCTTTGCCGGGCGCACCATCGGCGAAGGTGACATGTACGCGTTCTTCTTCTACTTCCTGGCGCTGGCGTGGCTCGTCTTCACCATTGTCTTTGCCACGCGCCTGGAAAATTCGCGGCTGGGGCGCTCGTGGACGGCCATCCGCGAAGATGACGTGGCGGCGGTGGCCATGGGCGTGCCGCTGCGCCGCACAAAACTGACGGCCTTCGCTATCGGTGCGGCCTTCTCGGGCGCAATGGGCGTCATCTACGCCGCCAATCGCACCTTTGTCAGCCCCGAAACCTTCTCGCTCACGCAATCCATCAGCGTGCTGGTGATGGTGATTCTGGGCGGGCTGGGCAGCATCCCAGGTGTGGTGCTTGGCGCGGCCATCGTGACCATGCTAAACATCGACATTCTGCAAACGCTCTCGCTGCAACTCAGCAGCCTGCGCCAGGGAACGGGACTCATCCCGTTGCTTGGCACACCGTGGGCGGAGTTGCCCTCGCAGCTTGACCCGGCGCGCTATCAACGACTCGTCTTCGGCCTGCTGCTCATCGTGATGATGATCTTCAGGCCCGAGGGAATCATTCCCTCACGCCGGCGCAAGCTGGAGCTGCACAAAGCTGATGATGCGCTGGGCCCGCCGGATGACGCCGAAAATGTTCTCATTACCAGCAACGCAGGAGGCGATTAGTCATGGCGCCCATCCTTGAACTGCGCAGGATCACAAAGCGCTTTGGCGGCCTGATCGCCGTAAACAGTGTGGAAATCAGCCTCGACAAGGGGCGGATTGCCAGCATCATTGGTCCCAATGGCGCCGGCAAGACAACCATCTTCAACGCCGTCACCGGCGTCTACAAGCCCGAAGAGGGTGAAGTCATCTTCGACGGCGAGAATATCACCGGCAAGCGCCCTGACCAGATTACCACCCTGGGCATGTGCCGCACCTTCCAGAATATTCGCCTCTTCCAAAACATGTCGGTCATGGAAAATGTGATGGTGGGCGCACACACGCGGACGACCAGGAGCACGGGCATCGGCGCTGTGTTGCGCACAAAGGCGTTCCTCGAATCCGAAGAGACTGCACGTCTCAAGGCCAAGGAACTGCTGCGCTTTGTAGACCTGCCCCTGGGCCTGGGTGACCAACTGGCGCGCAACCTGCCCTATGGCCAGCAGCGCCGCATTGAGATTGCGCGCGCACTCGCCTCCGAGCCGAAGCTGATTCTGCTTGACGAGCCAACCGCAGGCATGAACCCGCAGGAGACCGAAGCCGCAATTCGTCTTTTCCGCCGCCTGCGCGACGAAATGGACATCACCGTGCTGTTGATTGAACACGACATGAAGGTGGTCATGGGCATCTCCGAGTGGGTTTCGGTGATTGACTACGGGCAGAAGATCGCCGAAGGCACGCCTGCGGACGTGCGCAAGAACCAGCGCGTGATTGAAGCATATCTCGGCCGCCACGCGACCGTGCACGAGGGCTAGCATCATGGGAATAACGCTGCAAACCACGCGCAAGGCGGAAACCAATGGCGAGGGCGAATTGCTCCTCGAACTGGACAACATTCACACCTACTATGGCAAAATCCACGCACTCAAGGGGATTTCTCTCAAGGTCAACAAGGGCGAAATCGTCACGTTGATTGGCAGCAACGGCGCAGGCAAGAGCACCACGCTGCGCACCATCTCGGGGTTGCTCCACCCCAGGGAGGGTGACGTGCGCCTTGCCGGCAAGAGCATGACCAACGTGCCGCCCCACCGCATTGTGGAGGCAGGCATTGGTCACGTGCCCGAAGGGCGCGGCGTCTTCCCCGGCCTGACCGTGCTCGAGAACCTGGAAATGGGCGCCTACCTGCTGCACGACCCCATTGAGCTGGAAGCGCGCCTGGAAAATGTATTCAACCTCTTCCCACGTCTGATGGAACGCATGCACCAGAAGGGGGGCACGCTCTCGGGTGGCGAGCAGCAGATGCTTGCGATTGCCAGCGGTCTCATGCAACAGCCCAGTGTGCTGCTCCTGGACGAACCCTCCATGGGCCTCGCACCATTGCTTGTCTATGAAATCTTCAACATCATCGACCGCCTCAACAAGGAGCAAGGCACGACGATTCTGCTGGTTGAGCAGAACGCCCAGGCGGCGCTGCAGGTGGCACACCGCGCCTATGTGCTTGAGGAGGGGCAGGTCGCCATGTCGGGGCTTGCGGTTGACCTGCTGCACGATCCGCGTGTCAGCGAGGCGTATTTGGGGTTGTAGAAATACCAATACCTGTCCACCAAGCATTGGCAAATAGAAGCGAGGCCTCCGGAATCGGAAGCCTCGCTTCTGTTTCGAGGCGCCCGTACACACTGGCTCAACACCCGAAGCGTTGATCTCCTGCCGCAACGCTCTCGCATGCAGCCTGCGCGTCGCAGTGCACAACTCACCCAATCATTTCCGCGACTGCTGCTCCCATCCGCAATCTTTGGCGCGCTGGCTACCCATCGCTGCAACGTGAACGCGCCCCAAGTGGCATCATGCAGACCCTTGACTGGCAGCGAGGCGTGTGTTATTATAAAAAACGACCGGTCGTTTTATTTAGAGGCCGGCGAATGCCCAAAGTTGCTGAAGCCCACCGAGCTGAGCACCGGTCGTGTGAATTGCGGGGCTGGGGAGAGTCGCTTGTCAACCCACCCTCAAGCGAGAGCATTCAAGGTGTCCTCAATCACTACCTCGCCGCGCTGACAGAAATCGTCCGCCGGGCGCAGGCGTTGGGGCAACTCTTTCCGTCATTCGATGCGCCCTCCTTTGGCCGCATCCTGCTGTCACTTTACTGCGGAGCCCAGTTGCGCAAGGCGCTTGACAATGATGTTGACATCGCCGCATATGGCGAGACAGCCGCGACATGGCTGCTCGCTGGGACGCTGCACCCTTGAACCACGGGGTTATTCCTCTTAGCCTGCACTGTGTGGGCGATGTGGTGGTGGCTTCAGTCAGGCTTTCGTGTGCGCGCGGGCGCGCAGGACAACAGAGGGGAGGTCGAAGTGAGTGACGAAACTTTCGTCAATACGCGTTGTGGCCGGTTGCACGTAAGCGAGGTCGGATCGGGTCCGGTCGCCTTGCTGTGGCACAGCCTGTTCGTAGACAGCGCGAGTTGGCGGCGCATTGCGCCGCTCCTGAGCGAGAGTCGACGGCTGATCCTCATCGATGGGCCCGGTCATGGTGCAAGCAGTGATCCCGACAAACGGTATACGATGCGCGAGTGTGCGGAAGCGTCGCTCGACGTGCTCGAGGCGCTCAGCGTGGTCGAACCGGTGGACTGGGTAGGCAACGCATGGGGTGGACACGTTGGTATCACCCTGGCAGCAGCGCACGCCGAGCGACTGCGCAGCCTGGTCGCTATCGGCGCGCCCATTGCGGCGTACACGCAGTCCGAGGCTCGGGAGACCCGGCTTCTGCTTGGGATCTACAGGCTAATCGGTGCGGTGGGGTTCATCCGCAACGCCATTGCAGAGGCGCTCCTTTCGCCTGTAACGCGAGCACGCGACCCGGAGGCTGTTGCGTACGTTGCGGCGCAGGTCGCCGGAGCGAATCGCCGCATGCTGCGCAATGCTGTCGTATCGATCTCGCTCGGCAGGGAAAACCTCACCGGACTGCTGCCCGGAATCCGCGTCCCGACGCTCTTCGTCACAGGCGCCGATCACTCGGGATTTACGCCTGAGAGGGCACACGAGGCGATTTCCCTGCTGCCGGGCGGGCAACTTGCGATCGTGACCGATGCTGCATATCTTGCGCCCCTCGAGCAGCCGGCAGAGACCGCCCGTTTCATAAAGGAGTTCTGGGCGCAAATGGCTCAGTGTACGTAGCGGAAGGCGTCCTGGCCTTCGTTGTGGCGCGCACAAAATGAAGGCCGGGAGGCCTTCCGCTACACACCTGTGCGGTATTTTCAGAGTAGAACAATGGAGCGCATCTGATGACAGGCACACAATCACGGCAGAGATTGGGCCGGCTTGCGGCCGCCACTGCTATCGCTTGGCTTGGCTTCTACATACACAATGTCGCCGAACTCCCCGGTCAGACACTCCTTAGCCCCGAGACGCTCTTGCCCACACTGATTACGGTTGCGCTCTTCCTCGCGTGCCGGCTCTTCCCAACGAGTGGAGTCGCACTTTGGCTGTTGTTCGGCTGGGCGACGTTGAATCTGGTCGGAGGCGCCATGAGTGTGTTGCCCCTGCCACTTCTTCCCTTCTATCCCGAGCAGTCCGTTCGCCACTATGCCTTTCACGTGGTCTACGCCGTGGCACAGATACCACTGATTCTCCTGATCTGGACGTGGCTGCAACAGCGGGGCTGATCGCCGCAATCTGTCACAGGATCGACCTGCCTGAGACATAGCAGGACACGACCATGTCCATGTAGCGCGACTGGGCAATCGGCGCGGTGCACTGGCCAAGCCCGAAATCGCCATGTCGGGGTTGGCGGCCGACCTGCTGCACGACCCAAGGGTGAGCGAGGCGTATTTGGGGTTGTAGTCGACGTTTGGCACTTGAGAAGCGAGCTTGAGGCGAGGCCGCCCAATTGGGTGGCCTCGCTTTGATTGGCGCGCATTTTGTTCAGTTACACTTGACATACTGCCACATCGGTCGTACAATGTTGCTAGGCACTATAAAAAGCATAGTGGAATACGGAGCAAACTGAATGACAACAAAAACCAATGGAAACGGTCACAATATTGCTGGCTACGGTGACAATGCTGCCCCCATCGAGGAAGTCATCATCGTCGGCAGCGGGCCGGCGGGCTTCACTGCCGGGCTCTACACGGCGCGCGCCAACCTCAAGCCGCTGCTTATCACCGGCAACGAGTACGGCGGCCAGGTGAGCCTTACTTACGACATCGAGAATTACCCCGGCTTCCCCGAAAGCCTGAGCGGCCCTGACCTGGTGGAAAAAATGAAGGCGCAGGCCGAGAAGTTTGGCACGCGCGTCGAATTCGATTATGTCAGCGAGATTGTGGTCGATCAGCACCCATTCCTTGTGCGCACGACGGGCGGCCAGGAATACAAGGCCAAGAGTCTCATCCTGAGCACAGGCGCCAGCCCGCGCTACTTGCAAATCCCCGGCGAAAAGGAGTACACGGGCAAGGGCGTTTCGTACTGCGCCACCTGCGACGGCTTCTTCTTCCGTGGCAAGGATGTGCTTGTCATCGGTGGCGGCGACAGCGCCGCTGAGGAGGCCATCTTCCTCACCAAGTTCGCGTCGCGTGTGCGCATCCTCCACCGCCGCGACAAGTTGCGGGCGGGCAAGCTGCTTCAGGATCGCGTCTTCGCCAACGAAAAGATCGAAATGGTGTGGAATACGGTGCTCACCGAGGTCGTGGGCGCCGACGGCAGCGTGGTGGGCGTCAAGACGCTTGACACCGTGACCGGCGAAATCGGCTATCTGGAGACCGACGGTGTCTTCGTCTTCGTGGGCCACTTGCCCAATAACGCGCTCATGCAGGGCAAGCTGGCGCTCGACGAAGACGGCCACCTGATTGTGGACAGGAAGATGCGCACAAACGTGCCCGGCGTCTTTGCTGCGGGCGAGATCATGGACAAGGTCTACAAGCAGGTTGCCACCAGTGTGGGGCAGGGCTGTTCGGCGGCCATGCAGGCCACCCGTTTCCTTGAAGAAATGGAAGCCGACGGCATGCCCGCACTGGCGGAAGACCCGCGCGAACTGGCGTTTGCGTAATTGGCGGCGTGAGGCCTCGTTGTAGGTCACGTCTCCGACGTGACGCTGTGGCTGCGTCACGTCGGAGACGTGACCTACAACGACGGTCCCACGCCGCCGTCGGCGTTGTTTCTGCGCACCGCTGTTGATGTACCATGATGCGCATGGAACTGCCCGCCGACCCCTCGCTCGCGCTCGAACCCACCGAACTGGAAATTGCCAAGCTTGAAGCGGCGGCCCGTGGCCCCGATGCTGGCATGGCGCGCAACGCCGGACTGCTGGCGCTGGGCAGCGTGGGCAGCCGCGTGCTGGGGTTGGTGCGCGAGGGGGTGATTGCCGCCGCATTTGGCGCCAGCGGGCAGGTAAGCGCCTATCGGGTGGCGGCACAGGTCCCCACGCTCGTCTACGACCTGCTGGTGGGCGGCATGTTGAGCGCAGCGCTTGTGCCTGTGCTCAGCCAGACGGCAGAGCAAGGGGGACGCGGCAAGGCCGACTTTGTACGCCTCAGCCGCACGCTGCTGGGCGTCTTCGGGGCCGTCCTGTTGGCGCTGACCATCGTCCTTTTTGCGATTGCGCCCATGCTGGCGCAGTTGCTGGCCGCAGGCTTTGGCGCAAGCAACCCCGCCCTGCTTACGCTCACGGCCAACCTCATCCGCCTGATGGCCCCGGCCGTCTGGTTCTTTGGGCTGGCGGGGCTGCTCACGACCATCCTCTACGCGCTGCAGCGCTTTACCTTCCCGGCGCTGGCCGTAGCCATCTTCAACCTGGGTGTCGTGATCTCTGTGCCTGCGCTGGCCGGGCGCATCGGCATTGGCGCGGCAGCCGTAGGCGTCCTCATCGGCAGCCTGGCACAGATGGGCATCATGGCATGGGATGTGCGGCGCGCCGGCGTGTCGCTGCTGCCCCGCTTCGAGTGGCGACATCCCGCGCTGCGGCGCATCCTCCGCCTCTACCTGCCCATTGCCGCGGGAATGCTGGTGGCGCTCTTCCAGGTTGGACTTGACCGCCGCCTGGCCAGCGGCACGGGTGAACAGAGCATTGCCTGGATGGCTGCCGCCACGACCCTCCAGCAGATGCCGCTGGGGCTGATTAGCGTGGCGATTTCGCTGGCGGCGCTGCCTGCCCTCAGCCGTTACTTTGCCGCACATGACGAGGCCGCCTTTGCCGCCACGCTGGCACGCGGCCTGCGTTTTGTCCTGTTGCTGATTCTGCCCGCGGCCGTGGGGCTGGCACTCCTTGCCACGCCGGTGACGCGCATCCTCTTTGAGCGCGGCGCATTTACCCCGGCCGACACCAGCGCAGTCGTCGCCGCGCTCTACATCTACCTGGTAGGTATGCTCTTCGCCGCGGTCGATTTCCCGCTCAATTTCGCCTTCTACGCGCGCAACAACACGCTGCTGCCTGCGCTCGTGGGCGTGATCAGCGTGGGCGTCTATGTACTTGTGGCCTTTGCATTGAAGCAGCCGCTCGGCTACCGCGGCCTGGTATGGGCCGACACCGCCAAACAGGCCGCGCACGCGCTGATCATGCTCGTGCTGACGGCGCGCGTGGTGGCAAGCCCATCGGCGCGTGCGCTGCTGGCGCGGCTTGGCCCGCTGCTGCTGGGCGCGGGCGTTATGGCTGCGGTGATTGCAGCGGTGGATGCGGTTGTGCGCCCGCTTGCGCCGGCCTCGACCGTGGGTGATCTGCTGCGCGTCGCGCTGGCGGGCGGCCCAGGTGTGGCGGCTTACGCCGGCGTGCTGCGAATCTTCCACGTGGAAGAAGCCGAGCAGGTTTTGCACAGGTTGCGAATCCGCATATAATGGCAGAGTTGCACACGATATGCGACGCAGCTCATCTGCGGCGTGCAGCGTCAAGTTGAAAAGGAATCGATATGGCCTCCAAACCCAGCAAGAAAAGCAGCGGCGGTTCACCCCGCAACTACAGCGAAGTCTACAAGAGCAGCGCGACCGCCGGCGCATCCGCCGTGCAGCAGAGCGCGCCGGCAAGCGCAGGCCTGAGCAGCACAGTCAAGAGCACCACTGTCAAGAGTATCGCAGCGAAAGGCGCGCCGACGCTGAGCGGAGCCAGCACGGTGGACTGGTGGGCTGAGTACGGCTACGTGCTCAATGACCTTAAATATCTCGGCCTTGTGACCCTGAGTTTGCTGGTCGCGATTATCGTGATCGGTCTCTTCCTGTAGCAGCCGCCTCATTTTGGCTCTTCATCAATGAAAACAAAACGGGCACGGGGATTGACCCCGTGCCCGTTCGTTTGGATGCTGCTTCAAGCGCCGGGTGATGGGCGCAATTCGGGCCGCAGCCAGCCCACGCCGGCGAATGCCACAATGCCCGCGTGCAATGCCCAGCAGAGCCAGAAGTTGCGCGTGTAGAAGAAAAGAATCGCCGTTGCCACCAGCGCAATCGCCGTGTAGAGGCGCGGCGCACCGGGGACGGTGATCAACAGGCCGGGAAGTGCAGTCAACACCGCCGCCCAGGTGGCCCAATAATCCGGCGCGCTGATTGTGCTTGAAGGCAGCGCGGCAAACGAAATGAAGAGGATGAGCAGCGCAGCGCGCTGAAAACACCAATGGAATTGTTGCGCGCCGCCGTGCAGCAGCGCATAGAGCAAGGGTGCACCGCCGACTGGCGGCGCACCGTCACCCGCAGTCTCGCGCACTGTCAGCCGCGCCAGGCCAAGCAGCAGCAACAACCCGAGGACGATGCCCAGGCCAAGCGTCAAACCGACCTGCCAGTTGAGGCCTGCCAACCCAAGCATTTGGGGCGAAACGGCCCCGGCAAGCAGCGACGCACCGGGCAGCAGCACCCAGCGCAGGGGATGCGCAAGGGTCTCGCGGCGGCGCGCATGGCGCATCAGCGGCAGCCACAGCGCCGCCGCCACCAGCAAATCAAGCGCCAGCCAAAAGCCGGGCGCGTCGGGACGCAGTTGTGCGCCCACCCAGGAAGCCACCGTCATGTGGTCATTTTAGCACAAGCAGCAGCAGCCATTCGAAGCGCCTATGTCCAGTCGTCGCCTGATCATCTACCTCATCATCCTCGCTGTCACCTTCTTTGTGCTGCGCCCGCGTGAATCGTGGACGAACATGAAGCAGATGTACGAGCACCGCCGCTGGCTCATCGGCGTAATTTCGACGATCCTCATCATCTATCTGCTCTACGGTTTCTGGCAGATCTGGCGGCAGGGGCTGTGGTGGTTGGGTGGGTAGGTGGCAACAAGGCCATGAACACAGATCAAGGCGGAAACAACAAGGACTGGGGAGGGCTGTCCGTCCTGATCCTTGTTGTTTCCGCCCTGATCTGTGGTCCAAATGATGTCACAGAATCGCCGGCTCGTGGTAGATGCCCCACGCCTCGCGCAGCACATCCATCATCTCCTGTAGCGTGGCGTACTCACGCACGGCCGCCAGCAGCGGCTCCATGAGATTCTGCTGCGTGCGCGCCGCCTGTGCCAGCGCCGTGAGCGTTCGCATTACGGCGCGGTTGTCGCGCGTGCGGCGCACCTCCTGCAAACGCTCAAGCTGGCGCTTGTAACCCGCTTCGTCAATGCGCAGCAGCGGAGTCGACTGCGTGCGCCCGCTGACGAAGTCGCTCACCCCCACAATCACCCGCCGCCCGGCCTCTACCTCGCGCTGGAAGCGCAGCGCCGCCTCGGTAATCTCCCGCTGGAAGAAGCCCGCCTCAAGCGCGGGCAGCAGCCCGCCATACTGCGCTATTTGTGCAAAGTAGGCGCGCGCCTGCCGTTCCAGTTCATCGGTCAGCGCCTCCACAAACCAGGAGCCGCCCAAGGGGTCCACCGTGTTGGTGACGCCGCTTTCGTGGGCAATGATCTGCTGCGTGCGCAGCGCCACGGTCACGGCCTCCTCGCCGGGGAGGGCCAGTGCCTCATCCATTGAGTTCGTGTGCAGGCTCTGTGTGCCGCCCAGGACTGCGGCCAGCGCCTGCAGCGCCACGCGCGCCACGTTGTTGAGCGGCTGCTGCGCCGTAAGGCTCACACCGGCGGTCTGCGTGTGGAAGCGCAACATCCACGAGCGTGGATTCAGCGCACCAAAGTCGTCGCGCATGGCATGCGCCCAAATGCGGCGCGCCGCTCGATACTTGGCAATCTCCTCAAAGAAGTCATTGTGCGCATTGAAGAAGAAGGAGATGCGCGGCGCAAAGTCGTCAATGTGCAAGCCGCGTTCCAGCGCCCAGCGCACATATTCGAAACCATCCGCCAGCGTGAACGCAAGCTCCTGCGCCGCTGTGCTGCCCGCCTCACGAATATGATAGCCCGACACCGAGATGGGATTCCAGAGCGGCATCTGCTGCGCGGCAAACTCAATCGTATCCGTGACCAGGCGCATGGAGGGGTGCGGCGGGAAGATATATTCTTTCTGGGCGATGTATTCCTTGAGAATGTCATTTTGCAGCGTGCCGCCCAGTTTGGCGCGCGGGATGCCCCGCTTCTCGGCGGCGGCAATATACATGGCCCAGATAATGGCCGCCGGGCTGTTGATCGTCATCGAAGTCGTCAGCGCGTCGAGCGGCAGCGCATCCAGCAGGATTTCCATATCGCGCAGCGAAGCGCAGGCCACGCCGCAAAGGCCAAACTCACCCTCAGCCTCGGGCGCATCGGTGTCATACCCGTAGAGGGTGGGCATGTCGAAAGCCACGGAGAGGCCCGTTTGCCCGTGCGCCAGAAGATAGCGGAAGCGGGCGTTCGTTTCCTCGGCGGCGCCGAAACCCGCAAACATGCGCATGGTCCACAAACGGCTGCGGTAGCCCGTGGGGTGGATGCCACGCGTGTAGGGAAACGCGCCTGGCAAGCCCTGGTCGGCTGTATAGTCCGTATCCGCCCTGTCGAGCGGGGTGTACGTCCCCTCGACCGGAACGCCCGAGAGTGTGGAGAAATCGGCATAGCGTTCGGGGAGGCGAACAATTGCGGCGCGCCGAACGTTGTTAAGCCATTCGGCCTCCTGCGCCCGCAGCGCTTCCAGCGCGGCGTGGTCATAGAGCGTCATTACACACCTCCGTGATATAACTCAGTATGGGATGTATGGATGGGTTAATTGTAGCACTGCCCATTACAACTGTTTGTGCCTGCGGGCCAACATGCCAGTTGTCCCAATGGCGGGCATTGCACACAATGTTTGTGGCAAACGAGCGCCTCCGGCAAAGCGCCAAACGCAGCGTGCTGGAGCATGCATCTTGCGCAGCCAGCCACGAGCGACCTATCTCTCGGAGCCGCCGTGGCAGCGGCGCGCATCGTGCTGATTGACTCGACGCGACTTGTGACACCCCGTCTCAACTCTCCACTCCGCAAACCGGCGCAGCATCTTGCAGGATATATACGGGGGATTTGCCCACCTACGCAATCTTCGCCACAATTATGTTCACTCTTGGTCGACACGTTACTCCCCTCAAACCGGTTTCGTTCTCGCAGTTCGCTGGAGGTTCCATGCCCATTCACCAAGTACGCAATCTCGCGCGCCAGGTCTTCTTCGGGTTGTTGTTTCTCTGCATTTCCCTCTTCATGGTTGTCGCTCACGCTGAAGCAGCACCTGCGGCGCTCGCTCCGCCCGATGTGGAGCAAGCTCCGGCGACACCCACACCCGGCGCGCGGACTCCGCTCGAGGATTTTGAAGGCGCACCGCTCAGTTGGCAAGTGCAGAGCGAAACGACAGGCGTCGGGACTGTGCAGCAGAGTACGTTGCACGCGGCAGGGGGCGTAGCCTCGGCCAGAGTCAGCACCTCGGGCAGCGGACAAGTCGCCCACCTGCGTATTGCATACAGCGATCCGGCCTCGAGCCATATCTGGGCCGAGCGGCCGGGGACGTGGAAGTGGCAGCAGGTCAGCCTCTACATTCCCGCAGCTACGGTTAGCCTGTTGGGTTCGGGTGAATACCTGACGATTGCCGGCTTGTGGCCCAGCGCAAGCACCGGCTATGGCTGGTGGCTGCGCGTACGGCAGAACGGAGCACTCTACGTATATGGCTTTGATGCTGACGGGGTGGCGCGCGAGTTCAACATTTATGCCACGGTGCCAGTCGATCGCTGGTTCGAACTGGAACTTGGGCTCCACTCCCAAAACGGCCCCGGCGTCAAACGTGCGTTTGCGTTCCTGGTCGACGGCACATTCTTCGGCTGGTATCACCAAGGGCGCATGGCAAACGAGAATTACGACCGAGCGGGGGTCGGCATCTTGGGGGGAAATTCGCCCGATGCCGTTGAGATCTTTGTGGACCGCTGGCAATCGATGACGAGCGACGCATTCCCCGCCGGGCCCGACCTGCGCCCGACTGCGAACGTGCAGGAGCAGGACTACCGCAAAATGAGCGGTGCACAATGGCAGGTGGACTGGTCTACCTGGGGCAAGGATCTGCGCATGGATCCGGTGCACGGCCTCTACTCTGCAAATGACCGGCTACAGTCTGGTCGCAACATCGACCGAATGCCGAATCTTACAAGTGGTTCGGCTGAGATCGAGATTGGCTGGCCGCGAGGGACACCTTCAAAGCAGCCGAGCGGCTATTTCGGTCCCATGGTGGGCTTCCGCAAGGAGATTAACCGCGAAGAGAACTTCGAATTGATCCCAATTGGCGCGGGCGGTGGGCTGGTCAACCTGGTGCTGGAAGCCTGGGTGCCGCCCGGCGAAGCGTTGATCCTGGCGCAGTGGCCGCTGCCCACTGCCTCGATTGGCGGCACGCAAATCCCCGAGCCGGGCGACATCATGCGCGTGCGCTGGGATCAGCTTTCCGAAAGTCAATTGCGCGTGCGCGCCAGCTTCTACGATGCCAGCGCGGCCATCTGGTATGCCGATATCATCGACTACACGCTCGATCCCCGCGCCGTCAAAGGCAGCGGTGCGGCGGTGAACTTCAACGACGGCTATCACCTGGCATCTTCGATTACGATTGACTCGCCCTACTACTCGATTCGGCGCTTTAGCGTAGGCACTGGCGTGGACGCTACACCCGTAGCTCCAACCGCGACGGCCATACCGCCTACAGCGACTGCGGTGCCGCCAACGGCCACGCTCGTGCCACCGACAGCGACACCCGTGCCGCCGACGGCCACGCCCGTACCTCCAACCGCGACGGCCATACCGCCTACAGCGACTGCGGTGCCGCCCACGGCGACAGCGGTGCCGCCAACGGCGACGCTCGTGCCACCGACAGCGACACCCGTGCCGCCGACGGCCACGCTCGTACCTCCAACCGCGACGGCCATACCGCCTACAGCGACTGCGGTTCCGCCCACGGCGACACCCGTGCCGCCGACGGCCACGACTCTACCACCGACAGCGACTGCAGTTCCGCCCACAGCCACACCTGTGCCGCCGACAGCCACGGCCATACCGCCTACAGCGACTGCGGTTCCGCCCACGGCGACACCCGTGCCGCCGACGGCCACGACTCTACCACCGACAGCGACTGCAGTTCCGCCCACAGCCACACCTGTGCCGCCGACAGCCACGGCCATACCGCCCACAGCCACGGCGACAGCGCTGCCCGTCATGCCATTTCCTGCCAGCCCGATCCTCGACGACTTCAACCGTTCCAACGGCGCCATGGGCAACAATTGGCGCGGCCTCACCTCAAACTATGGCATCCGCTCAAAGCAGCTTGACCCGCGCCGCAGCGGCGACATTTACTGGAACGCTGCCACCTTCGGTCCCAACCAGGAGGCTTACGTCACTCTTGCGACACCCGACAGCGCAGGCAATGAGCTTCATCTCCTGCTCAAGGTGCAGAGCAGCAGTTGGAGTGCGGGTGAACTCGAAGTGCATTACAGCGTACCGCAACGCCTGATTCAGATTTGGACCTATGCGCCGGGCCAGGAGTGGGTGAAGCACGGCGCTGATTTACCGCTCGAGCTCGCCAAAGGCGATCGCCTGGGCGCGCGCGCGCTTGCTTCCGGTGTGGTGGAGATCTACAAGAACAACATGCTCGCTGGAGCGCGTACGGTCGTTGACTGGCCCTACATGGCGAACGGTGGGGCTATCGGCCTTTGGCTAATTAACACCAGCAACGCGTTGCTGGACGACTTTGGCGGTGGTTCGTTCGCGGTTGCCGGCTCGATTGAAGAGATCGATCCTGGCGCACCGGCGCAGCTGCCGCAGGGCCCCATGCACTCGGGCAGTGCCGCAGGCGTACTCGAGCTCAACTCACTCTCGCCCAGTGTGCAGGTCGTGATTGGAGATGGCGCGCTGGACCCGTCCGCCACGGCAGAACTTGTCTACGCACGCGACGTTGCCCCGCCTGCAGGTTTGGCGCGCGTCGGTGAAGCGTTTGCGGTGTATTTGGCTCACTCTGAAGGCGTAGATGCAGAACCACTGCACGCACCACTGCAATTGACTGTGGCGCCGGCTCCGGGCGAATCCTTTGCCAATCGCCGCCTCTTCCTTCTGGATGGCGCCAGTCGCGACTGGCGCGAGGTTCCTGACGTGCAACTCTTGACAAGCGGCGCTCTATCTGCCGCGATTATACAGTCCGCCACCTATGCGGTTGTGGGAGAACTCGAACAGGATGGCTTCAAGCTCTATCTCCCCTCCATTGTGCGTTAGTCCAGGCAAGCGGCGAGCCAGCAACCATGCTGTCAAACAGCAATGCGGGGGCCCTTCAGCCCCCGCATTGCTGTTTGACAACAAGCCCGTGCGCGGGAGGTCTAGGTGCACAACAGGCTTGATGTCGCGTGTTCCCGCTGTTGCGGTCTGCGGTTGCCCAATGCGGCCGGTGTGCATCTAGAATGCAGCATATACAGCCGCACAGCCAGCCCACGGAGATGACCTATGCCCGATACCGTCCACATTGACCGCATTCGCGCCGCCCGCTCACACCTCGGTAATCTGGTGCGCGAGACGCCCGTCTGGCGCTGGCAGGGGCCCGACATCGATGACATTGTGGGCGATGAGACTGAGGTCATCCTCAAGCTGGAACTCTTCCAGCATACGGGCAGTTTCAAGCCGCGCGGCGCCCTGACGGTCATGCTGGACCTTGACCGCGTCGCCCTCAACCGGGGCGTGACGGCTGTAAGCGCGGGCAACCACGCCATTGCCGTCGCATATGCGGCGGCGCTGCTCGACACGACGGCCAAGGTCGTCATGCCGCGCACGGCCAATCCGCTGCGTGTGGCGCGCTGCCGCGCGTTGGGGGCCGAGGTGGTGCTCGTGGATGACGTCAAACTGGCCTTTGCGCGTGTGGCGCAAGTGCAGGAGGAGGAAGGTCGTTTTCTTGTGCATCCCTTTGAGGGGCCCCTGACGGCACTGGGCACGGCCACAGTCGCCCTCGAATTCGCCACGCAAGCGCCGGCGTTGGATGCTGTCATCATCCCCATTGGTGGGGGCGGCCTGGCGGCGGGTATGGCAGCCGCATTCAAGCAATTGCAGCCGCAGTGCCGCGTTTATGGCGTGGAGCCGGAGGGGGCTGATTCCATGCGCCGCAGCTTTGCGGCGGGCAGCGCGCAGGCAATCGAGCAAGTGCGCACCATTGCGGACAGCCTGGGCGCACCCATGGCGCTGCCCTACTCGTTCGACCTCTGCAGCCGCTATGTCGACGAGATTGTGCTGGTGAGCGATGACGAGATGCGCGCGGCCATGCGTTTGCTCTTCCTGGGCATGAAGTTGGCCGTGGAGCCGGCGGGTGCGGCGGCTACAGCGGCGCTATGCGGCCCCTTGCTCGAAACGCTGCGCGGCCGGCGCGTAGGGCTGGTTGTCTGCGGCAGCAACATTGATGCGGCGACCTTTGCGCGACTGATTGGGGATGAGCCGCTCTAGCGTGCACCGACCCATAATCGCCGGCTTGATGCAGTGCAACAGGAGAGTGCGATGAGACTCGGCCTAACCAGTATCTTCGTGGATGATCAAGAAGAGGCAATGCGGTTCTATACCGAAAAACTGGGCTTTGTTTTGCATACGGACGTCCCAGCGGGCGCGTACAGGTGGATTACGGTGATATCCCCTGCTCAAGCGGATGGTATGCAGTTGGTGTTGGAGCCGAACGCACACCCGGCCGCTCGTGCCTATCAGGCAGCTATCTATGCTGATGGCATACCTGCAACACTCTTCTTCTCTGTCGACGTGCAGTTGGAATATGAAGAATTGGTCGCGCAGGGTGTCCACTTCAAGAGCGCGCCCGAGGATGCCGGCTATGGCAAGCAGGCGGTTTTCGATGACACCTGCGGGAACTGGATTCTGCTCCTGCAAGGCTAGGTGCAACAGCCATCGCACGCACTGCCGCCTAACAAAAGCGCCGCCCCGGAGAATGGGGCGGCGCTCCTTGTGAGCCGTTGAAGAGACTCGAACTCTTGACCTGCGCATTACGAGTGCGCTGCTCTACCGACTGAGCTACAACGGCGCTTCACAGCAGGCTTGCATTATACGCGGCCCACCCCACTGGAGCAAATTCACCGGTCTCGAGGGGTAGTAGTGTCAGCCGCGCACGCGCGTCACGAAGCTGCCGTCGCGCGTGTCGATACGCACGACCTCGCCGACCTTGAGGTACATGGGAGCCTGCATGCGCAGCCCCGTCTCCAGCTCAATCTCCTTCATGGGCGTGCCCGCGGCGGTGTCACCCACCACACCGATCTCCGCACCCACGATCTTCAGGTCCACCGTCGTGGGCAGGCGAATGCTGATGGGCTCATCCTCATACATTTCAACCATTACAATCTGATTGTCGGTCAGGTAGGACGTAATGCCCTCCAACTCGGCAGGCGAAAGCGCCAGCTGCTCGAAGGTCTCCGTGTTCATAAAGTGATAGAAGTCGCCGTCGGTATACTGGAACTGCACCTCGTGCGTTTCCAGCTCTACGTCGTTAACGCGCTGGCCGTTGTTGTAGGTCCGCTCCACGGTGGAGCCGGTGCGCACGTTGCGCACCTTGAGGCGCACCGTGGCCGAGCCGCGCCCCATCTTGATGTGCTGGTGATCAATCACGCGCCAGAGTGCGTCATCTTCGGTATAGATATCGCCGCGGCGCAACGCCTGTACATCTGCCATGAATCAACTCGCTCTATCTGGAATGGTGAAAATTCCTGTACGCAGAAACCACGGCAACTGCGGAAAAGGTAGGAAACAAAGACGCAATTCCTGCTACTTGTCGGGGATCTGCCTTTGCAGTGCCTGCACTTGCGGCTATTTGTGTTTCTTTACTTCGCGTCTTTGCGCCTTTGCGCCTTTGCGTCATAGTTTATTCGCTATGATGCGAAGCGGCTCAACGCCATACGCAGCCGATCTTCGACGCCCACCAGATCCCTGGGCAGCCCCTGCACGGCGCGCTGCGACTCCATGACGCTGTAGCCGAGTCCGACGAGCGCGTCGACCACCTCAGCGTCGGCGTCCACCATGCGCACGATCCCCAGCACGCTGCCGGCCGAGCCGCGCACCTTGTCCTTCAGTTCGAGCACAATTTTCTCGGCGGTGCGCTTGCCGATGCCGGGCACGCGCGCAATCAGTGCGGGCTCCTCACTGGCGAGCGCATTGCGCAGCGCCTCGGGCGAGAGGACGCTGAGTGCGGAGAGCGCCACCTTTGGCCCCACGCCGCTGACTGTGAGCAGCAGCTCAAACATGATTAACTCGTCTTCGCTCTCAAAGCCGAAGAGGGTCAGCGCATCCTCGCGCACCTGCAGGTAGGTGTGCAGAAGAATGGCGTGGTCCAGCGGCGCTTTGACCACGGTCGGCTCAGGCGCGGCGACCTTGAGTCCCACACCGCCGGCTGGGCCGCCCGTGTCCACAATCAGGTAGTCCTTGCCTTTGCCCGCGACAGTGCCGCGCACCAGCCGAATCATAGCCCAACCCGCCTTCGGTACTCCACGGTTTGCAGATGACAGAGCGCAATCGCCACGCCGTCGGCGGCGTCGTCGGGATGGGGCGGCGCGTCCAGGTTAAGGGTGCGTTGCACCATCTCCTGCACCTGGCGTTTGTCGGCGTTGCCATAGCCGCTGATGGCCTGCTTCACTTCGGCAGGCGTGTACTCGGCAACAGGCAAATCGCGCAGCGCCGCAGCCAGCAGAATGGCGCCGCGCGCCTGGCCAACCGAAATCGCCGTCGTCACATTGCGCCCAAAGAAGAGCTTCTCGACGGCGACCTCATTGGGCGCGAATTCGTCGATAATCTGCTGCACATCGCCGAAAAGCTCGCGCAGGCGCAGGGGCATGGGCGTTGTGGGCTGTGTGCGAAAGACGCCGCAGGAGAGCAGCACAAAATCGCCGCGGCCATCCTGTCCCACCACGCCATAGCCGGTGAGTGCGGTACCCGGGTCGATGCCCAGCACAATGTACTCCATCTGCGTTCGGTCTCTGAATGCGGCCTCGCGAGCAGTCATAACCCAAAACGATCCGCGCGCGCCCAGCAAGCAGAGAAGACGAGGCCCGCCGGCTCAGCCGCGTTGCCCACGCAGGCGCCCTTCCCGAGACAGTTGCGTGCTAAGATGCGCCGCGCGCGTGATCCGCCCAGTAGGCGTCAGCTTCCGCTTCGAGTACATCGAGCCGTGTATAGTAGTCTCTGAACTCCTTGAGGTGCGCCCACGCGATCTTGCCCGTCAAGATCGGGTCATCGTGCGTGACGTCGGTTTCCGGGTCGTGCGCGCCATGCTCCAGTTCGACCTCGAGGCCCTTGCGAAACTCCTCCAGCGGGATGGCATTCCAGTCGACGCCAAGCGTATCGCCCAAACGTTGCGCCTCTTCTGTGCTCACCGGATGCTTGGCCATACTGATCCTCACCTTCAGTGTTGAGTGCGAGCAGCCTGCGCGGCCGCCACCCTCGTTTATGCTCGTGCCTACACCTTGACGAAAATCCACTCTGTTGCATCGCCGGGGCGCTGCAACTCCGCGTTAGGCGAATTGGGCGATCATCTCGTCCGTCACGTCCAGATTGTGATAGACGTTGCTCACATCGTCCAGCTCATCCAGTTGCTCAACCAGGCCAAAGATGGAGCCGGCGTCATCACCATCAAGTGTTATCAGTTGGTTCGGCTTCATGGTGAGTTCGGCCGTGGAGGGGTGGAAGCCCGCCGCGCTCAAGGCATTGCTCACCTCGGCAAAAGCCTCGCGCTCTGTGTAGACCTCGGCCACGTCTTCACCGACAATCAGGTCCTCGGCGCCTGCCTCAAGGGCTGCCACAAAGAGCGCGTCGGTGTCGAGGCCCCTGGGGTTGCCGTCCTCGTCCAGAAGATCAAAGACGAAATAGCCCTTGGACGCGAACTGCCACGCCACCGAACCCGGCTCGCCCAGGCTGCCGTTGGCGCGTGCAAAGACATGGCGCAAGTCGCTGATTGTGCGGTTGCGGTTGTCGGTCAGGCAGTCCACCAGCACGGCCACGCCATTGGCGCCGTAGCCCTCGTACAGGACCGATTCAAACTGGGCAGCGTCCTTCTCCAGCCCCGCGCCGCGCCGAATCGAGCGCTCGATATTGTCCTTGGGCATGTTCTCGGCGCGCGCCTTGTCAATGGCGAGGCGCAGCGTGAAGTTGGTGGTGGGGTCCGCACCATTGCGCGCGGCAACTTGAATCTCGCGCGCGAGTTTGGTGAAAATCTTGCCGCGCGCGGCGTCGTTTGCACCTTTCTTTCTCTTGATTGTGGACCATTTGGAGTGGCCGGACATTTGAATTCTCTCTTTCGCGATTCTGCAGGTCGCCCGGTTCGGACAAATTGATGTCGAACTGTGACGCCACAGGTTGTGGCTAGCTCTTCTCGCTCACGCGCTCTTTGCGCGCAGCGCCTGCGTTGGCCGCGCCGTTGGTGCTCGCAATTGACGTCGCGCCGTTGCTCATGTGGTTCAGCGCCGCCTTGACAAGGCCCACGAAGAGCGGATGCGGGCGCGTGGGACGGCTCTTGAATTCCGGGTGGAACTGCGTGCCCAGCATGAAGGGGTGGTCGCGCAATTCGGCAATCTCGACCAGACGGCCATCGGGCGAAACACCGCTGAAAACGAGCCCCTGGCGCTCCAACTCGCCCCTGTACTGGTTGTTGAACTCGAAGCGGTGGCGATGGCGTTCGTCCACCGTGTCGCCATAGCCGCGGCTGAGGTATGCCGCCGCTGCGCGCGTGCCCGGCTGCAACTGGCAGGGATAGGAGCCGAGGCGCATGGTGCCGCCCATGTCGGCAATGTCGCGCTGCTCGGGCATCAGGTCAATTACCGGGTACTTGGTGCTGATGTCAAACTCGGTGCTGTTGGGCTCATCGCTGCTGGTTACATAGCGGGCAAAGTCGATGCACATCACCTGCATCCCCAGGCAAAGGCCCAGGTAAGGCACGTTGTGCTCGCGTGCGTAGCGTGCCGCCAGCACTTTGCCCTCGATGCCACGGTAGCCGAAACCACCCGGCACCACAATGCCATCCACCGTGGCAAGTTTGTCGAGGTCGCGCCCGCGCTCCAGGTCCTCGGAGTTGAGCCAGACGATTTCGGCGTCATAGCCGCAATCGAGCGCGGCGTGCATGAGCGATTCCTTGACGCTGAGATACGCGTCCTCAAGCTCTACATATTTGCCCACAAGCGCGATGCGCACCGTAGGCTTGTCGCGGCGCGCCTCATCCACAAAGTGCACCCAGTCGGCCAGTCCGTCCTCGGCGCTGCGCGTGGTCGTCAGGCTCAACTGATTGACGAGCCAATCACCCAGCCCCGCTTCCTCCAGGCTGGGCGGCACCGCGTAAATCGAATCGGCGGTAATGAGCGAAATCACCGCTTCCTTGTCCACGTCGCAAAAGAGCGCCGTCTTGGCGAGCACATCCTCTTCAACGGGAAAGTCGCTGCGCAGACAAATCACATCGGGGTGGATGCCGATGCCGCGCAGTTCGCGCACGCTGTGCTGTGTGGGCTTGGTCTTCAATTCCTTGCTTGCGGCCAGATAGGGCAGCCAGGTGACATGAATGTAGATCGTGTTCTTGCGCCCCACGTCCTTGCGCATCTGGCGGATGGCCTCGAGAAAGGGCAGCCCTTCGATGTCCCCCACGGTGCCGCCCACTTCGATGAGGATGACATCGGCTTGCGCCGAGCGCGCCAGCAATCCAATGCGCCGCTTGATCTCGTTGGTGACATGGGGGATCACCTGAATGGTGCCGCCCAGATAATCGCCGCGCCGCTCCTGGCTGAGAACATAGTTGTAGATTTGGCCGCTGGTGACGTTGCACAGGCGGCTCAGGTTCTCGTCTACAAAGCGTTCGTAGTGACCCAGGTCGAGGTCCGTCTCGGCGCCATCTTCGGTAACAAAGACCTCGCCATGCTGATAGGGAGACATGGTGCCGGGGTCAACGTTCAGGTAGGGGTCGAGCTTCATAATCGCGACTTTGATGCCGCGCGCCTTGAGGATGCGGCCGACGGAGGCCACGGTCACGCCCTTGCCGAGACCGGAGAGGACGCCACCGGTGACGAAAATGTATTTGGTCATGAGACTGTTCTCCCCCTGCAGCAGCCAATGGGACGCCCAACCGCGCCGGGCGCATGCGGCCCTGGCCGGCTGGATTTCCGCGTATTTTACCATTGAAGCAGGGCGCGCGTCGAAACGGATTGTCCTTGGGCGGCGCACTTGATTGGGCAATTACACGCGGGCGGCTGCGATCGCCGCTGCGTATGCCACCGAGCGCACACACAACGACTGCGCAGCGCCAATTGAGCAAAGTCCATCACTCTGGTAAAATGGTCGCGACGAAGGAGCTGCTATCACCCATGTCGAGTACATTGTCGGCCATACTTCCCGCCCCGCTGGACGCCCTGCTGGAAACATTCGCCGCCGCGCCCGCCATTTGGTACGGCAGCGTGCGGCCAGACGGGCGCGCCCACCTGGCCCCAATCTGGCACGTGTGGGACGGGCGCGCCGCCTATGTGGTCACACAAGCCAACGCTGTGCGCATCCGCAATCTGGCGCACAACACCTCCGTCAGCCTGGCCCTGCCCGATCCCATGAATCCCTTCATCCTCGAGGGCCGCGCAGCGGAAGCGCCCGAGGCGCTGGACGCCATCCAGCCGCTCTTCCAAAGCAAGTATGATTGGAACCTGCACACCGATGCCGACTACGGCTGCATCATACGCATCACGCCCACCAAAGCGATGGCCTGGGGCAGCCACGGCGAGGGGCGCTGGCGGTGCGTTACCGACACGGGGCTGTGGACCGTGATCGCGTGAACCGCGCGCACACGGACGGATCTGACGTGAACGCTGTCCATCATTGTCCGTATCGTTTCAGTGAAATCCGCGTACTGCTGTTGACGATGACCGAGGCATTCCATGCTTGATCTGCTTGTGATTGGCGCAGGGCTGAGCGGGCTGACGACAGCGCTGGCTGCAGCCGAGGCCGGTTTGCACGTGCGCATTGTGGCCAAGGGGCTGGGCGCACTGCACTGGGGCGCGGGCACAATCGATCTGCTCGGCTACCTGCCGGGAGATGCCCTTGCCGTCGCCAACCCATTTGCAGCAATGGCGAAATTGCCCGCACGCCACCCTTACCGCATTCTGGGCGCGGAGGCCGTGGCCGACGCACTGCGCCGCTTCCAAGCGCTCTCCGTCGAAATGGGGCTGGCGTATGTGAGTGCGCCCGACTTCGACTGGAACCAGCTTCTGCCTTCCGCGGTCGGGGCGGTGCGCCCCGTCTTCATGGTCCCTGCCGCGCAGCACGAGGGTGATTTCGAGCAGGGCAGCCCGATGCTCATTGTGGGCGTTGAGGGGATGCGCGATTTCTACCCCATGCTCGTGGCCGAGAATCTGGCCAGACAAGGCGTCAGCACGCGCGCCGCGTTTGTGCCCTGGAGCGCCGTCGCCGATCAGGGCGACCGCAATAATGTGCAGCTTGCCGCCGGGCTGGATGCACCTGTGCAGCGCCGCAAACTGGCGCAGGCGCTCAAGGGGCTGGTGTGGCCGGGCGAGCGCATCGGCATGCCTGCCATCCTGGGCATGGCCGAACACACGGCTGTCGTGGCCGATCTGGAGGCGGCGACGGGAGCCACGCTCTTCGAGATTCCCACGCTGCCCCCCAGTGTACCGGGGGCGCGGCTCCACGCGGCGCTGCGCAATCGCCTGCGCGCGCTGGGCGTGCGCCTGGAGAGCAACATGGAGGCCATCGGTTTTGGCATCGAGGATTCAGTCGAGGGCAAGCGCATTGCCTGGGTGGAAACCTCCACCAGCGCCCGCCCGCTGCGCCATGCAGCACGCGCGTTTGTGCTGGCCACAGGCGGCGTGCTGGGCGGCGGCTTCAACAGTGACCCGAGCGGCCGCTTCTGGGAGCGCGTCTTCGACCTGCCGCTCACCGTGCCGCAAGATCGGCGCGCATGGTTCCGCCCGGCCTTTCTGGATGAAGCCGGGCAGCCCGTATTCAGCGGCGGGGTGATGGTGGACGACAACCTGCAGCCTCTGCTTGGCGACGGGCAGCGCGTTTACGCGAACCTGTGGGCGGTGGGCGGCGCGCTGGCCGAAGCCGACCCGATCATGGAGCGCAGCCTCGAGGGCATTGCGATTGCCACAGGCATGGCTGCGGCCGGACACGTGGCTGCGTCATTGCGCGCGCGTAATGCGACCGTAGCGGCGGCTTGAGCCGCCGTAGCCACGCACAGCGCCGCGTCCTCGAGAACGGCGGCTCAAGCCGCCGTAGCCACGCACAGCGCCGCGTGCTCGAGAACGGCGGCTCAAGCCGCCGCTACGAATGGCTACACTTCATGGATGCAGACGTAGGGGGAATCCTATGGCAAGTAGTGCAATTGAAGCCTCTGCATTCGCGATTGCATGGGAATCCGTCGATCACTCGCTGGACGAGTGCATCAAGTGCAACATCTGCACCACCTACTGCCCGGTCTCCGCGGTGACGGATCTCTTTCCCGGCCCCAAGTATGCGGGGCCGCAGGCGGATCGCTTCCGCGAAAGCGGACAGCCCCACTCGCCCGATCACGGCGTGGACTACTGCTCGGGTTGCCGCGTCTGCAATGATGTGTGCCCCACAGGCGTGAAGATCGCCGAAATCAACGCCCGTGCGCGCGCGCAAATTGTGGCGGACCGGGGCATGCCGCTGCGCAACCGGCTGCTGGGGCGCAACGAACTCATGGGCAAGGCGGGCCACTACACGCCGCGCCTTGCCAACTTCGCGCTGCACAACCCCCTCAGCCGCGTGCTGGCCGAGAAACTCGTGGGCATTGCGCGCAAGGCGCCTCTGCCACGCTGGAGCCTCACCGGCTCCTTTGGCCAGTGGCTGCAGCGCACACGCGCGCGCAGGCTGCGCAGCGACAAGAAGGTGGTCTACTTCCACGGCTGCGCCACCATGTACTATGAGCCCTTCATCGGCAAAGCCACGGTGGCCGTTCTTGAGCACAACGGCTTCGAGGTGATTGTGCCGCCGCAGAATTGCTGCGGCCTGCCCATGCTCAGCAACGGCGAGTTCAAGGCGGCGGCGGGCTATCACCGCAGCAATGTGGCGCGCCTGGCGGGCTTTGCGCGCGCCGGGCTGCCCGTGGTGGGCACGAGCACCTCATGCACGCTGACCCTCAAGGAGGAAGCGCCCGAACTGCTGGACATGCACGACGATGGTTCTACGGCGCTCAAAATGGCGACCTGGGATATCTTCGAGTTTCTTGCCGACCAGCACGCGCAGGGCAAATTGCGCACCGACTTCCGCACGCTTGCCTTGAACCTGCCCTATCACGCACCCTGCCAGCAGCGCGCGCATCGTGTGGGCAAGCCGGCGCTGGAGCTTCTGGCGCTGGTGCCGGGCATCACCCTGCACGAGAGCCACGCCCGCTGCTGCGGCATTGCCGGCACCTATGGCTACAAGGTGGAGAAGTATCAAATTGGCATGGATGTGGGCGAGGAGCTCTTTGCCTTTGTCCGCGCCCACGCCGAGGGCACGGAGTTCACAGCGTGTGACTCGGAGACCTGCCGCTGGCAGCTCGAGCACGGCACGGGCATTGCCAGCCGTCACCCCATCGAAGTCCTCGCCGCCGCCTACGGCCTCTATGATCTGGAGGCGCGTGAACTGACTTGACATCTCTGCACACAGGCACCGGCGTCAAAGGAAAGGATAGCAGCGAATGTCCGCCTCTTTCCCTGCTTTTTCCGCCCGAATCTGTGTTCAAAAAGGGTGTGGTAGTGCGCGACTCACTCCCCATATTTCGGTTTCTATTAGGTAGAGCAAACGACGCAGCAATGGCTGCGATTCAGTGTTGAGGAACTATCCGCATGGCCGACAAATCGCTGAACAAGGACACCAGCAACCTCGACGACACGATCTGGGATCACACATGGGGTTACGCCGACACAAAGTTGTTCGTTCACCCTGAGGACATGACTGTCGAAATGACGGGTAGCCGCTACAACCTCTGCGGCTATCGCATGCCCTACCTCATCCCCTTTGCGCGTGAGGTGCTTGGCGCCGACATCGACTTCTCCGAGACGCGCCCCACTGTCGAGAACCCGTCCGTCGCACCAGCCAGGACCAACGAGGGCTTTGTCAACGCCATCAAACAGCGGCTGGGGCCCCAGCAAAGCGCACAGGATGACCGCATTCGCCTGATCCACAGCCACGGCCAGACCACCGTGGATGAGGTCTCCAAGGTGATCTACGACAAGATCGACCGCGTGGTGGACCTGGTAGTCTATCCCGAATCGCAGGAGGACTGTGTTGCCCTCATCGAGACGGCGCGCGAACACAACGTCTGCCTCATTCCCTATGGCGGCGGCACGAATGTCTCCAGCGCGCTCATGATTCCCGAGAGCGAAACGCGCATGGTCGTCTCGGTGGACATGCGCCGCATGGACAAGATCGAGTGGATTGACCGCACAAACATGCGTGCGTCCGTGCAGGCGGGCATCGTCGGCAGCAAGCTTGAGGCGTTGCTCGAGAAGGAAGGGCTCACCACGGGCCACGAACCGGACAGCATCGAACTGTCCACGCTGGGTGGGTGGATTGCCACCAACGCCAGCGGCATGAAGCGCAACCGCTACGGCAACATCGAGGATATCGTCGAGGGCATGACCCTGGTCACCCCCAGCGGCATTGTAGAGGAGCGCCATCCCATGGCGCGCGTGGCCATGGGCACACAGGTGCAGAAAGCGCTCTTCGGCAGCGAAGGCAACCTGGGGTTGATCACACGTGCCGTCGTCAAGCTGCACAAGCTGCCCGAAGCGAAAAAGTACGATGCCTACGTCTTCAAGGACTGGAAGACGGGCGTGGCATTCATGTATGACCTGTATCACACGGGTGTCGTCCCCGCGAGCATTCGCCTGGTGGACAACACCCAGTTCCGCTTCAGCCAGGCGCTCAAACCGGCGCCCGAAGGCATGGGCGTGGTCATGGACAAGGTGCAGAACTTTGTCCTCAAGAGTGTGAAGGGATTTGACTCTCGCCAGATCGTGGTCTCAACACTTGTCTTCGAGGGGTCGGCCCAGGAGGTCGCTTTCCAGGAGAAGGTGGTGGGCGACATCGCCAAGAAGCATGGCGCCGTTTCGGCGGGAGCGACCAACGGCCAGCGCGGCTACATGCTCACCTATGCGATTGCCTACATCCGCGACCTCTTCGCAGCCCACTACATCATCGGCGAGACCTACGAGACGACCTGCCCATGGAGCCGTATCCAGGAAGTGTGCGATGCCGTAGCGCGCACGGTGGAAGCCGAGCACAAGGCCTACGGTTTCCCCGGCAAGCCCTACTCGTCGCCGCGGCTGACGCAAATGTACCGCTCAGGCGTCTGTATCTACTTCACCCACGGCTTCTATCACAAGGGGGTCGAAAACGCCGAGAAGAAGTTTGCAGAGATGGAGAAGACGATTCGCCAGGCCATCATGGATGCGGGTGGCTCGATTTCGCACCACCACGGCGTGGGCAAGCTGCGCCAGCAGTTCCTGCCGCAGACGATGACACCCACCTCGGAACACATCGTGCGCGAGTTGAAGTCAGCGGTGGATCCAGAGAACATCTTCGGCGTGCGCAACAACGTCCTCGGCGAGTAGGCGACCATGCAGCTTGACGGCAAGCGAGTACTGCTCACAGGTGCATCGCGCGGGCTCGGGCGCGCGCTGGCGCAGGATCTTGCGCGCGCCGGCGCACACTTGGCGCTGACGGCGCGCGACGGGGCTGCGCTCGCAGACACGGCCTCACTCTGCCGCCTCATGGGCGCGGGCTCGGTCCACACCTTCACCGCCGACATTACGCAGGAAGACGCGTGCAGCCGCCTTGTGACTGAAGCCACCCTGGCGCTGGGCGGCCTCGACATCATCGTGCTCAACGCGGGCCTGAGCATGTGGGCCGACTTTGCGCAGGTGAGCGACCTATCGCTCTACGAGGCGCTGCTGCGCACAAATTACCTGAGCGCGGTCTACTTGCTGCACGCCGCGCTGCCTCACTTGCGCGAGAGCCGCGGGCGCATTGTCACCATCTCCTCGGCGCAGGCCTGGACGGGACTGCCCCACCACACGGGCTACGCCGCCGCCAAGGCTGCGCTGCAAGCCTTTCTTGACTCGCTGGCCATGGAGATGGGCAACGAAGTGAGTATGCTGGGTGTCTATCCCGGCTGGATTCGCGGAACGGAACTGCGCACCGCCGCGCTGGGTGCCGACGGCCTGCCGCTGGGCGACGTGCGGCGCTCGCACTCGAGTCTCTCCGTCACGGCGGAGGCGTGCAGCGCCACGGTAGTGCGGGCGCTGCGCAAAGACAAGCAGATGGTCTTTGTGCCGCGCGCGCTGCGTGTGATGTACGCGCTGCGCCCCTTCGTCTTCCCGTTCATCAAATACATCCTTACGCGCGCTGCCGGTTCACAGGCGCATTCAAACAAAGCATAGAAGCGACACAGAGGAAAGGCGACACAGAGGAAAATCGACACAGAGGCTACAGAGAAACACAGAGAAAAGCAAAAAGCAGAAAGGCGCATGTGAACTGCCCTGTTCTGCTTTTTGCTTTTCTCTGTGTTCCTCTGTTGCCTCTGTGGCCTCTGTGTCGCCTTTACTTCACCCTGTGGCCTCTGTGTCGCCTTTACTTTACTGTGCAGGCGGCCCCTTGCCGATGACGGTGAAGCCCGGGCCGAAGAGCGCCAAAAGCCCGAGCGCCACGATCGCCACGATCAAGAGCTCCCACGCCACGCGTGCCGTCAACCGCCCCTGCAACCCGCTCTGCGCAAAGCTCACCAGCAGGTAGAAGATGAGCAACAGCAACAAACCCGCGGTGAGGTTGGGCAGCGGCCAGTAATTGAGGGACCAGGTGACCTGCCCCAGAATCAGCCCCACGGCCGCACCAAAATTGAGCACGGTAGCGGTCGACTGCGTGCTGCTGCGCAGGAGTTCTACGGCAAGCAGCATGGCCGTCACCGCCACCAGTGTGGCCGAGACCAGGCTGCGGGCGCGCGTTTGGTAAACAAAGAGGAACAGCACCACGGCTGCGGTATAGGTGAGCGCATTGAGCACAAGGCGCGAGCGGCGGAAGCCCTCCTGGCCCGGCTCGACTGTAATGTAGAGAGAGAAGAAGACGAGGATGAAGAGAGCCGCCGTCAGCAGCAGCGCCAGCACCTGAATCAGCGGCGTGGGCAGGCGCGTGAGCAGCATCGTGAGGATGATGGTCAGCCCCATGGGCAGCGCCCAGTAGGGAAGCGTACGCCCGCGCTTGCGCAGGCTCACCGTGGCCAGACTGGGGTGTGCGCTGACAACGCTCTCGGCGCCGCTGGCTGCGAGTACGGCCAGCCCAAAGGCAATGGCCACCGTACCCGTGAGCGGGACTGTGGCGGGCGAGCCAAAGGCAATGAAACTGAACTCGAGCGTGGGCAGGCGAATGAAGAGGCTGAGCGCCAACCCCAGGATTACGGGCCAGGTTGCCACGCTGATGCGGTCGCGGTAATCCACCGACTCACTGCGGCGGGCGCGCGCGGCGGCAAGCGCGCGCGTGCGGCGCGCCAGCATGTTGCGCACGGATTGCCAGTTCAGTGCCGAATCGTCTTTCATGTTGCCTTGCTGCGACGGGTAGAATGGTTGCACGAGTGTCTGCGCCCCACCGCCACGCCATTGTAGGGTGCACACGGGCGCGTGTCAAAAGCGAGCTGCAATCCTTGTGCCAGACAGCACTGTCGCGACGCGTTGTTACGCATGTCTCCCAGGTTGGCGCGTTTGCGCCTTGATTTCGTGATTGATTCCGCATTGCCATCCAGTCAAGAATCTGCGCAGGCTGCGGCGCGCTTTGCGGGGGTCGTGGCGGCCGTGCGTGTCGGCGCGCGCCTCTTCAGGCTGCTGGCGCTCTACGCACTGCTCTGTTATGGGTTGGTGTTGGTGGGGCTGACGCTGCGCGAAGGGCGTGTCGTTGGGTGGGGGCTCGGGCGCGCCATGCCGCCCGCCGACGCACCAGCCGCCGCCATCCCCGCGCTGGGCGTCAGCGTACAACTGGATGGGATGGCGGCGGCGGCACGCGCTGCTGCGCTCGACCGACTGGCGGACGGCGGCATTGGCTGGGTGAGGCTGCGCGCCAACTGGGCCGCAATTGAGCCGCAACCCGGCGCCTACAACTGGCAGGAAGTGGCTGACCAACTGGGCGCCGTCGTCGACGCAGGCCTTGTGCCTGTGGTCATGCTCGATGGCAGCCCGGACTGGGCGCGCGCCGCAGGCGACCGCGGCGCGTTTGACCAGCCACTTACCCCTCCCGTCAATCCGGCTTACTTCGCAGCCTTTGCCGCGGCCTTTGCGCAGGAGTTCGGCGACAGTGTCCGCTTCTATCAGGTGTGGGACGAGCCGAACATAGCCCCGCACTGGGGCAATCGCCACATCGACCCAGTTGGCTATGCGCAAATGCTGATTCTGGCCGCGGCCGCAGTGCGCCGCGCCGACAGCGACGCCGTCATCATCAGCGCGGCGCTGGCGCCTACGCGCGACCGCGGCCACCTGGCCATTGACGAGCGCTTCTTTGTGCAGCGCATGCTCGCCACCGGCGCCGCCGCTTCATTCGATGCGCTCGCACTCCAGCCCTTCGGCTTCGGCACGGCGCCCACTCACTCGCGCCAGGTCATAGACCAGCTTGATTTCCAGCGCACGGCCATCCTGCGGCGCACACTGGTGCAGGCAGGGCTGGCGCAAACACCCATCTGGGCCGTGCGTTTCGGCTGGAATGTGCGCGGTGACTCGCCCTGGGCGACCGTAACGCCCGCCGACCAGAATGGTTACGCCACCCAGGCGCGCGGCGTGGCTGTGGCGTGGCCCTGGCTCACCACACTGGGCTGGGCCATCGATCGGCCCGCTGCGCTCGCTACAGACCCCGTATGGGGCTTTGCGCTCGATGACACGTTGCTGGAGAGCCTGACGGCCGCGCCCCCGGCTCTTGCTGCGCCGCAACCATGGCAGGCGGCGCAGCAACTGGCGCTTGCGCTTGGCCTCTGCCTGGCAACGCTGCTTGCGGCGGCGTACACGGCGCGGGGCCTGCCCTGGCAGTCGGTGCAGGCACGCTTCGCACGCACCTCGCCATGGGTCGAATCGCTATGCTGGGCCGCGCTGCTGACTGGCTATTATTTTGCGACGTGGCCGCCGCTGATAGGCCTCTGCTGGCTTGGGATTGTGCTGCTCACGCTGGCGCGACCGCAGGCGGGTCTTTGGCTGGCACTGCTGTCACTCCCCTTCTACTTCCAGCACAAGGAAGTCGCGTTGGTGGATGGCCTGCTGCTTGTGCCACCTGCGACAGCGGCAGCCGTGGCGCTGCTGCCGGCGCTACTTCGGGCTGCCTACGCCCGACTGCATATCGAGCGTGCTGGCGCGCGCTCGTGGGCACGCTGCAACCTGCACTGGAGCGACGCGCTGGCGCTCACCTGGCTGCTCATCAACCTGCTCTCCATGCGCAACGCGTGGCAAGGGCGCGCCTACCTGCAGGGGCTGATGGAATTGGTGATCGTTCCGCTCATCCTCTATGTGGCCGTGCGCGTCTTTGCGCGCGATGCGCGTTCCATGCGGCGTGCAGTGGCCGCGCTCTTCGGCGGCGGGCTGCTGGTGGCGCTCTTTGGTCTTGCGCGCTGGCTGCAGGGCCAGGGCGTTGAAGTGGACGGCGTGCTGCGCTTGGTGGGGGCCTACTACTCGCCCAACCAGACCGCGCTGACGCTGCTGCGTGCGCTCTTTGTGGGCATGGGGTTGGCGCTGGGCGTCCACGGGCGGCGGCGCATTGCCTGGCTTGCGCTCGCGGGCACAACGGCCGCCGCGCTCCTGCTGACGGCCAGCCGGGGCGCGCTGCTGCTGGGCATCCCCGCCGGGCTGGGGACGGCGCTGGGGCTCTGGCTGGTGCGCAGCGACGACCCGGTTGGTACGCAACTGCGCGGGCTGCGCCGTCGCCGCTCGGTGCGCATTCTGCTCGTGCTGGCGCCGCTGGCCGTGCTGGCTGCGTTCGTTGTCGGTGAGGCGCGCCTCCTCAACCGCGACAGCGTGGACCACCGCTTGCTCCTCTGGCAGACGGCGCTCCGTCTCTGGCGCGACTTCCCGCTGCTGGGCGTGGGGCCCGAGGGCTTCTACTGGCACTACCCTGCCTACCTGCCGCTGGGCGCCACGCTGGAGCCAAGCCTGCGCCATCCCCACAATGTCTGGTTGGAGCTTGGCACGGGCTGGGGCGCACTGGGGTTACTTTGGCTCGCGGGACTGGTGGCCGGCTGGCTGATCACCGCAACGCGTCGCCTTACGCACATGACTTCCGCGCTGCAGTGGCCGGCGATTGGCCTTGCTTCTGCACTTGTGGCGGCACTCGCCCACGCGCAGGTGGATGCCTTCCTCGCCCTCCCCGATCTGGCGGCGTGGCTCTTTGCCGCGCTGGCCCTCGCCGCGCAAACAAGCAGTTCAAGGGTTTAGGAGTTCAAAAGCTCAATAGCAAAGGGTTCGCTCACGCAATCGTGAGCGAACCCTTGAACCTTGAACTCCTGAACTCTCGAACCGCGTTTACGGCAGCGCGATGGAAATGTCCACCTGCGCGCCGGGGGCCAGCGGCATGACCTGCTCGTCGATGATCTGGCTGACCACGGCGTCGTTGAGCAACTCGACATTAAGCATCGGCTTGAGTGTCGCCAGCAACAAGCGCAGCGCATCCGAATCAAAGTCCAGGCTGATGGCTGGCGTGCCGTCAAGCGCAACGTCGAGGTGGCCCTGGCCGTTGGTCACAATGGCCAGATTCCTGGCGCCCGTCGCCTTGAGGATGTCGACAATATTGGCGGGCAGCGCAATCGAGACTGGCAACCCCATCGAGGCCACATCGGCCATCTCGACATTGCCGATGCGCGTCACGTTACCGGCCGCGTCCATCTGCAATGCGGCCTTAATGATGGGCGGGGCGAAGTCGCCCAGGTTCACCGGTGCGAACGTCGGCGCGGCGGCCGCGCCTTCGGCAGGCGGTGCGGCCGCTTCGGCGCCGGGCAGCGCGATGTTCAAGCCGACTTCGGACTGGCTGATGACATCCATCACACCCTGCACCTGGTCGGCCGAAATACCGGCAAGCGCAGGCGCAAGCGTCTTCAACAGTGCCACGCCTTCGGGCGCCCATGAGATGGCGGGGAAGGGCATACCGTTGTTGGTGATGTTGAGTCCACCCTCGCTCAGACTCACCTGAACATTTTGCAGGTTGGCGGCCTCAAGCTGCTTGAGCAGCGATGCAGGCAACAGAGGGCCGCCCGGCAGCGGAATCCCCAGCGCAGAGAGTGAGCCGTCGGCGCCGATGGCCACGTTCAGGTTCTTCAGGTTGGCTTCACCGGCGGGCTCACCGTTGAATGAGACGGCGACCTTGAGGTCGGCCCCCGGCAGCGCCGTGGCAAGATTGTCCAGCAAGGCGTCCATGCCGAGGTTGGGCATCATGGTCTTGACAAGGGACATGACCCGTCCCAGAGAATCGGCGTCATACGCAATCGTGGGCAGGGCGCGATCACCAATGGTCAAGTGCAGTCCGTCCGGCTCGGTATCAATCGACAGTTTCTGGATACCCAGGGAACTGATGAGTTGCACTGCCGCGGGCGGGAGTGTAACGGGGGCGCCGAGACTGCTCAACGGCACCGTGCCCAAGGAGCCATTGCCCTGCGGGTCGAAGGTCAAGTTGCTGATCTCGAGGGGGCCCAGTGTCGGTGCATCCACAACGGCGGGCGTGACGACGACTTCACGCTGCCAGCGGGGGATGTCGAGAACGGCCGCCCCTGCGGCGGGCGGCAGTTCGAGCTTGACGCCCGCGCCGACTTTGCGCAGCCACGGCAGCGCGCCGGCAATCAATCCCGGTTGCGGCAGCCCGGGCACTTTTGTGACGATTTCCCTGAGCGTCTGCTCGGACTCGGCGTCCCACGCAAGGTAGGGAAGATTCTCGCCATTCAGAGAAGCATGGATGCCGTTGTAGCCGAAACGCGCCTCAATCTGCTGGGCATCCAGCGATTGCAGCATTTCGATTTGTGCGGGCGCCAGCAATTGTACGGGGATGGGCACGCCATAGTAGCTGGCCGTGCCGTTGGGCTGCACCTCCACCTTGGCGGAGGGCAAGTTGAACCAGGTCTTCCCGCTTGTTCCGCCGCCGCATGCTGCGAGCAACAAGGTGAGAAAAAGGACGGCCACAACGGCCGGCCACACGCGCGTTTTCGCCTGCATGCGCAGTCTCCTTCAAATGTAACAACTCGGGTATTGAATGGTGAATTCTCTGCAAAACGACCGGGAGCCGGGCGTGGATGCACTGCAGACGCAGATTTACCCGTCGGCCGCTGGAATGATTTCGACGCCGTGATCATACATCAGGTTGCGCCTGCAAACAAGAGTGGTGCACCGGCACGCTGCAAGCAGACAGTCCTGCATGCACTTGTCGCCCGATCAAGTGCGCGCCTCGAGCGCCGCAAGCATGGCAGCTTGATCGCTCCACGGGTGTTCGGTCACCCCATAGCACATGCTGCGCTCGTGGCCCTTGCCAAAGGCGGCCACTACGTCGCCCGGCTGCGCCATCGCAATTCCCTGTCGAATGGCCTCGGCGCGGTCGGCCACGATGCGGTAGCGGTCGGCGCCCGCATGTTCAAGCACCCCCGCCTCAATTTCGGCGCAGATGGCGAGCACCTCCTCGGTGCGCGGATCCTCGGCGGTAATAATGGTGTAGTCGGCAAGGCGGCCGCTGATCTGCCCCATCCAGCGGCGTTTGGCGCGGTCGCGCAGCCCAGCGCTGCCAAAGATGGCAATCAGCCGCCCGGGCGCGGAGGCGCGCCCCACACCCACCAGTGGCCGCAGCGTGTTAAGGGCGCGCTCGAGGCTGGCGGGTGAATGGGCGAAGTCCACTATCGCCAGGAATGGTTGGCCGCGCTCCATGCGCTCCATGCGCCCGAGCACGCCCTCGAATCCGGCGATGCCCTGCGCGACCGTCGCCGGCGCAATGCCCAGCGCGAGCGCGGCTGTAGCCGCCGCGAGCACGTTGGCCACGTTGAACTCGCCTATCAGACGTGATTCCAGGGCAAATGGCGAACCGCCCCACCAGGGGATGTCGAAGTGCGTCGCGTCCGCTCGATAGTCGATGTGAGCGGCGTGGAGGTCTGCGCCCGCCTCCGCCACGAGGCTGTAGCTGCGCTGGGGAACCGTGCGCCCCGTGCGCGCCGACGCCGCGGCCAGGGCGGCCTGCAGCGCGCCGTAACTGCCCTCATCATCGGCGTTGAGCACGGCGCAGCGGGGAATGCCCGGCTTGTCATCATCGGCAAGCAACGCCTCGAAGAGCAGCGCCTTGGCCGCCACGTAGGCATCGCGCGTGCCGTGATAGTCCAAGTGCTCGTGCGTGATATTGGTGACGACCGCCACGTCGTAGGCGACGGAGCCGACGCGCCGCTGGTGCAGGCCGTGGCTGGTGCTCTCCACCACGGCATAGGTGCAGCCGGCGTCGCGCATGTTGGCCAGGTATTGCTGCACGTCGGGCGCGTCGGGCGTGGTCACATGGAAGCCCGTGTCAATCTCGCTGCCAGCAATGCGTGCGCCCACGGTGGTCACAACGCCCACGCGGCCCGCAGGCGCGTCCGCCGTGCGCGTGGCCACGACCAGAATGCTTTCGATGATGCTGGAAGTGGTAGTCTTGCCGTCGGTGCCGGTGACACCGACCACTGTGAGCCCCTGGCTGGGGAAGCCGTGCACGAAAGCGGCGGCTTCGGCCAGTGCCGCGCGGCTGTCGGCCACTTGCACGTAGGCTGCGCCCGCGGGCAGCCAGCCGATCTCCTCAAGCTGCGCACGCGGCTGCGTGCCCACGACGCCGACGGCGCCCCCCTGCAGCGCCGCAGCCGCAAAGCGATGGCCGTCGGCGCGCCCGCCGCTCACGGCGAAGAAGAGCGCGCCCGGCGTCACTGCGCGGCTGTCAGCGGTGACGCGTGTCACGGCCACATCGGGCAGTGTGGTACTTGTGATCGGCGCTATGTGGTTGGCAATTTCTTGCAGTGTGGTCATGGTGAGAGAGCGAATGGTGAAGAGTGACTGGTGAACTGGTGGACTGGTGGACTGGTGGACTGGTGGACTGGTGGACTGGTGGACTGGTGGACTTGCGCAAGTCAACCAGTCAACCAGTCAACCCTTGCGCCTGCAGCCCTGGAACCTTGAACCCGCGACCTGCTAAATGTCCTTCGGCCCGCGCAAAATGGCAAGCGCAGCGCCGAGGAGCACAAGCACCGCCACCAGCCCCAGGCCCAGGAAGAGCGGCGGCAGCGTGGTGTTGGCAATCTTCTCGAAGTCGATTGGCGGCGACGTGGGGGTGATAGTCGGCGTCTGCGTTGCCGTGGGCGAGGGCGTTGCCGTAGGCGTGATTGTGGGCGTGGCTGGGTCAGTTGGCGTTGGCGAAGGCGTGGGAGTCGGTGTGGCGGTCGGGATCAGCGCCAGCAGCTCCTCGGCGGTGAGCGTATTCGTGGGCAGCGGCGTATGGGTCGCCGTCGGTGTCTCCGTGGGCGTGGGGGTAATCGTGGGCGTGTCGGTAGGCAGCGGCGTGTTGGTGGGCGTAGCCGTATCGGTGGGGGTGGGCGTGAAGGTGGCGGTAGGCGTGGCGGTGGGCGTGTTGGTGGGCAGCGGCGTGTTCGTTGGCGTGGGCGTTGGCGTCGCCAGCGCCGCCACCACATCCAGCGGCGGCATAGCGGCTACTCCATAGAAAGTGAGCCCCTGGTCATCACTGCGCAGCACCCAGTCGACCTCAGTGCCCACGTAGACCGTGCGGGGGGCCCTGGGCGTATTGTCCACTGCATAGGCAACGCCGGCATAGGGCGCGCCGTTGAGCAACGCCTGCTGCCACGTCGCTTCGATGCCCGTGAAGATGCCCACGTCGGTGGCGGCCACCACCACAGGGCCCGCCTGCACCACGTCATAGACGATCGTCAGCGGGAAGCCTGCGGCGCGCGTCCATGTTTGCGCATCGCTGCTGTAGAGGACGCCTTCACCGCTGCCTGCATAGAGCGTGTCGTTGGCCGTCGTGAGGCTGAAGACGATGATGCCGCTGGGAAAGCCGGTGGAACGCACCCACGTGGACGAGGCGGAGTCGTAGATGTAGACGCCGTCGTGCGTGCCGGCAAAGAGCGTATCGCGCCAGCGCGCCACCTCGCGCACGCGGCGCGCCTCGCCCACCAGCCCGGCGTCCATCTTGACCCAACTGTTGCCGGTGTCCTGGCTGCGCAGGACGCCATCAAGGCGCGTGGAGGCATACCAGGTGGTTACGCCGCCTTCCACGACAGCGTGGAGTTCGCCCACGGCGCTTGTTTCGCTCAATTGCGTGCGAATCGCCGGCACTTCCACCCAGTTGACGCCGCCATCATCGCTGCGGAAGAGCAGCCCCGCCACGGCATCGGCGGCGAGCACGATGTTGGAGTTCTGCGGATCGAACGCAATTCCCGAAACGCTGATGTTGCTGGACAGACCGCCCGCGGCAGCCGACCATGAGACGCCGCCATCAGCCGTGCGGAAAACAGTGGGCGGATCGGGAGCGTTGAGCGTGCCGGCGAGCACGCGATCGGGTGCGCCGGGCACAATCGCCAGCGAGATGGCCCAATTGCGCGTGGGCGGTGCGCCGGCCGTCTGCGCAGCCGCCGCAAACGGGGCCAGCAGAACGCCAAGCAGCATGCCGTATCGTAGCCATCGTCCTGCAAATGCCAGTTTGGGCACAGTCCCTCGGAGTCCCCACGAAGCACGCGTTCGCGGCCATCAGCCGCCGTTACGTACATTGTCCAAAAAAGAAGGTCAGGGAGCAAACCGCTGCCCCCTGACGCGCAAGTTGAGTCGGTTGTGTCCCCCGGGGCGTGGTGCGCCGCCTAATAAATGTACGTCAGCAACTGCTGCGAAGCACTGTTTGCCCAATCAATCACCCGCGGCGGGTAGATGCCCAGCCAGAGTGTGGCCACCAGACAAACCACCAGCACCACCTGCACGGCCAATGGCGTGCGCATGGGGGCCGGTTTGTAGCCCTCGGCTGCCTCCGGCCTATCCGCCGCCGGGAAGAACATGGCCCGGACTACGTTCAGGTAGTAGAAGGCGGCAATGCCCGCGTTGATGGCCGCAATCACGATCAGGAAGACGTAACGATGCTGCACCGCCGCCCCAAAGACAAAGAACTTGCCCACAAAGCCACCGGTGAGCGGAATGCCGGCCAGGCTGAGCAGGAAGACAAACATTGTCCACGCCAGCCAGGGTGATCGCTTTCCAAGCCCATTGAACGAGGCAATGTCGGAGTTGCCCTCGGTCTCCTCCACTGCCATCACCACCAGAAAGGCGCCGATGTTGGTAAAGAGGTAGGCGAAGAGATAGATCATCAGTCCGTTGAGGCCATTCATGCCCAGCACGCTGATGTTGGCCTGGTCAGGGGCGACGACGCTGGCCAGCCCCATGAGCATGTAGCCCGCCTGCGCAATGGAACTGTAGGCGAGCATGCGCTTGACGCTCGTCTGCTTGATGGCGACGAGGTTGCCCACCGTCATGGAGAGGACGGAGAGGCCGATGAGAACGGGCACCCAGTCGACGTCAAAGCTGCCGAGGCCGGTCACGAGCAGGCGCACCATGACGGCGAAGGCGGCCGCTTTGGAGGCGGTCGAGAGGTAGGCGGTAATCGGTGTGGCCGCACCTTCGTAAACGTCCGGCGTCCACTGGTGGAAGGGGGCCAGACTGGTCTTGAAGCCAAGCCCCACCAGAATCATCACAGTGGCCGGCATGACGATGCTGGAGACCTGGGGATTAGCCGCAAAGGCCGCGGCAATGTCGGGCAGGTAGAGCGAGCCGCTGGCGCCGTAGAGAAAGCTCATGCCGTAGAGCATGATCGATGAGGCCACCGAGCCGTAGAGGAAATACTTGACGCCCGCCTCGGTGCTGCGCCGCGATTCGCGCAGGAAGCCCACCAGCAGATAGCTCGTAATCGAGAGGAACTCGATTGCCAGGAAAATAAGCAGCAGGTTGTTGGCGCTTACGGCAAAGCTCATGGCCAGCGTAACAAAGAGGAAGAGCGACCAGAACTCGCCCCGCCCTGTGACGCGCTTGTTCATAAAACTGCCGCCGGCAATCGCCACAAGAATCATGCCGCTGTAGACAGTCAGTTTCATGAAGCCCGCAAACTTGTCTACGGTGACCAACGGCATGACGTTTACAGTGTCAAGCCCGAACTGCAGGATACTCCCCACGAGAGCAAGGATCAGGAAGACCACGGCGATCGCCATGAAGCCCGTGCCCGAATCCTCCTCGTCGTTGAGGAAGGTGTCCAGGATGATGATGAGCAGGCCGCCCACCATCAAGATGATTTCTGGCAGGATGGAACCTAGCTGCCCCAGCGTAATTTCATTCAAGGGAAGCCCCCAGCTACGCGAACAAGCTCTGGATGAAGGTAATGAGGTAAACCGCCGCCCCGTTGAAGTAGTTGAGGATCAGAGTCTGGAAGATGCCGATGATGAAGATGAGCGCCACCAGTGGCCAGAGCGTCACCTTCTCGAAGGTCGCCATGTCGGTGGGGCCATCGGCGTGCTCGCCCGTGGCGGTCGTCCAGTGGTCAAGTTTGGTGGCGTCATACGTGCCCAGGAAGACATTCTGCACAATCCGCCACAGAATGTAGACGGCCGTCATGATGATGCCGATGATGCCAATCGACGTCCAGATGGGAACCAGTGCGAAGGCGCCTCGGAAGGTGAAGAACTCGGCCCAGAAGCCTGCCAAACCCGGCAGCCCCAGGCTGGCAAAGAGGGTGACCAGCGCAATGCCGTAGTAGTAGGGCGTCTTGGTGGCTAGCCCGCCGAATTTGGCAATCTCGCGCGTGTGCGCCCGCTCGTAGATGATGCCGACGAGAAGGAAGAGCGCCCCGGTGATGATGCCGTGGTTGAACATTTGCAGCGTCGCACCGTTGATGGCCATCGCCGCGCTGTCACTCACCTGCTGCGCCGTGTAGCCGAAGCGGTCCATGGCATACTCGACGCCGCGCGGCGTGAGCACCGTCGAGGCTGCACCGATGCCGAGCATCACGTAGCCCATGTGGCTCACCGAGCTGTAGGCAATCAGCCGCTTGAGGTCGGTTTGTGCAACGCAGACAAACGCGCCGTACACGATGGCAATCACACCGATGGCCACCATGGGGATGGCCCAGTAGTAAGAGGCAGTCGGGTAGATAGGCAGCACAATGCGCAGGAAGCCGTAGGCGCCAAGTTTAAGCAGCACGCCTGCCAGAATCACGGAGCCGGCGGTGGGCGCTTCGGTGTGCGCATCAGGCAGCCATGTGTGGAAGGGGAAGGCGGGCACCTTGAAGGCAAAGCCCAGGAAGAAGCCCCAGAAGGCGAGGCTGGTGAAGAGCAGCGCGCTGCTTGCAGGCAGGTCCTGAAAGGGCTGCGCCTTGGCCGCCTCGATGATGTCGAAGGTCTGCGTGGCAAAATAGGTGCCCAGAATGGCGAGCAGCATGAAGACGGAGCCCACCAGGGTGTAGATGAAGAACTTGATCGAGGCGTAATCGCGGTTCTTGCCGCCCCAAATGCCGATGAGCAGATACATCGGCACCAGGCTGATTTCCCAGAAGACGTAGAAGAGCACCATGTCCAGCGCCATGAAGACGCCAATCATGGAGAGCTCCAGCAGCATGAACATGATGAAGTACTCTTTGACGCGCAGCTTGATCACGAAGGTGCTGTAGTAGATGCTCAGCGTGCTCAGCAAGGCCGTGAGGAAGATCAGCGGGATGCTCAGGCCATCCACGCCCAGGTGGAAGCTGGCGTTGAGCGCCGGAATCCACTCTTGCTGGACGTTCCACTGCGGCGCCATCGCGCCCGTTGACCAATCATATGCGGCCAACATATAGATGCTCAGGCCCAGCGGCAGCAAACTCGCCGCGACGCTGCCCCACTTGATGACGCGATCGTCTTTGGCAAAGAGAATCAGCAGCGCCGAGACCAGCGGCCAGAAGAGAATCGTGAGCAGCAGCCAATTGTCGAGGAATTGCATAAATGGATCCTCCGCAGACCGGATTTCAGTTGGGTATACAACCCATCATTCCAAAAAACAAGGCAAGGCCGAGCGTCGCTAGACGAGTGTCAGGATAATGGGCAGCGCCTTGAGGAGCAGCCAAACCGTCAGCGAGAGCACCGCCACCAGCAGGTAAACCTGCACGTGGCCATCCTGCGTGTTGCGCAACACGCCCGCCGTGCGGCTGGAGACCCAGCCGGCGGCGTTGACAATGCCGTCAATCACAATGCGGTCAAAGCCGGCGGCGAAGCGCGAGATCTGCACGCCCATCCAGCCAATGCCGTCCACAATCGGGTCGATCACCCACAGGTCATCAATCCAGTAGAGGATGCGCGAGAGCCCCTTGGTGAAACTGATGATGGTGCTGTCGTAGAGTTCGTCAATGTAGTACTTGCGGTGGAAGAGCCACCATACGGGACCCAAAGCGCGCCGCGTGGGGTCAACCTGCTCGTAGGTGTAGCCGCGGCCATAGACCAGCCAGCCCACGGCAATGCCGCCCAGGGCCACCACAAGCGACGTGAGCAGCGGGATCCAGTTGAATTCGGGGTGCGCCACGTGGAAGTGCAAATACTCAATGTACGGCTCGAGGAAGCCCTCCAGCCAGTTGGGCACGAGGCCGCCAATTAGCGGGAAGCCGGCGGGAATGCCGAACCAGCCGAGGCCGATGGCAAAGGGGGCCAGCAGCACCAGCGGCCATGTCATCGAACGCACGCTCTCGGGTGCGTGCTCGGCGGCGGGTGTGCGCGGCGCACCGAAGAAGGTGAGCATGACCTGGCGCGTGGTGTAGAAGGCCGTCAGGAACGCGGCCACTGCCAGCGTGGCAAAGACCCAGAAGTTGCTGCCGTACCACGCCGACGCCAGAATCTCGTCCTTGGACCAGAAGCCCGAGGTCAGCAGCGGGAAGCCGCTGAGCGAGAGTGCGCCGATGATAAAGGTCCAACCGGTCAGGGGCATGCGCTTGAGCAGACCGCCCATGTTGCGCATGTCCTGCGGGTCGTCGGGGTTGAGGTTGCCATCCAGGCGCTGCTGGATGGCTGCATGGCCGTGCGCGTCGTGCGCATCGGCGGCGTGCGCATCGTGACCGTGCCCCTCGTGCGCCAGGTGCGAGCCGTGCTCGACGCCGTGAATCACGCTGCCCGAGCCGAGGAAGAGCAAGCCCTTGAAGAAGGCATGCGTAATCAGGTGGAAGATC
>CAYRVP010000018.1:0-44732 GCA_964427845.1 uncultured Caldilineaceae bacterium
ACTCGCTCGTTCCTACCACCGCCAACCAACCTGACAACTCGTGCGTGCACCCACTTCACAATTGGGGATTGACAAACTCCCGCGATCGGAATATTATCGTAAGTGGTTCCGGTATCGCTTCCGGTAGTGATTCCGGTGTCGCTTCCAAAGCGAACGAATGGCGTTATTCAGGTCGACAGGGCCCTTGCTCGTACGGTGCGCAATTCCCCGCACGCTCAGGATACAACATGGTCGCGTCCACTCTCACGATTGACCAGATTGCCCGGATTGCCGGCGTTTCGCGCACGACCGTTTCGCGTGTGCTGAACAACCGCCCCGATGTCAATCCGCAGACGCGCCAGCGTATCCTCTCGCTCATGGAGGAGCACGACTACCAACCCAACGCGTTTGCCAAGGCAATCTCCTCGCAGAAGAGCCAGAATATCGGCCTGGTCATCCCGCATGAGGCCGACTACATCTTCCTCAACCCCTTCTTTGTAGAGGTCTTGCGGGGTATCTCGACGACGATCGACCGGGCGGGGTACTCGTTGCTCATCTCCTATGCGCACGGTGAGAACCCGATTGCTGCATTTCGCCGCAAGAAGGTAGATGGATTCATCGTTTTGAGCCCAGGCAGCCTGCACCACGGTCTTATCAACTCGATGACTGCTGCAGGCGTGGTCTTTGTCTCAACCTCGCGCCTGGCCCAGGAGGAGCACATGCTCTATGTGGACGTCGACAATCGCGCGGGCGGCGCGCTGGTTGGCGGACACCTGGTTGGTCTCGGCCATCGACGCATTGCCTACGTGGGCAAACCCTCGTTGACATCCAGCCAGGACCGCCTGGAAGGTCTGCGGCTCGCGCTCCGGAAGCACGGGCTCAAGTTGAACAAGGATCTGATCCACGAGGCCGATGGCTCGACAGAGTGGCATGGCTACAAGGCCATGCAGCGGCTCCTTGCCTTCAAGAAGCCGCCGACGGCCGTATTCCTCGCCAATGACATGATGGCCATCGGCGCCATCAAGGCAATCGAGGAGAGCAACCTGCGTGTGCCGCAGGATCTTTCCATCGTCGGCTTTGACGATGTACCCATGGCGCAATACTGCTCGCCGCCGCTAACCACAATTCATCAGCCGGCATTCGAGAAGGGCGCCCGCGCTGCATCACTGCTCATCAAGTGTCTGGAGAGCGAAGAGTGCGATCCGCAGTCTGTGGTGCTGGATGTCGAGTTAATTGTGCGCAATTCAACCGCTCCCCTCTCCTCCTGATTCCAACCGAGGCCGCTTCCCTGCGCCCCCACCACTCGAGCGTTGCTCATGGCTGCGTATCGTCACTACGGTTGCAGAATCACCGATGACCTTGTCTACAAGGGCATGCGCGCGCTGTTCCTCGAAAACGACCTTCTGCGCATTGGCATCCTGCTCGACAAGGGCGCAGACCTCTTCCAGTTTCTTCACAAGCCAACCGATACCGACTTTCTCTGGCGCTCGCCCCTCGGCTTGCGCGACCCGCAACGCACGGTCGCAACCTGCGCGTCTGCAGCCGGCCTGGAGTTCGTGCAACAGTTCGGCTCGAACCACATTCACATGGTTTCGGGCGACTACGTCGGGGAACTGAGGGCTTTTTGCCGGCTTGTGGGCATACCCGCGCAACTCTGGGATTGACTGAGGAGAGAACGATCATACAGCAGGAACACCCAGGTTATTGGGGCCGGATATTGCGGGTAGATCTGAGCGCCGAGCGCGTGCAAACCGAGGAATTGCCCGCACGACTCTTCCGCCTCTATATGGGCGGGCGCAACCTTGCGCTCCACTATCTGATCCGCGAAGTGCCGCCCGGCGCCGACCCGCTGGGGCCCGAGAATCGTCTGGTCTTCATGACTTCGATTGCCACCGGCGCCCCGATTGCCGGACAGGGCCGCCACACGGCAGCGGCGCTCTCGCCGCTCACGGGCGGTCTGGCCGATTCGCAGTGCGGCGGCTGGTGGGGGGCGGAACTCAAGTTCGCCGGCTATGACGGCATCATCGTTGAAGGGCGCGCGACGCGTCCGGTCTATCTCCTGATCGAGGATGAGAACGTCAAGCTTCTGCCTGCAGACGAATTCCAGGGCCGTGAGACAGCTGCTGTGCAGGAGGCCCTGCATGTACGCCATGGCGAGAAAGTGCGCATCCTGCAGATAGGCCCGGCAGGCGAAAACCTGGCGCGCTATGCCAACATCACTGCCGACCTGCGCAACTTCCACGGGAGAGGTGGGCTTGGCGCCGTCATGGGCAGCAAGAATCTGCGTGCGATTGTCGTGCGCGGCACGCAGCGCAAACTCAAAATTGCCGACCCGGAGGCGCTGCGCCGCGTGGCGACCTGGTTCTCGCGCAGCACAAAGGGCCACCCGGCGATCAGTGTCCACCATGAACTGGGCACCGCCAAAGGCATTCTGCCCGTCAGCGTTTCCGGCATCCTCCCCACCTACAATTTCCAGGACGGTTCGTTCGACGGCGCCGAAGGCATCTCGGGCGAGACGATGCGCGACCTGCTCAACGGCGAAACCGAAACCTGCTATGCTTGTGTGGTCTCATGCAAGCGTTCGGTCGAGGGGGGCGACGGCCGCTTCAAGGTCACCCGCACATACGGCGGCCCCGAGTACGAAACCATTGGGCTGCACGGGTCGAACCTGGGTGTCGATAACATTGCTGCCGTTGCCATGGCCAACGAACGCTGCAACGCGCTGGGGCTTGACACCATCTCGTCGGGGGCCACGCTTTCATGGGCGGTCCAGTGCTTCGAGCGCGGCCTGCTGACTGAAGCAGACACAGGCGGCATCCCCTTGCGCTGGAATGACCCCGAAACGTACCTCCACCTGCTTGACCTGATTGCGCGGCGCGAGGGTGTGGGCGCGCTGCTCGCCGAGGGCAGCCGCGGCGCTGCGCGCATCGTCGGCCGCGGCAGCGAACAATACGCGATGCAGGTCAAGGGACAGGAACTTGCCAACCACGAACCACGCGGCAAATGGGGTGTGGGCCTGGGCTATGCAGTCTCGCCCACCGGCGCCGACCACTTGCAGGCCGCCCACGACCCCTGGTTCACCCGGCCCGGCACGTACACCACCGACGCCAACTGGGTGGACCTGGAAGATCTGAGCCCGCTTGGCATTACGGAGCCGATCCCCGCCGAGGACTTGAGCGGGGCCAAGGTGCGCCTCTTTGTCTACCTTCAATACATCTGGGGGCTTCACGATGTGATCGACTGGTGCATCTTTACCACGGTGCCCGAGTTCCGCGCGATCAGCCTCAACCAGTTGGTCGAATCGGTGCAGGCCATCACCGGCTGGCGCTCCAGCCTCTTCGAGTTGCTCAAGGCGGGCGAGCGGGGCGTCACACTGGCACGCGCCTTCAACTATCTGCACGGTTTCAGCAGTGCGGACGACACGCTGCCCGACCGCTTCTTTGAACCCATGCGCGCAGGGGCGCTGCAGGGTCATTCCATCGACCGCACACAGTTCGACACCGCGCTCCGGCTTTACTACGGCATGATGGGCTGGGACAGCGATGGGCTGCCGACGCAGGCCAAACTCGAGGAGTTGGGCGTTGGCTGGGTTTGGGCGGAACTTGCCGAGCTCGTGCAGCCACAGGAAGCCTAGCCTCGTGCATGTGCGGGTGCGGCTCTTTGGCTCCCTGCGGCGGCTTTCGCAGCCGCAAACGCGTGGACTTTGGCAGGGCGAAGTCCCGCTGGGGACGACCGTCGAAGAGCTGATCCATTTGCTGGGTACGCAGCCGGGAGAAGTCTACGTGGCCTCGATCAATGGCCAACTTGTGGACTTCGGAAGGCCAATTCCCGACGGCGCCGAAGTCATCCTCGCCCCTGCGGTGGGTGGCGGTTCGGCCCGCCATCTCAATGAGCCAGACATCAGTTGTCCTGCCGCAATTACGCGCGGTAGCCACTTTCGCACGAACAGCGTGCCACAGGAGACCTCATGACCATCACCACTGCTACGCTGGTGAGCGAGACCTCGCTTCACCACATGACGCGCACCATGCCGACTGCGCTCTGGAACGACAGCTGCGCGCTCTCTGAACTTGGCCCGTCAATCGAGACGAACGGTGCGGTGGGCGCTACATGCAACCCCGTCATTGTGCTCGAAGTGCTGAAGAAAGAGGCGCACCTCTGGAAAGAGCGCATCCCTGCACTGGTGCGCGAAATGGCGCATGCCACCGAGGATCAGGTTGGCTGGTGGCTGGTGGAGGAGATGTCAATCGCGGCTGCGGAGCTTTTGCTGCCGGTCTTTGAGCGCGAAAAAGGACGCAACGGCCGCCTCTCGATCCAGACTGACCCGCGTTACTTCCGTGACCCCGACGCGATGGTGAAGCAGGCGCTCCGTTTCCACAGCCTGGCGCCCAACATCATCGTCAAGATTCCGGCCACGGCACAGGGCATGGTCGCCATTGAGGAGGCTACGGCGCAGGGCGTCAGCATCAACGCGACGGTCAGTTTCACCGTGCCGCAGGCGATCGCCGTGGCCGAAGCCGTCGAACGGGGTTTAGTGCGACGCGAAACTGCAGGGCTGCCAATTGCCGACATGGGGCCGGTATGCACCATGATGGTGGGCAGACTCGATGACTGGGTCCGGGTTGTCGCCGAGAAGGAAGGCATTGCCGCTGACCCGATGGTGCACGACTGGGCAGGCGTCGCTGCGATGAAGAAGGCGTACGTTCTCTATCAGGAACGGGGCTACCGGCTGCGCCTGCTCTCGGCAGCCATGCGCAACCGCCTGCACTGGAGCGAGTTCATGGGCGGCGATGTCGTCATCTCTCCCCCATACAAGTGGCAGGAACGCTTCAATGGGTCGGGTGTCCCTGTTGAGGAGCGCATGTCGCGACCGGTCGACGCGGCCATCATCGATGAACTGTACACGAAGTTTGCGGACTTCCGCCGCGCCTACGATGAAGACGGCATGACGCCTGCAGAGTTTGATGCGTACGGCCCCACGGCGCGCACGTTGCGCCAATTCCTCAAGGCCGGCGCCGACCTTGCGGCCGTGATTCGTGAGGTGATGGTGCCTAATCCGGATCTGTAGACCAGCATCCCCATTCTCAGACGAAACCCAACGCTTGCCGGCCGGCTTCGTTCACCACAAGATCAGAGACATGACCCCATGACAAAATCAAACGACCGACTTCTCAATTATGTGAATGGCACGTGGCAGCCATCGTCTGCCGCGACGCTGCTTGACGTGCGCAATCCCGCAACGGCGCAGGTGATGACGCAAGTGCCCCTCTCACCCGGCGCCGACGTGGCGCTGGCCGTCGAGAGCGCGCACGCTGCCTGGAAAAACTGGAAGGAGACGCCTGTCGGCGAGCGTATCCAACCGCTCTTTCGCCTGAAGGTGCTTCTTGAACAGAATCTTGATGCCCTGGCACGCACCATCACAAACGAGTGTGGCAAAACGTATGCAGAGAGTGAAGGTGAAATGCGCCGCGGCATCGAGAATGTCGAGATGGCCTGTGGCGCACCCATCTTCATGCAGGGGGTGAACAACGAGGACATTGCCCCCGGAATCGACGAGCACATGTTCCGTCAGTCGCTGGGCGTGGTTGCCGCCATCACGCCCTTCAACTTCCCCGGCATGATCCCGCTCTGGTTCCTGCCCTATGCCGTGGCGGCGGGGAACTGTTTCATCCTCAAGCCAAGTGAAAAAGTGCCCATGACGGCACAGTTGCTGTTTCAGATCATCGACGCCGCAGGCTTCCCGCCTGGTGTCGTCCAGCTCGTCAATGGCGACAAAGGAACCGTCGACGCGCTGCTCGATCACCCGCTCGTGCGTGCGGTGAGCTTCGTGGGCAGCACACCCGTCGCCCGCTACATCTATTCACGCGCCACCGCCAACGGCAAGCGTGCGCAGTGCCAGGGCGGCGCCAAGAACCCGGTTGTCGTCATGCCCGACGCCGACATGGAGATGACCACGCGCATCCTTGCCGATTCAGCATTCGGCTGCGCGGGACAGCGCTGTCTGGCCGCATCGGTGGCTATCAGCGTCGGCGCGGCCCGCCATCCCCTCACGGAGGGCATGGCCGACATTGCCGCATCGCGCAAGGTCGGCTACGGGCTGGACGCCGGCGTACAGATGGGACCGGTGATCAGTTCCGAAAGCCGCACGCGTATCGAGGGGCTCATCGGTCAGGGCGCCGAGCAAGGGGCGCAGGTGCTGGTCGACGGGCGCAACAAGCAGGCGGCAGGCTACGAGGATGGCACATTTGTCTTCCCCACCCTGCTCGTCGACGTGCCGCCTGAGAGCGAGATTGCGCGCACGGAGATCTTTGGCCCGGTCCTGAGCCTCATGCATGCGGAGACAGTGGAGGAGGCGGTGGCGCTGGTCAACAACCGCGCCTTTGGCAACATGGCATGCATCTTCACCAACAGCGGGGCTACCGCACGGTACTTCCGCCATCACGCCGACGCCGGCAACATTGGGATCAATATCGGCGTCGCGGCGCCCATGGCCTACTGCCCCTTCTCGCGGTGGCACGCCGGCTTCTTTGGAGACCTGCACGCGCAGGCCCACCACGGCTTCGAGTTCTACACGCAAACGAAGGTCGTCGTCGAGCGCTGGCCCCAGACCTGGAGCCGCCAGTTCTGACGTTGCCCGCAACAGCACGGCGCCGTCAATTGTGACGGCGCCTGGTCATTGGTATGCCTCATCGGCAGTTTGAGCCTCGGGGCGTGCTGGCGCCGCCGGCAAGCCCTCTGCCGCTATCGCTGTGCCTTGACCCCGCCCCTCGATCGAGCACGCTTGACCTCTGCCAGCACCACACGCTCATCCACCATCGTCGTATCGCCCGGCGTTTCCTGCACCAGAATGCCGTGCGCCGCGCCCCACTCCACCGCAGTTTGCAGGTCATTGCCTTTCAGCAGCGCAGCCAGAACGCCGGATGCAAACGAATCTCCGCCTCCTGTCCTGTCAGCGATGGGCACATCGTGGCGGATTGGGGCCGTGAAGAAGGTGCCGCTTGCCGTCTCGTAGAGCACGGCACCCCATGAAATGACATCGGCGTTGGTGGCGCCGCGCCACTGTGTTCCGATCAGGCTGAGATTTGGGTAGTCGCGTGCCAACCGGCGTACGGTATCGCAATATGCCTCGAACCAGGGCTCGAAACCGGCCCCTTCCTTGGCGCTCCTTGTGTCGTATCCCAGCGCATCGAGCAGATCAGAATCGTTTCCGACCAGAAAGCCAAAATGGGGGACCAATTGCCGGTTGATTTCCTGCCCGCGCCGCGTCCCTGACCCCAGCGACGCCCTGACTTTTCGCGTGGGGATTGACAGCGCAATGAGTTCGCGCTACAATATCACACAGCAACAATCGTTTTTGCCTGATGAAAATTGTCTGGCCATGGCGCCACAGCAATTTCTGCAGGAGCGATCGATTCGGTATGCCGCGACCACCTTCGCTGGAGTCTTCCAAGAACCCGTATAACGTGCGCGCCGTCGAGCGCACGCTTACGCTGCTCAACTCACTTGCCGACGGCAAGCCACGCACCCTCGTCGAGCTCAGCGACGCAATCGATCTGCACAGCAGCACGACCTTCCGCCTCCTCTCCACACTTGTCGCGCACGGATTCGTTCAGCGTAATGAAGGGACCGGGCGTTACAGCCTTGGTCTGGCCTGTCTGGAACTGGCCCATGCCTACATCGCAGGCAACGACGTGCGCAGCGCGGCCCTCCCTGAACTTGAGCTATTGCGCGATGCCACCACCGAGACGGTGCACCTCGCCGTACTCGACAACATGGCCGTGGTCTACCTGGAGAAGTTGCCGGGCCTGCACGCCGTTGGGTTGATGTCGTCGCGCGTGGGCGGTCGCTCGCCCAGTTACTGCACAGGCGTGGGCAAGGTTCTACTCGCCTACTTGAAACCGGAAGCGGTGCGCACATATTTTGCGAATACCCCTTTGCACCGCTACACGGAGACAACAATCGGCACCGTGGAGGAGCTGGAAAGTGAACTCGGCACGATCCGAACACGGGGCTACGGCTTCGACAACGGAGAGCATGAGTACGAAGTTCGCTGCGTCGCGGCGCCGATTCGCAACATGAATGGTGAGGTGGTTGCGGCGGTCAGCGTCTCGGGGCCGGCAAATCGCATGGAACCCCTTGCCATGCAGGATCGGCTGATCGCTCTCGCACTTTCGTCCGTTCACAGCATCTCGGTTCGCCTTGGCTACAGGGGCGATGCGACACCCGTTCCTCAACCACTCGTAGTGACGCCATAACAGCCCAGAGACCTTCGTTCTTTTCCAAACTTCACATCCTTTGAACTGGAGGGCGTTACCCATGCGCAAAGTGATCAACGAACGCACCCAATTGCCTGACCCCGCAGTGCTTGCAGGCTTCAAGGCGCTTCTTTCCATCTACAGCCCTTCATGTGTGGTCGCAGACTCTCAAGAGCGGATGGGCGTGATGGACAGCGCCCTGCGTCCGCTGACCACACAGACCCGCTTCGTCGGCCCGGCGCTGACTGTGCAGTTGGAGCCGGGCAACCAGGTCGACTGTCTGGACGCGCTGACCGTGGCGCAGGCCGGTGACGTCATCGTTGTCGACGCTGCGGCCGAGACGGAGACATCTATCTGGGGTGGGCTGATGTCCGGACTCTGCCAGATGAAGGGCGTGGTCGGGGCCGTGATCGACGGCGGCATGCGCGACACAGACGAGACGCGCGACCTGGGCTTCATGATCTTTGCGCGCAGCATCGTCCCCCGTTCAACGCACACACCGTACTCGGGGCGAATGGAGCCGATTTCCATCAACGTACCCATCCAGTGCGGCGGCGTGATCGTGAACCCGGGCGATATCGTGCTTGGCGATGAAGTCGGCGTCGTGGTGATTCCGCTTGCGATGGCTGCCCAGGTACTGGCAAAGGCGCAGGAACTCGCGGGAAACGAAGAACGCACCCGGCAAATGATCCGTGAAGGCAAGACGGTCGAGCAACTGCTGGCTGAGTTTGGCCGTCTCTAGGCACGCCTTGTACGTCTCTGAAGAACGCAAGCCACGAGGAGCGAACCGTGGACGCCACCAGCATCATCGACAAGCGGTTGCGCGTACGCCGGCTGCAAGAGCAGATGGTCCAACAGGGCATCGATCTGCTCGTCTGCCGGCTGCCCGAGAATGTCGTCTACCTGTGCGAACACTGGCCGCACCATGGAATTTCCGTCGCCGTGTTGGCACGCGAGGGCAAGCCGCTGCTCTTTATCCCGGAGGTGGAAGCGGATTACGGCAATGGCGACTGGGCCGAAGTCATTCCATTTGGGTGGGCGCTGCTGAAAGATCCCGACCTCTATGCAAGTTACCGCCGACTGCTGGGCGAAGCCGCCGGCCGATTGCACAGCCCCTGCGCGCGCGTCGGCGTTGAGCAGCAGTTGGAAGTAACGGGCGCCCCATACCGTCACGCCGAGCCGGTCGTCCCCGCACTTCCGTGGGCGCAGGTGCTCGAGCAGGTCTTTGGCGCCGCCCATCTCGTCGACTGCACGGATCTGATGCAGCAGGCGAAGATGATCAAGACCCCTTACGACATCGAAAGACTGCGCGCGGCAAACGAACTCGCCGAAATGGGTACCGGGGCTTTTTTGAAGCAACTTCGGCCGGGTATGACCGAAGTACAGGTCAGCGCCCTCATCGAGGGAACCATTCGCGGCGCGGGCGCCGGCTACAAGGGTGCGCGCCTCGTATGGGCAGAGGCGGAGATCGCATCGGGTCCCAATACGGTCAAGGCAAACCTGCTCATCCCGTCGACGGATCGGGTCATCCAGGAAGGCGACCTGGTGATGGTTGAAATGGCCACCATCATGGATGGCTACTACTCCGACCTGACCTACATGGCGGTCGCCGGTGAGCCGAACGCGCGCCAGCGCGAGGTGCACAACGTCGTCCTCGCCGCGCAGCAGGCGGCAGCGCGCGCCATTCGCCCCGGCGTGGCTGCAGGCGACGTGGACGCAGCCGCGCGCCAGGTGCTTGTCGACGCAGGACTGGGCGACTTCTTTGTCCACGTGACAGGCCACGGGCTGGGCTTCCGCTTCCACGAGTCAGCGCCATTCCTCATGCCGGGTGCGCAGCAGGCGTTGGCAGAAGGCATGGTGACAAGCGTCGAACCGGGGGTCTATATTCCGGGTTTTGGCGGGATTCGTATTGAGGACAATGTCGTCGTTGGGCAGGACGGAGCAGTCTATTTGTCAACGCCTCGCGTTCCCTGGTAGGCGAGAGCAGGGCGGCTCTGGCCGCAATCAAGGTCCGCAGGGCCCCTCCAAATGCTTGCTTGCGCCGCATGTACAGCGGCATGCCGCACTGGAACAATGCCATGAGCGCGTTGGGCAGCACGCTGATCCTTACGGATGAGGAGATTCGCCCTTTTGTTGGGCGAACGGGTGTCGTCGTAGCCCTCGGCGAGACGATGCTGCGCGACACGCCCGCCGATATGCAACGGCCCGAGCAAACCCGCCTGGTGCATGTTTCGCTGGCCGGCAGCGAGTGCACGGTGCTCATGCTGCTGGCTCGCCTCGGAATCCCGTCGACCTACGTCAGCAGGCTCCCCGATAACCCCTACGGCTGGCTCGTGCGCGACACCATCCGCGGCCAGGGTGTCGGCGTCGATCATCTGGTCTGGGCGCCGCGGTCTGAGCCGATTGGCCGCTATATCTATGAACTCGGTCGCACGCCACGCCAGAACATCGGCTGGTACCAACGCATGTTTTCGGCGGCGAGCCGCCTTGACGCAGGCATGGTGAACTGGGCGGACGCAACGGCAAACTGCCGGCTCTTTCATACGTCGGGCATTACTTTCGGCCTGGCGGCCCACAGCGGCTACGCCACGAATCCTCTTCTGGCTGCCTTCGCTGAGGCGATGTGCGAACGCCCGGCGGATACTCTCGTTGGTCTGGACTTCAACTACCGCTCCACACTCTGGTCGCCCGATCAGTGCAAGGCGACAGTGACGCCGATCCTCGAGGAGCATACCGACATTCTGATCACCGGCATTTACGAGATGGCGGAATTCTACGGCATTGGCTGCGGGCGCTACAGCGCTCAGGACGTCCTGCGTGGTGATGCCCACTCCATCGAGGACGACGACCTGCGCGCATTTGGCGCCGCAGTGCATGCCCGCTTCGGTACACGCGTGGTCGCCGTGACGATGCGTGCGCCCGAAAGCATGGAGGAACACCGCTGGGAGACCGCGGCGATCGACGACCAGGGACACTTCTTCCGCTCCCCCAGCCCACGCACGATTGCGCTGCTTGACCGGCTTGGGGGGGGCGACACCTGGGCTGCCGGCTTCTACTACGGATTGCTCACGGCAGGAGTCGGTCAGGCGGGGCTCGAGAAAGGCGTCATCGTCGGCGACGCCGCCACCTGCATCAAGCAGACGCTTATGTTCGACCTGCCGATCGTCACCCGCGAGGAGATCCAGAGACTGCTCGCCGCGGACCAACTGCCAGTTGGCAGGCAGACCGTTCGGTAATCACGTGGTATGCAGACGTTTACCACCTGGCATGCCATTCTAGTCAGAGCATCCACCTTCCCGCAGGACGACAAAAGTTGACGAACCCCTGTGCGTGACACAGAAAAGAGGAGTGCATTCATGACCTATCCAAGAGCATTCTCCCACATTGGACTCTCCGTTCCCGATCTCGATTTGGCGGTCAAGTTCTACAGCGACGTCTTTGGTTTCTACGTGATCATGCCGCCAACCGAGGTGGTGGAGGAGACTGAAAGCGCGATTGGCATCATGTGCAATGACGTCTTTGGCGCCGGTTATGGCGGCTTTCGCATTGCCCACATGGCAACCTCCGACGGCACCGGTATCGAGCTCTTTGAGTTCCGTAACGCCGAACGCCCTGCAAACAACCTCGAATACTGGAAGACCGGCGTCTTCCACTTCTGTGTGCAGGACCCGGACCTCGAGGGGTTGCTCGCCAAGGTCGAAAAGCATGGTGGCAGGGCGCGCATGGCGGTGCGCCACTATTACCCAGGCGAAAAACCCTACCGCATGGTCTACGTCGAAGACCCGTTCGGCATTGTCTTCGAGATCTACAGCCACAGTTACGAACTGACCTACTCTGCGGGCGCCTATCAGCACGCGCTGGAATAGGGCGCAATCGACCCGAATCAGGCGCACCCTGATGGAGTGAACAGCAATGGCGCAGTTCAAGGTCTACGTCAGCGATTACGATTACCCCGATCTCGCGATTGAGCGCAGTGTGCTCGAGCCGATCGGCGCCGAAGTGATCGGCCTCCAGTGCAGAACCGGCGAGGGGCTGGCCGAGTTGGCGGCCGACGCGGACGCGATCCTGCAGCAGTATGCCAAGATCATGCGGCCGACGATCGAACAGCTCACGCGCTGCAAGGCAATCTGTCGCTACGGGATTGGTGTGGATATCGTCGATGTCAAGGCCGCTCAGGAGCACGGCATCATCGTCACCAACGTGCCCGACTACAGCCTCGACGAGGTCGCGGACCACACCATCAGCATGGGCTTCATGCTCATGCGCCGCATCCCGCAGTACAACATTGCGACCCATCGCGGCGAGTGGCATTGGTCTGCAGGCGGTGGGCCCATCACGCGCTTCCGTGCCGCGACGTGGGGCTTGATCGGCTTCGGGCGCATTGCACAAAACATTGCGCGCAAGCTGCCTCCCTTCGGCTTGCGCGTGCTGGCTTACGACCCGTACGTCAGCGCCAGCTTCATGAGCACATGCGGCGTCCAGAAGTGTGACCTCAAGGCCCTCTTTACGGAAGCCGATGTGGTCAATGTGATGTGCCCGTACACCCCCGAAACGCATCACATTGTCGACGCCGTGGCGCTGGCGAGCATGAAACCCAGCGCCGTTCTGGTCAACTGTGCGCGCGCCAAATGCGTCGATAATGCGGCCCTCTACGCGGCGCTGCGCGACGGGCAGATTGCATCCGCGGGTCTCGACGACATTGAAGAGGAGCCGGCCAAGCTCGATACATGGTCACCCGGCCAGAACCCGCTCTTCGCGCTCGAGAATGTAATCGTAACGCCCCACGTGGCCTATGTATCCACGCAATCGCTGGCCGAGTGCCGGCGTATTGCCGCCGAAAACGCTCGTGAAATCCTGCTGGGGCGTCCTCCACTGAACCCAGTCAGACCCTAGTTGTCTGTACACGTTCTGAAGCAGTCCCTTTCCGTTTCCACCGTTCATACAGGAGAGAAAGACCATGAAGAAACAGTGGGCAGGTCTCTTTGTTGCACTGGTCGTGATGGCACTGCTGGCTGCGTGTGCCGTGCCGGTCGCTCCGGCGCCGGCCGCGCCGGCTGTGGAAGCCGCCGCGCCCGCGGAACCCATTGATTACGCCAGCTACGAACCCATTGGCGGAGGGATGACGCCGGTGGCGCTGGCCGAAGGCGCACAGGCGTTCTGTTCCAGCCTCGGCTTTGAGGCAGGGACAGCCGCCCGCATCGCCTACATGCCACCCGCCACCGAGTTCAACTACTACATGGCAATCGGCGCGGGTATCGAGCAGCGGGCTGCCGAAGCAGGCGTCGAGACCTTCATGCTCGCCCCGCAGAGCGGCTCGGACATCGCCGGACAGATGGGCATGATCCAGGACGTTCTCACCCAGGGTGTTGATGCCATCATCCTCTCAACCCATGACGAAAACGCCGCTGCGCCGCTGGTGAAACAAGCAGTCGACCAGGGTGTCGCAGTGATCATCGTCAACTCCGACATCACCACCTTCCCGACGGCGGTGCACGGCGTGGTGGGTTACAGCCAGCGCAATGGCACGCACAAGGAAGGCGAGTACATTCTTGATTTGGTTGATGGCAAGGCCAAGGTTGGCGTACTTGAGGGTCTGCCGGGCTACCACTCCACCGAACGCATTGGCGGCTTCCTGGATGCTTTCGAGGGCCAGGAAGGCATCGAGATTGTGACCTCATTGCCGACCGAGTGGAACGTCGAAACCGGCAACAAGGCCATGACCGACATGCTGCAGGCCCATCCTGAGATTGAAGTGGTCGTGGCGGCCAACGACTACATCGCCATCGGCGCGGCCCGCGCGGCGGAAGCGCTCGGACGCACAGATGTCAAGCTCTTCGGTAATGACGGCGACACCACCGGCCTCGAGGACATTGCTGCCGGAAAGTGGACTGCCACGGTCAATACCACTCCCTTCGTGATGGGCCAGATCGCACTGCAGGTTGCCATGGACTGTCTGAACGGCACATACCCGGGCGGCTGGGTCGAGACGCCGACCACGATTGCGGACAGCGCAAACGTGCTCGAGTTCCTGTGCAAGCCCGAGAACCTCTTCCCGGCGCCTGCAGGCACGTACGAGTGCCCGGGCTAGTCCCGACAGCGTTTGCCTTCCTCGCTGAGAGGGGCGGGCACACCTGTGCGGGCTTTGCTGCCGGCCGGTGTGCCCGCCCGAGGAATCGTCTGAACCGGAATGGACGTCATGCCACCGCCGACTGTCGATCAAGCCGAACACGCGGCGCCGCTGTGGGAAGTGCGACGCATCTCCAAATCCTTCCCTGGCGTCAAGGCGCTTGATCGCGTCTCATTGACGTTGCTGCCGGGCGAGGTCCACGCCTTGCTCGGCGAGAACGGGAGCGGCAAATCCACGCTGTGCAAGATCCTCGCAGGCGTCTATAGCCCGGACGGGGGTGAGGTGCTACACTGCGGCGCGCCTGTCACCATGAGCGACCCGCTCGAAGCGCGCCGCCATGGCGTGGCCACCATCTACCAGGAGTTTTCGCTCGTCCCCACGCTGAGCGTCGCCGAGAACATCTTCCTGGGCCGGCCCCTGCGCCGCGCCACACTGCATACGCTTGACTGGCCCGCGATGCGGCAGGAAACGACCCGGCTTCTCGACGCGCTCGACCTCCCAATCGACCCAGACGCAACTGTCCGCTCGCTCTCGGTGGCCGAGCAGCAATTGGTCGAGATTGCCAAGGCGCTCGCGCTCGATTCGACGCTGCTGATCATGGACGAGCCGACGGCGGCGCTGGGACTGTCCGAAACGCAACACCTGCAATCGCTCATCAGGCAACTTGCCGCCCAGGGCAAGGCGATTCTCTACGTCTCGCACCGGCTGGACGAAGTCTTCGCCGTCTGCGACGTAGCCACAATCGTGAAGGACGGCAGCATCGTCGTCGCGCATGAACCGGTGCGCAATCTCACCATGGACGTCGTGGTGCGCAGCATGGTCGGCGCCGATATTGAAGAGCATTACCCCAAGCAGGTGCAAACCCCAGGCGCGCCAGTGCTCGAAGTCGAAGGGCTCTCGACCGAAAATGGCGTCCACGACGTGACCTTCACAGTGCGCGCCGGTGAGGTCTTCGGGTTGGGCGGCATGGTTGGTGCAGGCCGGACGGAAATTGCACGCGCCATCTTCGGGATTGATCGGCGCACGGCCGGTGAGATGCGGCTCTTCGGCCGCGACGTGCACTTCACATCACCAGACCAGGCCATTGCCGCCGGTGTCGGCCTCGTTCCGGAGAACCGCAAGGCCGACGGACTCTTCTTCAACTTTGATGCACCGCCCAATATCACGATTTCGCAGTTGAAGGAGATCCTGCGCGGTGGCGTGATGCGCCTGTCGCGCGAGCGCGCCGCAGGCAGGACGTACGTCGAGAAGCTGCATATCACGCCTACGGCGCTGGAACGTAGCGTGCAGTTTCTCTCCGGCGGCAACCAGCAGAAGGTCGTTATCGCACGCTGGCTCTACTCAAAGGCGCGCCTGCTCATCTTCGACGAACCGACACGCGGGATCGACATCGGCGCCAAGCAGGATGTCTACAGGGTCATTAATGAGTTGACGGCGCAAGGAATCGCCATCCTGCTGATCAGTTCGGATTACCCTGAACTGCTGGCGATGAGCGACCGCGTGGCGGTGGTGCGCGACGGGCGTATCCTTCACATTGCCGCAGGGCAACGGCTGACCGAGCACGAATTGACTGCGATTGCGTCGGGCGTCGCCATCCCGAGCCCGGAACGCGAGTGACAGCCTGAATCAGCTGTATCGGAGTACACAGAGAGCCTTCACCGCACCTGGCTACGATTGACCCACGGGGAGACCCTACCAATGCTCAGCCGAATGCAACGTTCCCAACTCGTGGGTCCCCTGGTGGCGCTACTGATCGTTGTCGTTACTGTCAGCCTGACGACTGATCGCTTCCTGGACCCGCAGAACATGATCAACGTGCTCCTGCAGGTGAGCACAGTGGCGATCATGGCAATCGGCTCAACGATGGTCATCCTCACCGGTGGTATCGACCTGTCACCGGGCGCTATGGTGGCATTGGTCAGTTGCTCGCTGGCGATTCTTGCCAAGAACGTGGGCATTCCCTGGCCGATTGCCGTCATGATGGTGCTGGCGCTGGGCGCGTTGCTGGGCAGCGTCAATGGAGTCATGAGCACCTGGGGACGCATCCCCGCGTTCGTGGTGACGCTCGCCACCCTGAGCATCTTCCGCGGTCTCGCGTACTACATCACCGGTGGTTCGCCCATCTTCTCGATCTCGCCGCAACTGCAGCAACTCTTCTACGGCAAATTCCTGGGCATCCCGCTTCCTTTCTACTACGTGGTAGGCGCCTACGTGCTGGCTGCCTTCTTCCTGCGCTACATGGCAGCCGGTCGCTCAATCTATGCGGTGGGCGGCAACGAGTCGGCGGCGCGTCTGTCCGGCATCCACGTCAACCGCGTACGGACGCTTGCCTTTGTACTCGCAGGAATCACGGCGGCCTTCTCAGGCGTGCTGATGACGGCGCGCCTCGACTCGGGTTCCCCAAACTATGGTGTGGGCATGGAGTTGCAGGCCATTGCTGCAGCCGTGATTGGCGGCGCAAGCCTCGTCGGCGGCTACGGCAACATCATCGCCACGCTGATCGGCGCGATGACCGTGGCGCTGGTGCAGAACGGCCTGAACCTCAATGCAGTGCCGACTGCCTGGCAGCAGATTATTCTGGGTGTGATTCTGGCGATGGCTGTGTTCGTTGACATGTGGCGCGTCGATATCGGTACATATGCAAGCCGCATCTCGAGTCGGATGCGGCCGTCGAAGCCATCCAGCGAAGGCACGCACACCGCTACTGAGTGAAGTTCAAACGATTTCACAACAAGGAGAAACCAGATGATGAACAAGCGAAGTTGGGTGTCACGCCTGTTGTTGCTCGGGCTGGTGTTGATCATCGCCGCCGGCTGCGCGGCGCCAATAGTGCAGCCGGCGGCTCCGGCCGCAGACGGCGCGGCCGCTACGGTGGACCGCAGTGGCGATGAGTATATCTACGTCTCGTCCATGGGCAATCTCGAATTCTTCAACGCCCACAAGTATGGCTGGGAGTGGGCAGGCAAACAGTTGGGCGTCAAGGCATCCTACGTCGGACCCGCCGAATATGACATGAACGCGATGTCGGCCGCCTTCGACCAGGCCATTGCACGTCAGCCCAAGGGCATTGCCGTCTTTGGCGTCGAGCCCGTGCTCCAGCCCCAAATTGACAAGGCCGTCGAAGCGGGCATTCCCGTTGTGACGATCCTCGGCGACGTGGCCGGCTCGAAGCGGCTGGCCTTTGTCGGCTCTTCCCAGTACGAACTTGGCTTCACCGGCGGCCAGAAGCTGGCCGAAGCCATGGGCGGCGAAGGCAAGATTGCCATCCTCAGTATCCCCGGCGTGGGTATGTTTGACGATCGCGAGCAGGGATATCGCGCTGCCTTCAACGACTTCCCCGGCATCGAGGTTGTGCAGGTCGGCGACACCAAGGCCGACTCGGTGACGGCATTGAGCGCAGCCAAGGATATCCTCCAACGCTTCCCCGACCTCGCGGCGTTCGCTGCGACTGACTCGACTGGCGGCATGGCCGCGGCAACGGCCGTCGAAGAAGCGGGCAAGGTCGGAGAGGTCAAAGTCGTTTCCATGGACCGCAACTCCGACGTTCTGCAGAAGATCAAGGACGGGGTTGTGACGGGCACCGTCGCGCAGAACGATGCCGCCATGGCCTTCTGGGCGCTGCAGTACCTGGTCAACCAGAACTACAATCAGGCGCCGCTGACGAGCGACAACACAGCGGCCGGTGTGCTCGCCGCGCCGAGCAGCGTCATCATGGCGGCCAACTACGTCGACGCCTCCAATCTTGACTACTTCCTGAAGGCCAACGAACTCTACCAGCCCTGAACCTCGCAGAGGGCCGGCCGGGATTCCCTGCTCCACAGCGAATCCCGGCCGGCCAATTTTCCAGCGGTGGATGAACGCATGTCCGAAGTGCTGCGCGTCGAACACCTAACCAAAAGCTTCCCCGGCGTGCGCGCCGTTGACGACGTCAGTTTCACCCTCCAGCGCGGAGAAATTCTGGCGCTGGTTGGTGAAAACGGCGCCGGCAAGTCTACGCTGATGCAGATTATCTGTGGCGCCATCGCTCCAGACTCCGGCGCCATCGTTCTCGACGGTCAGCCGGTGAGTTTCGCGTCCACGCATCAGGCGATCCTTTCAGGCGTGAGCATGGTCTTCCAGGAACTCTCGCTGGTGGCTGGCTTGTCGATTGCCGAGAACATCTTTGCCGCGCGGCAGCCTGCAGGCCGGTTCGGAACCATCCAGTGGAGGGCGCTCCATCGCCAGACCGAAGAGTTCCTCACTCGCTTCGGCCTGCATCTTGATCCACGCGTTGCCGTCAAACGGCTGCCGCTGGGAACCCAGCAGATCCTCGAAGTCCTCAAAGCGATCTCCACAAGCCCCAAACTGTTGCTGCTTGACGAACCGACGTCGTCGCTGACCGAGGCAGACACGAACTTCCTCTTCCAGAACATCCGCAGGATGCGCGATGAGGGCATTTCGTTCATCTACACCACGCACAAGCTTTCGGAGGTCTTTGCGATTGCGGACCGCGTGCTCGTGTTGCGAGATGGACACTATGTCGGTGCACGTGCGGTGAGCGAGGTCACTGAATCGGACCTGGTGGCGATGATGGTTGGCCGCGAGATTGCCGCCCTGCACGGTGCGGCCACCACGGAGCCCCCGGCAGGGCCACAGATCTTTGAAGTACGCGGTTTGGCGCGCAAGGGGTCGTTTGCGGACATCTCATTTGGCATTCGCGCAGGCGAGATTCTGGGCATGGCTGGGCTGGTGGGCGCAGGGCGCACCGAGATCGCGCGCGCGCTCTTTGGGTTGGAGCCACTGCAGGAGGGAGAAGTCCTGCTCGATGGAATGCCAGTGCAAATCAGGTCACCGCAAGAGGCCATCAACCATCGCATTGCCTACCTGACCGAAGACCGCAAGGGCCAGGGGCTCTTCCTGGGCATGACAGTGCGCGAGAACCTCGTCGCCGCGACACTGCGCAAGTTTACCACTGCAGTCGGCCTGTTGCAGAAAAGGCGCATCGCGCAACAAGTGCAGACCGACGTACGAACCTACCGCATCGCGACAACATCCACCGATCGGCTTGTGTGGAATCTATCAGGTGGCAACCAGCAGAAGTGCCTGGTGGCATTATGGCTGGCAATCAAGCCCCGGGTGCTGATGCTGGACGAACCGACGCGTGGCGTCGATGTGGGCGCGCGGCAGGAGATCTATCAGCTGCTGCGTGAGACGGCGGCGGCCGGCGCGGCCATACTCCTGATCTCTTCCGAACTCCCCGAACTGATTGGCATGTGCGACCGTATTATTGTCGTGCGGCACGGCACACTGGCGGGCGAGGTAGTTCGCACCGACTTCTCCGAAGAGCGGATTCTTTCGTATGCCGCGGGCGTCGCGCGTGAAGTGCCGACTCCCATTGCGTGAGTGAGTGAACGATGGCTATCAACCAGGAGAGCACTTCAGGAACAGCGCCGGCGGCGCGAGGTGGCTGGCAATCGCTGACGGGCATGCGCGAGTTTGTGCTGCTCGCAGTGATCCTCATCTTCTCGCTCGTCATGGCATTCCTGAATCCGATCTATGTCTCACGCCTCAATATTGAGGCCATTCTGCTTGCGCTCTCGGTCGAGGCGACGATTGCCGTTGGCATGGTTATCCTGATCATTGCGGGCGGGCTTGACCTATCCGTAGGCTCGACGCTCGCGTTGACGGGCGCTGTCGCCGGGCTGGCCATGACGCAGCTGGGGCTGCCAGTCCCAGTCGGGGTAGCACTGGGGCTGGTTGCCGCGCTCCTTGTCGGGCTCTTCAACGGCTTGTTAATCGCCAAGCTCAAGATCAACCCGTTCATTACCACGCTCGGCACACTGATGGCCGTGCGCGGGCTTGTGCTTGTCCTGGCGAGCGGACGGGCCGTCCTCAACCTGCCGGCGTCCTTCAATCAAATCGGTCAGGGTCGGCTTTCCGGCATCCAGTACCCCGTCTTCATCATGCTGTTCGTCGTACTCGCGGGCGATCTCCTGCTGCGCAATACGCGCTTCTTTCGCCAGAGCTACTATGTCGGCGGCAACGAAAGGGCGGCGCGCCTCTCGGGCATCAACGTCGACCGCGTGAAGATCTTCAATTACTGTCTGGTGGCTTTGCTTGCGGGCGTCGCGGGCATCATGCTCACAGCGCGCTTTGGCGCGGCCTCGGTTACGGTGGGCGCCGGTGTCGAATTACGTGTCATCACGGCGGCGATTATCGGCGGCGCCAGCTTGAATGGCGGCGAGGGGTCGGTGCTCGGCGCGTTTCTGGGCGCATTCTTCATGGCCATGCTGGCGAACGCGCTCAACCTGCTTGGTGTGGATGTCTACTGGCAGAACCTGGTCACGGGCATGTTCCTGATTCTGGCCGTCGTCTTCGATGTGGTCAACGAGCGACGGCGCCTGAAGCGTGGCGCTTAGCGGCTTTCTCCCCCAGATCACTATCTTAAAGAGGCAACTCATGATACGCGGCGCATTGGCGCCCAATATCACCATCTTTGGTGACGAGGGCGAAGTCGACATCAAACGTACGCGCTGGCACATGCAGTGGATGTTCGAGCGCGGCGTCGCTGGGCTCTTTCTCACGGGTTCCTATGGTCTTGGCCCCCTCATGTCACTTGACGAGCGGATCGCTGTTTTTGAAGCGGCCCGAGAAGTCGCCGGCGCGTTTCCCGGGCTGGTGCTGCTGCCGCACGTGGGCTGCATCGACACACGTTCAACCGTCGCTCTGGGCAAAGCAGCACAGGCCGTTGGCGTCGACGGCGTCAGCGCCGCGCCGCCTTTCTACTACAAACACGCTGAACCACTTGTGCTTGATTTCTATCGCGCCCTGGTCGAAGCAGTCGATATACCGGTCTACGCCTATAACCGCCCCGAAACTTCGCGCTTCAGCTTTACGCTCAACACCGTGCGCAAGCTGCAGGAAATTGGCGTGGCGGGGATGAAGGACAGCCCTCTCGACGTGGGCTTTGTGAGCACTGTCTTCTACGAGGCCAAGCACGCAAGCCGCGATTTCCAGGTGATCGTGGGCACGTCGAAAGGCTGGCTGCCCTTCTACTACATGGGCATCAGGGCGATGATCGCAGGCATGTGTAATTGGGCCCCCGAGGTCATCACCGCTCTCGTCCAGGCGACCTTCGCCGATGACACGCCTCAAGCGGAGAAGGTCTACCTGGAGATGATGAAGTTGAGCAGTGCGCTCAACTTCACCGACAGCACGATCGCGTCGCACATGGCGCTCTACGCGCGCGGCTACTACGCCGGCTTTCCGCGCCTGCCGATGGCTCTGCCGTCCTTTGACGACCCCAAATACAAGGAGATTCGCGAGGTTCTCAAGCGCAGCTACGACGGTCTGGAGCTGGAACTGGCGACGGGAGACGATCGCTCGATCTCCTGAGCCATTCACCTCCCAGCCCAGCACGTGTGGGCTCGGGGCTCTGAGCCCCGGCTGGACAAGGCATCCTGGCGGTCCCTTCATGGTCCAGCGGGCCATTTGCTTTGCTCAGGTCGGCCGCCACCCATCACTCATGATGTCGTCTCCCCAAAGGCGATATCTCGTGATTTAGGAGTATGTCTACGATGTATCGCATTCATTGCCAGCGATGCTACCTTGGGCCCAGTAATCCCCATGCCCCGTGTTCAAGTATCGACGCCACCTCTCGCCCGCATGGTTTCGCCGCAGTTTGCGGAGTCGTACGCTCCATGTTGCGTATTCGTCTACTTTCACGAGGTGGCGGATCTCAATGTGCACCGACGAACTCGCGCCCTAAATTGATACCGGAATGAAACCCGCAGTGTCAGCTTCAAATGTCGGGCTACTGCCCTCCATTCTACGCCATCTCTGCGAGTTTCATTCCGGTATCAATTTAGGGTTGTCCCGCGGCCGGCGGCCGGCGCCGAGCAGGGCCGCCCTGTTGCAGGACTAAGCCACGGGTAGGCCGGCTTGATGGCGCAGGGCCGCGAGCCGCGCGTAAGTCGGCTCCAGCGAGCGCAGGATATCGCCATAGGCATCGACGTAGGCAGAATAGCGGGCGTGCGCCTCCGGGTCCGGTGTGTAGCGGTGGCTCTCGCCCACGGCGCGCGCCGCTGCCTCGGCGGGCGAAGCAACCAGACCGACCGCCCAGCCGGCAAGGAGCGCCGCACCGAGCGCGCTCAGGTCGTCCCGCTCGAGGCGCACATACGCCACGCCAAGGACATCGGCCTTAATCTGGTTCCAGAGATGGCTGCGTGCGCCCCCGCCGAAGACGCGCACCTCGTCGATCGGATGTTCCGGGTAGGTTGCCCGCAGCGAGCGCAGTGCCTCGGCGTGGTCGTAGGCAACGGCTTCGAGAAGTGCGCGGTGGAAGTGGGCGCGTGTGTGCGCCCAGGTGAAGCCAAGCCAGCCGCCGCGCAGCGTGGTATTGGTCGGGCAGGCGCGGCCGCCGAGGTGCGGATTGAAGAACAGGCCGTCGCAGCCGGGAGGCAGGGCGGCAGCCTGGGCGTCGATCTCTGCGTAGGCATCCCCGCCTGCTGCCGATTTGCTTGCGTGCAACGGGCCAAACTGCTCGAGAAACCAGTAGTGGGTGAGCCCGCCACCGTTGATGAATGAGATCGGGTTGTAGAGGCCCGCCACCGCCGAAGGCAGGATTTCGGTGCGGCGCAGTTCCAGGTCGGGGCGAAAACGGTCGGTGCAGAAAGCCAACACCGGGTAGGTGCCGGCGACGTCGGCGGCGCGGCCGGGCAGCGTGATGCCGGCGCCCAGGAAACCCGCAGGCTGGTCCCCGCAGCCGGCGACGACCGGCGTGCCGTGACGGAGACCAGTCGCTCGCGCCACCGCCGGCGTCACAACGCCGACGATCTCGGCAGCCGCCACAACGCGCGGCAAAACGTTCAAGGGGATGTCCAGCGCCGCGCACAGCTCCTCGGACCAGTCGCCGCGGTGGGCGTCGCCGAGGCCCGTCATCCAGAGATAGGTGGAGCTAAGGAAGAGCGAGTCCTGGGTGCGGCCGCTGAGGCGGCAGGTCAAGTAGTCGCCAATCGTCATGAAGCGCCATGTGCGCGCGAACGCATCAGGATTGTCGCGGCGGATCCAATGCAGCTTGGGCGCGTAGCAGGGCTGCGCTGCGCCGCTTATGCGCCGGATATCCTGCTCATGCACACGCATGACGCGGTCGAGATCGGGAGCAAAGCGCGTGTCGAGCGTGGTCGTGTAGGGAGTTGTCGGCCTGCCGTCGGCGCCCACCCCAAGGATGCCACTCTGCATGCCGTCGAGCGCAAGCGCCGCAACCCTAGAGGGGTCGACCGCAGTGCGGGCAAGCAGCTCGCGCAGCGCATCGAGAATGGTGCGCCAGATGGACTCGCCGTCGTACTCGGCGACGCCGGGGCGCGGCTGGGTCGGGTGATTGTCGAACTGCGCGTCGCCGATGGCGCGGCCATCCTCGCCGAAGAGTGAGGCCTTGACGTAGCTGGAGCCGACGTCGACGCCGATCAGGTAAGTGGCAGCCATCGCGGGCGTGGGCATTGCGGTTACTTGACGGCGCCGAAGGTCAGCCCGCGCACGAGGTAACGCTGCGCCACGAGCGTGAAGAGGAGGGTGGGAACCATCATCACGACCGCGGCGGCAGTCATGCGCCCCCAGTCGATGCCAGTCTCGCGCATGAAAAGCTGCACGGCGACCGGCATCGTCGCTGTGTTGCGCCCCGTCAGGATCAGCGCAAAGAGGAACTCGTTCCAGGTGAAGAGGAAAGTGAAGATCGCAGCCGACGCCAGACCCGGCGCCACCAGGGGCAAGGCGATCTTCCAGAAGGCGCCATAACGGGAGCAGCCGTCCACCATAGCCGATTCTTCCATCTCGATTGGCAAATCCTGGAAGAAGCCGCGCATGGTCCAGATCACGAAGGGCAGGTTGAATGTGACGTAGACGACGATGAGGCCCAGGTAGGTATCGAGCAGGCGCACGGTGCGGAGCAGGATGAACATGGGGATGATGACGGCAATCGCGGGCATCATGCGCTGCGAAAGGATCCAGAAGGAGAGATCTGCCTCGCGCTTGAAGGGGCGGCGCGCGAGGCTGTAGGCGGCGGGCACGCCAAGGATCAGCGCGAACGCCGTACCGAAGGTTGCAACGATCATGCTGTTGCGAAAATAGCGCCCAAAATTGTTGTCCTGAAAGATGTCGACGTAGTTGAAGAAGACAGGCCTGAATATCCAGACCGGCGGCGAGGCGAGAGCATCCACGCGCGACTTCAGCGAGGTGACGATAATCATAAAGATCGGGAAGATAAAGAAGAGTACGACTGCCGCCGTCGCCAGGGCGTAGACGAGGTTGCCGAGTGAGAATATTCGCTGCTTCATGAGAAGATACCTTGCGGCCGGCTAGGCGCGGCGCATGCCGCGAATGAAGATGTTGGCAATGATAATCACGACGATCACCATAACAAACGAGAGTGCAGCCGCGTAACCCATTTGGAAGAACTTGAAGCCATATTTGTAGGTATACAGGCTGAGCACCTGAGTGGTGGTCCCTGGCCCGCCCAGAGTGAGCACGTAAATGATGTCAAAGGTCTTGAACGAATCCATGAGGCGAATCAGCAGCGCGACGAGAATCGCGGGCCGGATAATGGGCAGGACGACATAGAGGAAGCGTTGGCGCGCATTGCTGCCGTCGATCATGGCGGCTTCGAGCACCTCTTTTGCGATGGCCTGCAGGGCTGCCAGAACGATTAGGGCAATGAAGGGCGTCCACTCCCAGACGTGGACGATGATCACGGCCGCCATGGCCGTGTTCTCGCGCCCCAGCCAGTCCACTGCGGGAATCCCGAAGATGCGCAGGATGTAGTTGACGATGCCGCGGTCGGTGTTGTACATGAAGCGCCAGATCAGCCCGACGACGACCGGCGTGATCATGACAGGGAGAATGACGAGCGTGCGCACGATGCCGTGCCCCAGGTAGTCACGGTTGAGCAGAAGAGCGATCGCGATGCCAAGCACAAGCTCGATCGCCACACCGATGAGGACGAACTCGGCGGTCGCCCGCAGACCGTCCCAGAAGAGGGGATCGGCCGTAAAGATTTTGGCGTAGTTCTGGAACCCCACAAACTCCCAGGTGGCGGAGCGGTCGCCCATGTTCCAGCGATTGAACGAGAGCCACAGCGAGTATAGAAACGGAAAGATGCCCAACGCCAGCAGCACCGCGATTGCCGGAAGCAGCATCAGGTTGAAGCTGTGGCGCTCGATCCTTGCGCCCAGCCCACGTTGCGGCGGCGCCTGCACCGGCTCTACACGCTCCAGTCGCTCGATCTTGCTCGCCATCTCTCTCACTCCCTCGGTCCGGACGTGCAGCGGTACGAACCGCTGCACGTCCGGCGTAGCCATTCCGAAGTTACACCTGAAGTCCAGCTTCCACAAGAATGTCGTTGAGCGCCGGGTTGACGCCCGTCAGTGCTTCCTCGGCAGTCTTGGCGCCTGTCATCGCCTCGGACAGCGCGCCCTCGATGAGGTCTGCCATTTGCGGCCACGGTGGGATGCGCGGGCGGCCCTTGGCAACGTCCAGGGAGGCCAGCATCGTCGGGTACTCTTTGTACTTGGCTTGGAGCTCGGGATCACCAAGGACGGACATACGGGCGGGCGGCTGTGCGCTCGCCAGGTTCTTCTCCATCTCCTTGGTCGTCGCAAAGACGATGAAGTCCCAGGCCAGTTCCTTGTTTTGCGAATCGGCGGAGATGCCCATGTTCCAGCCGCCGAAGGTGGGCGAGCGGCGGATCGAGCCGTCGCTCTGGGCGTTGCCGGGCTGCATCGTGATCTCCCATTTGCCGACGATGCTGGAGCGTTCGGGGTCGGCGAACCACGGGGCGGCATTCTCCCACTGCAGGTTTATGGCCGCCTTGCCGTCGGCGAAGGTCTGCGCGCACTCGTCGTAGTCCTGTGAGAGCACGCCGGGGTTGGCGTACGGCACGAGTGACGTGAAGAAGTCGAGCGAGGCGATCGCCTCGGGCGAATCCAGCGTCGAAACGTACTCCGGCGTGTACCAGTCGCCGCCGAAGGCGCCCAGCATGCCTACCCAGTTGCAGAGCAACTGTACGCCGCGCTTGCCCATGAAGGTAACGCCGGACACGCCGTCGGCCGCACCCTTCTCCTGGATCAGCGCCGCGGTGTCGCGCAGCTCTTCCCACGTTTCCGGAACTTTGGTAACCCCGTACTTCTCGAAGTAGTCCGGCCGGTAGTACATGGCGTGGACGGCATTGATAAAGGGCAGGCCGTAGAGTACGTCATCATACGTGCTCTGCTCACTGAGAACGTTGGGGTGGAAGTCCGGCAGGTCAAGGACGTCCGGGTCCGTTGCCGCGACGAACTCTGTCACGGGATGAAGCCAGCCCTGACCGGCATATTGGCCCATCCACACGCAGTCGACGTGGACGATGTCGACCGTACCGGTCTGTTGGGTCAGTTCGGTGAACTGCTTCTCCTGCAGCGTGGGGTAGGGCAACGTCTCGAAGTTAACCTTGGCGCCGGAAAGCGCCTCGTAATCGGCAACATACTGCTTGAGCGCGTTGGGCTTGCTTTCGCTTACAAGAGTGACATTGAGCGTTTTGCCGGCAAAGGTCTGGCCGGAGGCGGGAAACTGGAAGCCGGAGGCTGCAGGCGCCGCGGCGGCGGGGGCCGCCGGGGCGCTGGGCGCGGCCGCGGGCACGCAGGCCGCCGCAAAGCTTGCGGCCGCCGTTGTGCCAAGCAACTTGAGCATGGTGCGCCGAGACATCGAATATTGATTCATGCGTCGTCTCCCTTGCAAATGCACGTTGGATGACGGGACTCGCCGGAAATGCTGCCCCCGGCGTACATTCGGTCTCCGAAAGGATCAGGAACGATCGGCAGGCGTCGTGCGGGCACGCAGCGCGTCAGACTTCGCCAGTCGAGAGGCACAGCGCGCCGCCTGTACGCTCCCTTCGGCATCAAGTTGCTTCTTCCGCGATCACCTCCCTCCTGGTTTGGACGAGTACCGACCCGCTCACCGGCCGGAAACTGCGCTTGAGCGAAAAACACGCCTGAACTAGGCATGGTCGGGGGCATTGTGGACGACCCGGAGGTAGCGCTCCAGCTCCGCCTCCGGATCCGCGGCCTCGTAGATGTTGCGGCCAAAGATGATCCCGGCCGCGCCGACCTCCAGCGCCTGCCTGGCAACTGCATACGCCGCCTCTGCATCCCTGGCCTTGGCGCCACCGGCCACCAGCACTGGGGCCGGGCAGCCTTCCACGATCTGGGCGAACGCTTCGGCGCTCTGCGGCCAGATACACTTGATCAAGTCGCCGCCGATCTCGGCCGCAATGCGGCAGTACATGGCCATCACGGCGGGATCGCTCTTGTCCCCGGCGTGGGTGGCTTCGCGCGCGCTGCGCGGCTCGACGATGAGGATCATGCCCCACCGCTCGCAAGCCCGAGCCACCTGGGCGTTCCTGGCAATCTCCATTTTCTCGCGTTCGGGGTCATCGAAGCCCATGTACAGATAGGTCATCACAGCGTCGGCGCCGGCTGCCAGCGCCTCCTCGACGCTGAGGAGCGCGACTGCGGCCCCTTCAGCGTAGGGAAGAACGCTGCGGCTGAAGCTCTGGTAGTCGAAGTGCAGGATCAGGGAGGGCCGCTCGCGCCCCACAAATGCATCTTCCAGCGCCGGCAGCAGTCCCGGCGCGACCATCAGCCCATTGGCGCGACGGACGGCGCCCGCCACGCTGCGCATCTCGTCGAGAGTGCGCATGCCTGGTCGCGGCCCCATCAGCACGCCATGCGAATAGGCGACGATCAGCGCCCTGTGGCTTCTGCTGTCGAACAACCTTCCCATCCGAATCTTTTTCCCCGTGCGCGCGTCCATCCTGCCTCCTAGTCGAACCCGAGCTTGCCGGGGTTGAGAATTCCTGTTGGGTCGAGCGCATGCTTGATTCGCTCCAGGACTAGGAAGCTGTCGCTCAGCTCCCGGCGCAGATAGGCGTTGCGGGCGAGGCCAACGCCGTGATGGTGCGAAATCGCGGCTCCATGCTCGAAGCAGCAGCGCATGGCTTCCTGCCACATCAGCCCAAGCTGCGCTTCGGCTGTGGCATCGTCGCCCGCCTGACCGAGGAGAATGATGTAGAGCGAGGTGCCCTGCGGGTATACGTGCGAGAAGTGGCCAAGCACCTCGTCGGCCAGGGGGCGCAGCCGCTGCTTGAGTGCGCTGTAGAGCGGCCGAATACGATCCCAGTAGTGGGCCACTTCGATCGTCTCGGCATAACCGCCCGGTCGCGCCAGCAGGCGCTCCACCGTCGAGAAGTCGAAACGCCGCTTCATCCAGGCGTCGGCTGCGGCGGGCCCCAGGCAGATGCCGCCGCTCTCCCTGCAAATTGAGACGACGGCGTCGTACTCGGCCTGCGCAACTCCGGCCAGCCCCTCCACGCCAAAGAAGAAGACACAGCCGTCAAAGGCAGGATTGATCATGGCATGGCGCGACTCGTCCTCGTCGTAGAGGCGCACGAGGAAGGGCTCCAGACCGCTGCGCGCAATCGTGCGCATGGCCGGCAGGCCTGCGTCCAACGTGGCGAAGCGGACGGTCTCCAGGCGGCGCGTCTCGGGTAGCGGCATGATCTTGAGCGTGGCTTCCACCACCACACCGAGTGTGCCTTCGGACCCCAGAAAGACCTGCTTGAGATCGGGGCCAATCGCGGCGCGCGGCGCAGACTTGGTGACGATCACGCTTCCGTCTGCCAAGACGACCGTGAGCGATAGCACCATATCCTCGATGCTGCCCCAGCGCGACGAAAACTGCCCAGATGCCAGCGTCGCCACCCAGCCACCTACCGTCGAACGGTTAAGGGACTGCGGCGAGTGGTGCAGGGTATAGCCACGCGCGTTGAGGTCATCTTCCAGCATTTGTCCTAGTCGGCCTGCCTGCACGACCACGTAGAGCGACTCTTCATTCACTTCGATCAGTCGATCGAGCCGCGACAAGTCAAGTGTGATGCCGCCGCGTGCCAGCGGCGCGCCCGTCACGCTCGACCCAGCGCCCCACGGCGTGACAGGCACCCGCTGCGCCGATGCCCACGCCATCAGCCGGCAAATCTCCTCGATGCGCGCCGGCTTGACGACAGCCTCCGGCCCGTAGGGACGCTTGTGCTGCTTGCGCCATTGTGCGGCCAAGGGCCATGCATCATATAGGTAAGGCTCCAGCTCGGCGGCGCCGCTGAAGACGATTTGTGGAGAAATTGCTCTCGCGAGTTCCGCAACCCATTCCATGGCAACCTGCTGTAACTTCGTGACAGGCTATCGCGCTCAAGCGTGCGCGTACGCTACTGGCAAAGAAGGAATCGCGCCGGCTGCAGAGTTCGCCGGCCGGTCGTCGGCGATAGACGAGACCCAGTGAGCCGGAGCCAGGTCAGCCATGGACAACGCCTGCCTCTTCAATCCGCACTCGATCGAGAAGCAGCGTGACATCGGCTGGATCGCATGTGCCCACACCGGACTGCATGACCGCAGCAGCGGCAGCGGCGCTGCTCATGCGCAGGCTCTCTTCGCTGGAAAGCTGCAGGGCCAGCGCCAGCGCCAGCCCGGCCACCATGGCGTCGCCTGCTCCTTCGGCGCTGACGACGGGTACGCTCAGTGGGGGAATGCGCCACAATCGGCCGTCGGCGGCGGCGACGGCGCCTGCGCTATCGAGCGAGACCAGCACGCGAACACCCGTGCGCTCGTGTAGGCGGGCCGCTTCCGACAGGGCGTCGGCAAGAGTCCGCACGCGCTGTCCGGTCAACGTCTCCAGCTCCTGGCGATTTGGCTTGACCCAGGCCGGCCGGCCTTCAAGCCAGCGCGCCGCCTGCGGGCCAAATGCATCCAGAACGACAGGAACGCCACGCCGGCGCGCCACATCCAACAGGTCGAAGACGAGATTCTCTCCGACGCCGACGGGCAGTGGGCCGCCCAGCACCGTAGCCTGCGCGTCGGCCAGGTTAACTTGAAACCGGCGTAACAGTTCGGCCTCGTCGGCGGCGCTCACGATCAGCGTGTCGTCGGAGAAGGTCGTGATGCTCTGGTCCTCGCTGGCGACGACGACGACGTTTGTGCGTGTCTCGCCCTGCACCCAGACCCAGTCGGAGCGAACGCCGCGCTCCGTCAGCATGCGGTCATGCAGGCGGCCGCTATCGCCTGCCGTGAAGCCAACCGCCACGCTGCGGACGCCCCAGCCCTGCAGGACAAGCGAGACATCGACGCCCTTGCCCGAGACCGTCAGCAGGCGATCGCGCACGGCGTGCCGCCGGCCCGGCACAAGCGCGTCCACGAACAGCGTGCGGCCAAGCGCCGGGTTGGCAGTAAGAGTCGGAATCGACAGACTCTGCGTGACGGGAAGAGCGATCATGGGCCGATCAGATTCTGGACGAATAGAGGTTGAGGAGCGAGCTGCAGCGATTCCTGGCGTTCCTGGCGAACTTGCTTCGAGCGGTTGGAGTTTTGATTCCGGTATCACTTTTCGCCGTCGGCGGACTGTCAGCCGAGGTGAGGCCGGCGCTTACGTGCTTCAGGGCAGCCTTGCGAGCGCCTCAAACGGCTCCTGCATGCGCGCGTGCAGCTCCTTGTACAGTGAGTAGAGGGCGTCATAGCGTGCCTCTAGAGCCGAATTGGGCAGAAACGTGCGGTCGACTTTGACGCAGCGGACGGCGGCAGCCGGTAGGTCCGGGTAGGCCCCCACTGCCGTGCCGGCGATCAGGGCCGCACCCAGGACGCCGCCTTCTTCAGCTGCGAGCGTCCGCACGGGCTTTTGATAGATGTCAGCCTTGATTTGGCTCCAGACAGGGCTGCGGGCGCCGCCGCCGGACGTGTAGATCTCCGAGACGGGGCTGCCGGCGGCTTCCACGATCTCGAGCGTGCGCCGCAAGTCGAGGCAGACGCCCTCCATGATCGCACGCACCATCGCGCCGACGCCCGTGCGCGGCGTAAGCCCAAAGAAGACGCCGCGTGAGTGCGGGCTGCCCAGGAGCCGCTCGCCCAACAGGTGCGGCAGATAGATCAAGCCTTCGCCGCCGGGCTCGGTAGCCTCCGCCTTCTCCGCAAGCAGCGTATAGACGTCGATCCCCTGGTCGCGGGCGGCGCCCACCTCCGCCGCGCACAGTTGATCCTTGAACCACTTGAGCGAGCCGCCGCCGGCCTCAGCAATGGCGAAGGGCACCCAGCCCGGCAGCGCATGGTGCAGGTTCATGAAGGGCGAGTCGACCACGGGTTTCTCGGCGAAGACACAGAGATCGGAGGCCGTGCCCGTAATGTCCAGGGCGCGCCCGCGCTCGGAGAGGCCGGCCGCGACGAGCATGGCAAGCATGTCGCCCGCGCCCGCCGCTACTGGTAGACCTTCGGGCAGGCCCGTGGCGCGCGCTGCCGCGCGGTTCACCTGCCCGATACACGCAGTCGATGGCACTATCTGGGGCAGCTTGGCGAGATCGACGCCGACTAGGTCGGCCAGTTCGGGAGACCAGATCTGCCGCTCGGCGTCCATCAGGAAAGCGCCAGAGGCTTCAGAGAGATCCATGGCCGCTACGCCCGTCAGCCGGTAGTTGATGTAGCCCTGTCCGGCTACGAATTTCCATGTACGGCGATAGATCTCCGGATGCGCCTCACGCAGCCAGCGGATCTTGAAGCCGATCCACGCAGCCAACGGCGGATTGGCCGCAAGTCGCGCAGCACGTGGCGCAGACGGAGTGCGGCCAAATTCCTCGACCAGACCGGCGGCGCGCTTGTCACACCAGAGCGGCGCCCACGGCGCCAACAGCGATCCATCTTCGCTCAGAGGTACGCAGGCGTGCATCTGCGCGTCGCAAGCCAGCCCGAGCAGATCGCCGGGGCGCACATCGGCCTGCACCAGAACAGCACGGATGCCTGCGACGGTGGCGTCCCACCAAATGCTGGGGTCTTGCTCAGCCCACCCTGGTCGAGGCGTCGTCATGTCATAGCTGCAACTGTGGGCTGCGACCACGCGCCCGTCCAGATCCAGCATGGCGACTCGGGTGCTCTGCGTGCCGACGTCGATGCCAATCAGTCGTTCACGAGACATGGATTGCCTCTCGGGCGAAGGGGCGGCGGCGGGCATGCGGGCCAATTCCGGCTCGACATCGTTCAGTCTGCGACGATCGTCGTCCAGAAGTATTCCAGGGGGAGGTCGGTCGGATTGCGGGTGGCGTGGAAGGGGCCCGGCTTGAGATAAAGCGTGTCTCCCGCAGCCACCGGCGTCTCCACGTCGTCGACAACCATCACGCCGCGACCGCGCACGAAGTAGTAGACCTCCTCGCGGTCGGCGTGGGCGTGGCCGCGCGTGCTGCAGCCGGGATAGATGACCGAATAGCCTGACATAATGCGCCCCGAGGCGGACTGTTCGGGCTGGACCATGACGAAGACGTCACGTCGAGTGCGGTCTCCCTCCTCGCGCAGCAGCGCAGAGAAGGCGTTGGCGCTGTGTTCGGCGCGCATCTCCTGGACTGGAATGTAGAAAGTCTCGACATTCGCCATGAAGCTCTCCTCGGCAGAGCCCGGGCAGCAGCTACTGCTCCTGGGCGTCGGTAACGACGGTCTGAAAGCTGTCAACCTGGAAGCGAGTGCGGTCGCCGCGGTGCTGCGCCCGGAAGTACTCAAAGGGCATACCGTCGGCGGTGTATGTGATGCTCTCGATCAACATCAACGGGACCCCGGGGTGCACGTTCAGGAGTACGGCCTGCTCACGATTGGCGGCGACGGCTTCCATGAAGCGAGTGGCACGCGCCATCGTCATGCCATGGCGGCTGCGCAGAAGGTGGTAGAGCGAAACGGTCGTGAGATCAGAGGCGACAAGCGCGGCGTGGAATCCCTCGAGAAGATAAGAGGTCACGATCAGGACTGGCACGTCGAAGATCGAGCGCAGGCGCTCGAGAACCACGACGGGCGCTCCCTCGGCAATGTGCAAGGCGCGCGCCACATGAATGCTCGCCGCTTCCAGTTCGAGCTTGAGCACGCGCGTCGAGAAAGGTACGCCCTGGGCGCTCATGGCGTCGGTGAATCCGTGCGGGCTCTGCAGCAGCCCTTCGACGATCTTCGGCTCGGCAACAAAGGTGCCACGCCCCTTCTCGCTGCGAAGCAGCCCCTCGTTGATCAGCGCCTCGATTGCCTCGCGCACGGTGGGCCGGCTAACACCGTAGCGGTCGCACAGCTCTCGCTCGCTGGGCAGCTTGCTGTTGACGGCCCAGCGCCCAGCGATGATCTCGCCGCGCAGAATCTCGCGCAATTGATAATAGAAGGGGATCGGCAGCGAACGGTCGATCTGCCGTGTCGAGCCCGAACTCCAGGCGTCAAGCAACACGGTGAGGGGCCTCCTTACCATCAAGTACGGCGACGAGATTGTGGACGGCCATCTCGCCGACGCGCCCGATCGATTCGCGCGTGTGGGCGCCGCTGTGGGGGGTGGCGACGACGTTAGGCAAGGTCAGCAGCGGGCTGCCACATGGCGGCTCGGCTGAGAAGGCATCGAGGGCGGCCCCGGCGAGAGCGCCTCCGACCAGCGCGCGATGCAGCGCCTCCTCGTCGACCAGGCCACCGCGCGCGGTGTTGATCAGGAAGGCGTGCGGCTGCATGAGAGCCAGCGCGGCGGCATTAATCAGGTGGTGAGTCTCGGCAGTCAGCGGCGCATGCAGCGACACGAAATCGCTGCGCTCCAGAAGTTCACCCAGTGTCAGCAGCTCGACGTCAAGCGCCGCCGCAGACTCGGCGGTGGCATAGGGATCATGCGCCAAGACGCGCATGTCGAAACCGTGCGCCCGGCGGGCGACGCTCTGCCCGATTTGGCCGAGGCCGACAAGACCCAGCGTCTTGCCCCACAGTTCGACACCCTGCCGGCTATGCCAAATCTCGGCCCGCATTTCGCCGTACATCAGCGAGATTGAACGGGCCACGTCGATCATGAGGCCGATGGTCAGATCGGCAACGCCGTGGCTGTTTGCGCCAGGGCAATTGGTGACGACGATGCCATGTCTGCGCGCCGCCGCCAGATCGATATGGTCTACGCCGACGCCGTGCATCGAGACGACGCGCAGCTCTGGAGCCTGGGCAAAGACTCGCTCGCTCAGCGGCACGACGCCGACGATCGCCCCATCGACAGCGTTGAGATCATCGATCAGGCGATCTTCGCTCATGGCTGCGGCCATGTCGGCACGCACGATCGCGCAGCCGGCCGCTTCAAGCAGCTGCCATGGGCGCGGCGAGGTGCTGCCAAAGGAGCGGGTGGCGATGAGCACGCGGCGGTTCATGGCGGCGTTATCTGCCCTCTGCCGCCCGCACGGCGGAGACAAGCGCGCGTGCTTCTTGAGTGAGCAGATCGAAATCGCCGCGTGCGACCGCATTCTTGTCGACCAGTTTGCCGCCGACTCCGAGCGCCACCGCGCCGGCCTTGATGTACTCGGCGGCATTGGCTGTGCTGACGCCGCCGGTTGGCACCAGCCGGACCTGCGGCAGAGGCGCCAGCACGGATCGAATGTAGCCGGCGCCCATCGTGTCAGCCGGGAAGACCTTGACGAGGTCGGCGCCGGCCTCCCAGGCGGAGATTATCTCGGTCGGCGTCAATGCGCCGGCGGCGACGGGGCGACCATAGCGTCGGCAGGTCTCGATCGTCTCCGCCTTGAAGGTCGGCGTGACGATGAACTGCGCCCCGGCGAGGATCGCCATGCGCGCCGTCGCCGCGTCGAGTACGGTGCCCACACCGAGCAGAATGTCGTCGCCGAAGGTGCGGCTGGCGGCAGCGACAGTCTCGAGCGCGCCGGGAGTCGTCATCGTGAACTCGATGCAGTCGATTCCGCCCGCTTTGAGCGCCCGGGCGACGGCGATCGTCTCGCCGGCGCTGTCGAGGCGGACGATGGCGATGATGCGCCCGGCAAGCAGCCGGTTGAGTACGGTATGGTGAGAGGCCATGGATCACGCTTCTATGGGCGGACAGTGCAAAGTTGCTTCTGCCGCAGCGAGTTGTCAGACGAGCTCAAAGAGCAAATGCTTGACCTGCAGGTACTCTTCAAGGCCGTGGTGCGAGAGTTCGACGCCGAGACCGCTATGCTTCCAGGCTGGATAGGGCGCGTGGAGCGTGTCCGGGCTGACGGTATTGATGGCGACCGAGCCCGACTCGACGCGTTCGCCAAAGCGGAAGGCAGTGGCGAGGTCACGCGTGTAGGCGTAGGTGACGAGACCGAAGTCAGTGCTGTTGGCCAGGGCGACGGCTTCGTCGAGGCCGGAGAAGGTGGCAATGCCGACGAGAGGACCAAATGTCTCTTCGTGCATCACGAGCATCTGCGGGGTCACGTCGAGTAGCGCAGTCGGCTCATAGAAGAAGCCGGCTTGCAGTTCGGGTGCGGACGGGCGTTTACCGCCGCAAAGCAGGTGCGCACCCTTTGCCAGGGCATCGTCGACATGGCGCTGAGTACGCACGATGCCTTCGGCATCGATCATAGGGCCCAGATCAACAGCAGGGTTCTCGAGGCCATCTCCGATCGTCATGGCTTCGGCGCCGGCCTTGAAGAGTGTAATGAACTCCTCGGCGACTTCGCGCTCGACGTAGATACGATTGACGGCGTTGCAGATCTGTCCCATGTTGCGGAAGCAACGCTTGACGCCGTCGGCCGCAGCGCGCTTGATGTCGGCGTCCTTGAAGATGACCATGGGAGTGTGGCCCCCTAGCTCAAGCATCAGCTTCTTGATGTCGGTGGCAGCCTGGCGCATGAGGTGGCTTCCGACCTCGGTCGAGCCGGTGAAGGCGATCATGCGCGTCAGCGGGTGCGTAATCAGCGCCTCGCCGACGGTGCCGCTGCCGCCGGTGACGGCGTTCACGGCTCCGGCGGGCAGCCCCGCTTCGGCGACGATGGAGCAGAAAAGGGTCGTGGCGAGTGGGGCGTTGCGCGGCGGCTTGACGACGACCGTGCAGCCGGCGGCGAGCGCCGGTCCCACCTTCCAGGCCGTGAGCGAGACAGGGTAATTCCAGGGAGCGATGGCAGCGACGACGCCCACAGGCTGGCGGAGGACAAGGCTGCGGGCGCTGCGCGACCGGGAGGGCGCGACTTCACCGCGGATGCGGCGCGCCTCCTCGGCGTAGTAGTCGAGCGTCGAGATCGCGGCGTCGATCTCCTTGAGGGCATCGTTGAGGGGCTTGCCGTGCTCGCGGGTGAGGAGACGTGCAAGCTCGTCACGGCGGGCGGCGACGGCAGCCGCGGCCTTGCGCAGAATCTGTGCGCGCTCGTCGCCCGTGCTCTCGCGCCATCCGCGGAAGGCTGCATGGGCGGCCTCGACCGCGCGCGCAGCATCCGCCGCACTGCCAGCAGCAGCTGTGCCTACAGACTTGCCGTTCGCGGGGTTGGTGACGACAAATGTCGTGCCGTCAGCCGCTGGGGTCCAGGCACCATTGATATGAAGTTGAAGCTCCGTCAGAGACATTTTTCGCTCGATTGTTGTGGGCGGAGGCGTCACTACGCTAACCTGTCAGAATGTAAGCTTGTTATGATAGGTTGAGAGCAGTATACATGCAGTCCGCACGAAGATCAAGAGGCAGTTTGGCTCACGCCCGCTGAACGCGCTGTGCAAGACTGCCGCGCTCGGGTGCGAATTGCTGTGTGACTGGTGACGCGTGGCACGAGGTTAATGTGGTGGCAGTTGCGGAGTTTTCGCCGACTGAGCGAAAGGGACGTTCACACTGGATTGGGTAGCCCCGAAGAACGCGGCCAACATATGGCGCCTGGTTACTCGACAAAAAAAGAGACGCCAGAGAGAGGTGACTAGACCTCTCCACTGGCGTCTCGCGTTCCGGGCGCATATGAAGGTGGGGCAGGGGCGTTCCCCCGAGGCAGACTGCGTGGCTGCGTGCACGCCCCGGCCAACCAACCCACCGAGATCAGTTCAGCACGGATGTTCTGAGGTGTCGACGGTGTTGGCGCACGCGATTTCTCCGCATGAGGTCGCCCCGTTGCGCCGAGAATCCACGCTTGGCTATCAACTGCCGGTCCATCGAGCCAGGTATCAGCACCGGCAATCGGTGCGACAGCAGCGGTCTGCGGATGCCCGTTCGGGCGAAGAAGTCGGACCCAGATTTCCGCTGAACTGCATTTGTACGCCCACGACCGCTACTTCTTGCGGTGATCTCCTACGTTCGGCATATTGGGGCTCGCGCCGGGTCCCATGTAGCGTAGCAGCACAAAAGGCTCCACGCCGGAATTCACCACGACGACCCCCTGCTGTGCCGCCTCAGCCGAAATGAAGAACTCATCCTGCGTCGCCTCGCCAAAGCGGATGACTGCCGGCGCCGCTGCACGATGGACACCCAGGTTGCCTGCGCCTTGAATCACATAGACCCCCGATGCGGCTTTGTCCTGAAGGACGCAGCGCGCGCCCGGCTCCACCGTCAACTCACGTGCCGAGAAGAGGTCGGCGCCGTCGATCTTGCCGTAGATCACCCAACGGTCCTGCACCCCGTTGACATTGACGCCGGAAACATCGATCGGCTCCAGATAGTGGTGCTCCTTGAAGGCCGGGTCAACGTTTGCTTCCCAATCCACCAGATTAACCAAGTAATCGAGATCGTCGGCGTGTTCAGCAGGCACATCCTTGATGAGCAGTTCGCGGCCGATTGGACGATCTTCAACGATGTTCTGGAACATTGCCAGCACGTCCGACGCCCATTGCACCTCATAGGTGCAGAGTGACCCGGGCCCATGCAGGATGCCCGCGGGCACCAGCCAGCCCGTACCCGGCTTGAGCCGGTGCGCAACAGCCAGATCAAGAATGCCGTTGTCCCCTTCATTCCACCGTTCAAGGCAATCGCGCACATCGTTCCGGGTTGTGTCCGGCGTCACCCCAAAAAACGTGAAAGGGAAGTCGTTGACAGAAGTGTTGAGTTGGGGCGGGAAGTAGTACGCCTCGGGCTTGCTCTCTCGGCCCAGCGCGCGCACATCCTCGGCGCGCTGGTGCAGGTGGTGCGGTATCGAACCCATGTTGTCGAAGAATTTGCAGAATACCGGCCAGCGCGCGTACTTGCCGAAGATGTCCGCACCGATGATGCGCTCGCCCTCAAGCGCAACCGCGTCGCGCAGAAGAAAGAGACCGCCGTCAGTATCATGCACGTAGCTGAGACCCTCGTCAGGCGGCGTCGCGGGCCCGTTGTCGGCGGGCACGGTTGAGGCAAACCAGCGTTCGTCAATACCGCCCCTGTCCACACCCAGCGCATACAAATCCTGCTTTGCCAATTTGAGCCGCCGTCCAGGATGCGCAAAGGTGCGCGGCACCCATGTGGGCTTCAAATGGAGAATTCCCTCACCCGCGTCAAGCGCCGCGCCAATGCGCCGGCGCGTAGTCTCTTGTGACATTTCAGCATCTCCTTATGATGAATTGGCGCCGCCCAGATAATTACGCCGCAGCGCATCGATCGCGAGTGCAATAATCAGAATCAGACCGACTGCAATGTACTGCCAATAGGCGTCCACGCCGAACATGTTGAGCGCATTGGCAATGACGGCAAAGAAGATCGCGCCCGTGAAAGAGCCGAGAAGAGTCCCTTGCCCGCCCTTGAGGCTTGTGCCACCCACGACGACAACCGAAATCACCGACAGTTCAAAGCCGGTTGCCATGACGGCATTCGCCGATGAAAGCATCGCTGTGAGCAGGACGGCTGCTGTTGCCGTGCAGACGCCCACGGCGATGAACGCGGCAATGCGCACGCGGTCGCTGGGAAGCCCTGCCGCACGCGCGGCGGCTTCGTTGCTGCCGACTGCGCGCATGTAGCGCCCGAACTTTGTCAGCCGCAGCACCACATAGGTCAATGCATAGACGACCACCATGACGATAAAGGGAATTGGCACTGAAGCTACTTGCCCGGTTCCCAGAAAGCGGAACGAACGAGCCGCCATGCCCACAACCTGGCCGTTCGTCAGGATTAGCGCAGCCGACAGATACACATACATCAACCCGAGCGTGGCAATGAACGCAGGAATCCGTATCTTCGTCACAATCAGCCCGTTGAGAAGTCCCAGCAACAACCCCAGCGCCAGCGTCACAAAAATGGCCGGCACAATACCGATGACTCCGGCCGATTTTGCCAACACAACACCGCACAGCCCCACCATACCCGCCAGGGAGAGATCGAACGCGCCACTGATCATCAGAAGCGTCATCCCTGCGGCGGCGATTCCGGAAAATGATGCCTGGAGCAGGACGTTCTGAACATTGGGTAACTGCCGGAAATTGGCGCTTGCTATCCCCAGGATAATTACGGCAGCCAACAACATCCACTGAATTGTGTACTGGCCCAGGAGTTGCAGCGCGCGGTTGGGCGCCTGCACAGGCGTGGACAGCGAACCCGATTCGGGGGAGCTTGCAGCACTCATCGAGCGGCTCCGGTGGCGGCTTGAGCAATGATGGAACGGCGCAGGGTGTCCAGAGACAGAGCGAAAAGCAGGAGCAAACCCAGCGCAAGATACTGATAGAAAGGGGGCACCTTGAGAATATTCAGGGCGCCACTGATTGTCGCCAGCAGGATTGCCGCGAGGAAGGTGCCGGGCAGATTGGCGTTGCCGCCTGCCATGCTCGTTCCGCCCAACACACTGATTGCGATGACCTGGAGTTCGAAGCCAACGCCCAGTGTCCCATCCACGACCATCAGCTGCGAGCTCAACATGACACCCGAGATTGCGGCCGTCATCCCTACAAGCGCATAGGTGATGATCGTAATGCGGTCAACCTTCAAACCGGCAGCAACCGCCGCTTGCTCGTTCCCACCCACCGTGCACACGTGGCGGCCAAAGGGCGTGTGGCGCAGCAGAATGTAGAACACAAGGAGCGTCGCCAGCGCAATCAGCAGCGGAATCGGAATGCCCAGGACGCGTCCCGTGTTCAACAACGCATATTCGCGTCGCTGCGTAATCAAAATGGATTGACCATGCGTGAAGAGCAGCGCCACACCGCGCACCACGCTCATCATGCCCAGCGTCGCCACAAATGCTGGAATCCTGAGCTTGCTGATCAAGACGCCGTTGATCACGCCAAGCAACAGGCCAACACCGAGCGCGCCGGCCACGGCCAGGGGAATCCCAGCCGGCATGAGAATACTGGCGGCAATACACGCTGTGAGCGCCTGCATGGAACCTACGGAGAGATCAAGCCCGCGCGCGGCAATCGCCAGCGTCATGCCAAAGCCCGTAACGGCCATGATTGATGCCGTAATCAACACATTGATCATGTTGGTCGTCGTGAAAAATGCTGGGGCGATGAAGGATGTGACTGCTACCACAATCAGCAGAATAATCACCACGCCCAGACTATCGGCAAGTTGGAAGAAGCGTACGAACGCCGACGGCTCGCTGCGCTTTGACGGTGGCGTACGCACAGCAGTCGTCATGTGCTCGATGCCTTTTCACTTGCGCTATGGCCGACAGCCGCGGCGACAATTGACTCTTCAGAAATACGCTCACGCGGCAACATAGCCTTAATTTTGCCTTCACTCAGCACCAGGCACCGATCGCTCACTGCGACCAGTTCCGGAACGTCCGACGAACTGACGAATACTGCCTTGCCTTTGCCTGCCAACCGACGCACCAGTTCGTGGATTTCCAGTCGAGTGCCCACATCCACACCGCGAGTGGGTTCGGCCAGCAACAGAATCCTGGCTTCGCTGACGAGTGCGCGGGCCATGAGCGCCTTCTGCTGATTGCCCCCGCTTAATGTCGTAATCAACTGACTGGGCGTCTGCGCCCGAATTGCCAGCGCGTCGCGCATGTCTGCATATACGCGGGCTTCGCTTTGCCTGTCAATGATAGTGCGCGATGGCAGGTCTTCAGAGCGACGGTCAGCTGTGAAGACGTTTTCGAGCACAGAGAGGTCCGGATAGATGCCCTCAACTTTACGGTCTTCGGGCAGCATGAAGAGCCCTTGTGCAATTGCCGCACCGGGGCTGGACAGGTCGGCCGGCTTGCCGTCTATCAGCAACGCCCCGCCTGAAGTGCGCCGCAGGCCGAAGAGCGCGCGCACCAATGCAGACCGTCCTGAGCCGATGAGACCGGCGCAGCCAACAACTTCACCGTAGTGAAGTTCAAAGGAAATGTCCGAAAACGCGCCGTGCGCCTCAAGCGCCCTCACCGTGAGCGCGGGCGTCTGCGTAGCCGGCGGCGCTTCGTGATCAGCAGCATATTCCGGTAATGGCCGGCCGAGCATCATTGTGATCACGTCACGCTCGTGCATCCCCGCAATGGGTCGCGTTCCCACGTGTTTCCCATCGCGCAGTACGGTGACGCGGTCGGCCATGCGGAAGATCTCGTTCAGCCGATGCGATACGTAAAGAATCGCAACGCCGCGGCTGCGCAAATTGTGGATGATTTCGAAAAGCCGTTCAACCTCTGCTGCATTCAACGCCGCCGTTGGTTCATCCATGATGACGACGCGGAAGTCGGCGGCCAGTGCCTTCGCAATTTCCACAAGCTGCTGGTCGGCAACGCTTAAGAACTCGACTCGCTGCGTGGGCGACACATCCAGCCCCAGACCACGCAGCACTTCGGCGCTGCGCGCGTTCATTTGCGGCCAGTCAATCAAGCCCCACGCGCGTGTTGGTTCGCGGCCCAGGAAAATATTCTCCGCCACACTTTGTTGCGGCGCGAGATTGAACTCCTGGTTGATGACGCTCACACCAACTGCCTGCGCCTGAAGCGGAGAGTGAAACGCCACCGGTTGGCCAGCAAGATAGAGCGCGCCGGCTGAAGGCTGCAACTGGCCGCTGAGGATCTTGACCAAGGTGCTCTTGCCTGCGCCATTCTCGCCTACCAGCGCGTGCACTTCACCAGGGATGAGTTCCAGGTCAACTTCATCCAGTGCACGCACACCCGTAAATTGTTTGGAAATGCGCGCGGCGCGCAAAATGCTCTCAGTCACAATTGGCACCTGAAGGCCCCATTGTGGTTTGGCCCTCCTGTACATCGGGAGGGCCAAACCACCGGAGTGGCTCCGTACGAAGCCACTGACTTGTTACTGCATGAACTCGGCGACGTTGTCAGCGTTCACCAACGTCACGGGGAAGTAGATCGACCGTGTTGCGTCGTCAGAATAGGTGATTGACTCATTCTTCATGAGCGCAGAGGCCACTTCGACTGCTCTTTGGCCCTGGCCGTAGGGATCCTGGCGGATTGTGGCGGCCATTTTGCCCTGCTGAATGAGCTCAAGCGCGGGCGGGTCGCCATTGAAGCCGACCAGCAACACGTCGCCAACGCCACTCTTGCCTACGGTTTCAAGTGCCTGTGCTGCGCCCAGTGCCTCAGGGTCATTGGTCGCATAGATGCCCACGAGGTTCGGATTGGCCGAAAGTGTGTCACGAGTCACATTGTAGCCGCCTTCAACAGTGTCATTGCCGTTGAGTTCCGCCACAATCGTGAAGTCCTCATGCTTGGCCATCTCATCGCGGAAACCTGCTGCGCGCACTTCGCCCACCGCCGAGCCGGGATGGAGCAGAATCATAAGCACTTCCTTCTGCCCTTCAACGCTGCCCAGCGTGTCGACCATGTACTGCGCTGCGACCTGGCCACCGGCGTAGTTGTCGGAGAGGATAAAGGCATCGTAGTTGCCTTCCGCGCCCACATCGCCAATGATCACGGGAATCTGCGCTTCGTGCGCTGCGTCAATTGACGCGGGCAACGCCGCCGGCTGCACTGGAGAAACCACCAGTGCGCTGATGCCCTGATTGATCAGGTCGATGCTGCCGGAGACCTGCGCCTGCTGACTGCTCTTCTGATCGGAGAGCAGGAACTCGTAGCCGGCCGCCACCGACGCATCTTCGATGCCCTTGGCGTATGCCTGCCAATATGGCTGCTGCATGTCGTAGACCGAGTAACCAACCTTGACCGGATCCTTCATGGCAAAGGTCACCGCGGGCGCCGCCTCTGCAGCAGGTGCAGCGGACGCGTCGGCCGCAGCAGGCTGCGCTGCCGGCACGGGCGCCACGCAGGCGCCGACGAGCAGAGCCAATACTGTGAGCGATGCAAACAACACCATAAGCTTGCGTGTCATACTGGAATCCTCCTGCCTTTCGTGGGTGAATAAGGAATGAGCGTTTCTGTTCACGATCTGCATACACTTGGTGATTCTTCTCCGGTGCGTTGCTGCCTGCCCTCCTTTCGTGCCCAGTCAGGATTGCCTAACGGCTTGCAGCACCAACGGCTACGCTGCGTGCGCGAGGGGCGCCGTAGATTCGCGTTCGACCCAAACCGGTTCGATCAGTACATGGGTGTCTGCAGGCGGTTCGCCGTTGAGGGTGCGAAGCAACAACTGAAAACCCTGGGTCGCCAGTTCGGTAATTGACTGCCGGATTGTGGTAAGCGGAGGGAGCTGGTAGGCCGCGAGCTCAATGTCATCGAGCCCGACCATGGAGATGTCGTCAGGCACGCGCAGTCCGGCCCGATGGATCGCCAGCATGGCGCCAATGGCCATGCGGTCGTTACCGGCAAACACCGCGGTCGGCTGAACGCCTCCATCAAGTATCCGCTGCATTGCCGTGTACCCCGAGGCTGCTTCCCAATTGCCTTCGGGCGCAGCGGCCTCTGTCAAAGCATAGCCGGCTTCTTCAATGCGCCCGCGAAAGCCCAACAAGCGGTCACGGCTGGAGCGCAACCAAAGTGGACCCGAGATATGGGCCATGCGTGAATGCCCCAGCGACAGCAAGTGCTCGGCCGCCATTTCGCCCGCACGCGTGTTGTCCATAGTGACGGAAGGACCAACGTATTCTTCAGGTATGCGCTCGATTGCGACCGACGGAATGCCCGCTGCTTCCAGTGTTTCAATGCTCTTCATGTGATCCTTGGCGGATACGAAGAGCACCCCGTCAACCCATCTTTCCGTAGCGCGCCCGATGTAGTCCGCCTCCCGCTCAACATCATCATGTGTGTTGTAGAGAACCATGCTGTACCCGGCCGCACGCGCGTGATCCTCTACGATGCCTGCCACGGCCGCGAAGAAGGGGTTGGAGATGTCGTGAACAACGAGCGCAAGAGTCTGCGTGTGCCGCGTACGCAAGCTGCGGGCAATTGTGAAGGGTCGATAGCCCAGTGCCTGCACTGCAGCGAGGACGCGCTTCTTCGTCTCGACAGAGATGCCCGGCTTGCCGTTGACAACCGACGAGACGGTTTGCACCGAGACGTTGGCATGGCGAGCCACTTCGCGCATGGTGGTTGATTGCCGCGGCGTTTCGTCCATAGTAGACGTATTGCTGCTCAGTTTACGGCTGTGATTCAGAGGAGTTAGGTCAGGAAATGTTTCGGTGAAGCCATTACATGAACGTTCACGTGAACGTTCAGATGATACTACTCAGCGAGGTGATTGTCAATAGACATGAATTTGAGGGTGCGTGCACGAGTTGTCAGTGAGATTTTACAGAAGAGGTTCTCCACTGGT
>CAYRVP010000019.1:0-43950 GCA_964427845.1 uncultured Caldilineaceae bacterium
GGCCGCTGCGGCTGGTTCACTCGGAAGGGGGCACTGGCCTGGCGCGCTTGCGCGCAGCATTTGGCAGCACGTTGGTCAATATGACGGCGGATGGGCGCATTGAACTGGTCATCATTGCCCAGTGTGATCATCTATTCACGTTGCTCGACAGGCAGCAGCGTCTCTGCGCCGTGCTGACAGAATGGGCCTCACGGCACTTTGCGCACGCGCCGGGCGACTACGTGACGCGAGAGCAGAGTACAGAGCAGAGGTGAACAGAGCGTGGACCAGCCCCGCGCATCACCCGCCCCTGCCTGTGGACGAAATCCACATTTGGCGTGCAGATGTGGCTGCAAAGCCGGAAGCGCTGGCATACTGCGCCACGCTCTTGAGCGGCGACGAGACAGTGCGCGCCGATCGCTTTGTCTTTGCGCAGGACCGCAACCGTTATGTGGCGACGCGCGCGTTGCTGCGCCACTTGCTTGCTCGCTACCTGGATGTTCTGCCCGCCTCGCTGCACTTTGGCTACGCGCCCCAGGGCAAGCCCTATCTGGACAGCCCGGCGCACGCGTCGACGCTCCAATTCAACGTCGCCCACTCTGGCGACCTCGCGCTGGTGGGTGTCAGCCGCGTTCGGTGCGTCGGTGTGGACGTGGAGCGCATCCGCCCTGAGGTTGACTTCCGCGCGCTGGCGCGCAGCGTCTTTTCGCCTGCCGAACAATCTCTGTTGGAACAGTTGCCTGACGATGCCGCGCGCACTGCTTTCTTCACGGCATGGGCGCGCAAAGAAGCGTTCGTCAAGGCGCTCGGCGACGGTATCTCATTCTCGCTCGCGCGCGTCACTGTCACCCTGCTGCCTGGCGAGCCGCCAAAGTTGCTGCTGCCGGCGGACGCCGACGCCGCCGTTGCCGCCAGAGCGTGGACACTGCATGCGCTGGCGGTTGGTCCAGGCTACACTGCAGCGGCCGTGAGCGAAGGTCCCGCGGAGTTGCGCTGCTTTGCGGCGGCGCTGCCTGCCCACGCGTAAGTAACAAGTGCGAGGACGTGTATAGTTGACAGGTCCTTGCCTTATTCAATCGAGCGGCTGCAGCGCGTGTGCATAGCTGTTGTAGACCGACTGCAACCGTAGTGCGGCACGCGCCTGTGCCTCGTTCCAGCCATCGGGCAGCGGTGTAGTGACCGTGACGGTGCGGGCTGCAGGCAGGTCAAAGTAGTTGTTGCTGAAAATGGCATCCACGCCTACGAGGGAGATTTCCACAAAGCGCGCGAGCGATTGGGCGCGCAGGTCGATCTGCAGCTTGTCGCCGTCGATGCGTACGTGCGCCTCGATGGCCGGTTCTGCAAGCGCAATGTGCTTGGTTGGTGCGAAGGTTGCCACTTGCAGCGCAACGCGTTCTTCGCCGCGCCACAGCTCCGCGACAAAGATGTGCGTGCGCCGCGTCACAGCGTTGATCTCCTGCGCGAAATCCAGCGTGCGGATATGCGCCGCACTGTGGGGCGCCACTCTCGCCGCCTCGCTGCCGCTGCGCAGGACTTCTCCTGCCAGCGTCTCCAACGACCAGCGGATTTCGCCCTGCCACGGCACGCCCAGGTCGCTGCTCACCCAAAGACCCTGCGCCGTTGGCATGTCCTCAATCGAGAGCAGTAGCGGCGCGTAGAAACGTTTCGCCGCATAGTGGAGCGCCTTCCAGCGGCCAAAGAAATCGATGCTCGACCACGAGGCCACCGGCCAGCAGTCATTAAGCTGCCAGTAAAGGGCGCCCGCCACGCGATCCATGTGGCGACGCCAATGTTCGACGCCGCAGCGAATGCCTTCTGCCTGCAGCACCAGGCTGAGATAGACCAGCGCCTCGAAATCCTTGGGCGGGAGGAAGCTGTCGAGCATCTGCCCCACCATGAGCGAATTGCCGCTGGCGTTCTTCTGGTGACGCTCCATGACATATGAAGTCATATTCCAGGCCGCACCATCGGCCGGGTCGGCATAGGTGGCAATGGTGGCAAGCGGCGGCAGTGCCTGGAAACCAAACTCGCTCATGAAGCGGGGGAATTGGTCTCGATAGGCGGTGAAAGGCTTGCGCCCGTGCCATACCTCCCAGTAGTGCGCATCGCCCTGGGCCTGGCCATTGGCGGGCGCGGCTGTATCCCTCCAGCCGCAAGCCCTTCCAGATGCCAATCGGCGGGAGCTGGGGACCCCAGTCCCAGCCGAACTGGCAGGGGGCCTTGCGCAAGTGCGGGCCGCCATCAATGGCCTGCGAGACGCCGGGCAGGTAACGTCGCGCCTGTGCTGCCTGCACAAAGGCCAGCGGCGACGCAAAGCGTATGACCAGTTCGTTTTCGCCGGCATGTAGCAAACCGCCCACATCCCAACGCCACTGGCGAAACATGTTGTCGGCACGGCCCACGGATTGGCCATTCAGCACCACTTCAGCCAGTGTGTCCAGCCCGTCGCACACAAGCGTAATGCGATCGGCGGCCAGCAGGTCGGTCGGGACGGCGAAGGTGGTGCGATACTCCCAGTCGCGCTCGGCTACCCAGGCAACCTGCGCTTCGTTGTCGCCCACGAAGGGGTCTGGAATCTGCCGGGCGGCCAGCAGGTCGGTGTGTACGCCTTCCGGCACGGTGGCGTCAAACCAGGCCAGCGCGCCCACCTCGCGGAACTGCCACAGGCCGGATAGCGAGATGATTTGCATAGGCTCGAGTCAAGTCTCCAAATCGATGACTGTGGCGGAGGAGCGACGCTGCGGTCGTGGAGCGGGGTCGGTAGTGGCACGGGTGCACCCGAGCGGCAGAGACGAAAGCTACCGCTGGCGAGAATACCGATGGGCGCATCAACAAGCGCCTGCACCCCTGTGCCACAATGATACATGACCACGCGGCAATGCTGCGCAAGCAAGCGTGGGCCGCACAAGGGGCTGGCGGTATACGGTCGTTCTAGGAGGGATCAGGTGGAGCGGAAGATTGATCATTGAGAATTGATGACTGATGATCGGGGTAACGCCCCAATCATCAGTCATCAATTCTCAGTTATGGACATTGTTAGGCGAGGCCTTGCCTACTGCGGCGGCTCGGTTTCAGGTCCTGGCCGCAGGGGGCGCACGAGCCGCGCCCAGCCGGCGCGGATGTCGTTGCGCCGCAGCTTCCAGGTTCCCACGATGCCATAGGGCACGAAGAGCACCAGCAGGATGTAGATTGTGCCGATAATCAGCGGCCAGCGCGGGCCAAAGGTCGCGTTGAGCCAGTAGCCCAGCAACTGGTAGACGCCTGCGCCCAGCATGGGGCCAATCAACGTGCCCACGCCGCCGATGATCGTCATCAGCAGCGCGTTGATGGTCGTCTCCACGCCCAGCACATCGGGCGTGGCGTTGAGATTCCAGAGCGCGTTCATGAAGCCAGCCAGCGCCGCCATCACGCCTGCCAACGTCACCGCCATCAGCTTGTAGACAAATGTGTTGTAGCCGATCATCTGCGCGCGCGCTTCGTTTTCGCGAATGGCCACCATCACGCGGCCGGGCGGCGAATCGACCACGCGGCGCGCAATCTGATACATGATCACCATAAAGGCCAGCGCCACAAAGTAGAAGGTGAGGCGCTGATCGGTGGGGTTCAGCCACTCGGGCACCGGGATGCCGTGCAGGCCATCCTCTGCGCCGGTAATGGCGCGCAGGTCCGTCGCCTGCACCAGAATGTAGAACATCTGCGCAAAGGCCAGCGTGGCCATGGCCAGGTAGACGCCGCGCACACGCAGCGACACCACGCCAATCAGCACGCTCTGCACGATCGCCACCGCAACCACAGCCAGCAGCACGGGACCCAGCCCCCAGCCTGCATCCTTGAGCAGGATGCCCGTGGCGTACGCGCCTGCGCCGAAAAACATGGCATGGCCGAAGCTCAGAATGCCCGTGTAGCCCATGAGCAGGTCGTAGCTCATGGCGAAGACGGCCAAAATGAATACCTGAATCAGCAGCCCTTGCCAGAACTTGGGGGTCCCCTCGCCCACCGGTTGGCCGCTGATGAGCGCAAGAATAAAGGGAAAAGCAATCAGGAGAAGCAACGCAATGGGGCCGAGCCAGTTGCGGCGGGCGGCAGCGCGCGCTGTGGCGGATGTGGGGTTTGCGGCGGTGGAAGTCATGTCCCTACTCCTTCTTGCCGAAGAGCCCTGCCGGACGCACAAGCAGGACCAGGGCCATGATGAGAACCGTCGATGCCCGCGCAATCGAAGGCGACATGCGCAGCGCCTCGTCCATCCACGGCAACTGAATGCCCGAGAGCACGAGTTGGTCGCCAAAGGCGCGCGCCATGCCCACCAGCAGCGCACCCACCGCCGCGCCGATGTAACTGCCCATGCCGCCGATGACGACGGCGATGAAACCCTGCAACTGCACCTCGGCGCCCAGCCCCAGATTGACGCCCAGGAATGGAGCAGCCGCCACGCCACCCACCGCCGCCAGCGCCGAACCGAGCGCAAAGACGAGCGTGAAAACGCGCCGTACGTTGATGCCCAGCGCCTGCACCATCTCGCTGTCCTGCACGCCGGCGCGAATGATGATGCCGATGCGTGAGCGCTGCAGCAACAGCGCAATGGCGATGAAGATCACCAGCCCCAGCCCGATGATGAAGATGCGATAGGAGGGGAAGGGGCGGCCCAGCACGTCGATCGACGAGCAGTGGTCGCTGAACCATGACCAGAGATTGGGCGACGGACAGCCCTCGCCCGAAGCCGCCGCAAAGGCGGGTATCTCCATATAGAAGCCCGCCGTGCCCCATATGGTCTTGACCACCTCAGTGCCCACAAAGCTGACGCCGAGTGTGAGCAGTATCTGGTAAAGGGGGCGGCTGTAGAGTGGACGGATCAGCGCACTTTCGATCAGCGCGCCCAGCGCGCCGCCCGCCACCAACCCGACCAGCAGCGCCAGCACAAAGCGGATGTTGGACGAGACACCCAGAAGGAATGTTTCGGCGGGGGTGCGCACGGGAACGATGGCGACGGCAAGCGCCAGCAGCCCCAGACCAACCAGGGCGCTTTGCCCGGTGGCGTGGCGGCGCGTGGCCACGGGCCCTACCCGGCTCAGCCCCAGACCCAGCAGCAAACCCGAGAGCGTCAGCCAGAGCAGGCGCGGAATGTACACAGCGGCGGCCTCCTGCGCGACAATCGTCGCCACCGCGCCACCTGCCGACGTTGCCGAATTGGCAACCAGCGCCTGCACGTTGAAGCCACGCACGGCCCAAAGCAGAAATCCCAGGCTCGCTACAAAGAGCAGCAGATGAAACGCCGTGTCAAGCCAGGGCCGCTTGAGTTTGTTGGGCAGCATGCTGCCCAACCAGCGGCCAACTTGCGCGCCCCCCAGCAGCGCCAGCACCAGCGGCAGCGTGTTCAGCAGCAGGCGCGGGTTGGCATAGGCAGTGAAGCCCAGGTACGCGCCCATCATGAAGAGCATGCCGTGGGCAAAGTTGAGCACGTCCATCAAGCCAAAGATGAGTGAGAGGCCCGAGGCCACCAAAAAGTAGAGCGCGCCCAGCGTCAGCCCCGAAAGGATGATGCTGGCCACCACCTTGGGTTCATAGCGGTTCGTCATCCAGATGAAGACGGCCAGCACAATCGCCAGCGTCACCAGGAGCGCGCTGTTCCTGCGCATGGATGCAACCATCATGCGGCTCCTTGCTCTGCGGCGTGTGCGGGTTCGGCCACGGCGGCGGCGTAGCCGGCGCCCAGGTAACGGGCGACCAGTGCGCGGTTCTGCACGAGGTCGGCCATCTGGCCGGCATGGACGGACTGGCCGTCATCGAGAATGTAATAGCGGTCGGCCAGCAGCGAAGCCATGCGAAAATTCTGCTCCACCAACAGGATGGTGGCGTGCGCCGACAACTGGCGCAGTGCGTCGACAATCGACTGAATCAGAATGGGAGCCAGCCCTTCGCTGGGCTCGTCAATCAGCAGCAGGCGGTTCTCGGGAACGAGCGCGCGCGCAATCGCCAGCATCTGCTGCTGGCCGCCGGAGAGTTGGCCGCCGGGCAATTTGTAGAAGCGTTTGAGGTCGGGGAAGAGGCCGAAGATCAGATCGCTGCGCCGCGCCAGGTCCTTTTTGGAGCGCTCGGCGATCTTGAGGTTCTCCTCCACCGTGAGCGCACGGAAGATGGCACGGTACTCGGGCACGTAGCCGATGCCCATTGCCGCAATCGCGTAGGCCGTCTTGCCGTGGATGGCGCCGCCCTCAAACGAAATGCGCCCTGTGCGCGGCGGGTTCAGCCCGATGATGGAGCGCAGCGTGGTGGTCTTGCCCGCGCCGTTGCGCCCGAGTAGCGCCGTAATGCTCCCCTCGGGCACGCTGAGCGAGACACCTTCCAGGATGTGAAATTGACCGATGAAGGTGTCAATTGCATCAACCTCAAGAATGTTGGTCATGGATCTCCCCCAGGTACGCGCGCTGCACATCTTGATTGGCGGCAATCTGCTGGGGATCACCCTCGGCCAGCAGTCGCCCCTGGTGCATCACCGAGATGCGGTCGGAGATGTTCATGACAATGCTCATGTTGTGCTCAACCAGGATGATGGTCTTGTTGCTTGCGGTGCGGATGCGGTCGATCATGGCCACAAGCGAAGGCACCTGCTCGGATGCCATGCCCGCCGTCGGTTCGTCAAGGAGGAGCACCTCCGGGTCGCCCGCAAGAATAATGGCGAGTTCCAGGCGCCGTTTGTCGCCGTGCGGCAGGACGCTGGCCGCGACGCCGGCCTTGGCGTCAAGCCCCACCTCAAGCAGGGCGCGTTCGGCCGCTTGCTCATAGCGGCCGAAACTGCGCGCCGAACGCCAGAAGGTAAGGTTGTGCTCGCCGAGGGCCTGCGCGGATAGGCGCACGTTTTCCATCACCGTGAGGTCGGGAAAGACGTTGGTAATCTGGAAGGAGCGGCCAATGCCCATGTGCGCCATACGGTGCAGCGGCATGCCGGTGATGTCGCGCCCACGCAGCAGGATCTGGCCGGATGTCGGCTTGAGATAGCCGCTGATGAGGTTGAAGAGAGTGGTCTTGCCCGCACCGTTGGGGCCAATGATGGAGTGCATCGCGCCCTCGGCCACCTGCAGGCTGACTCCGTCGACCGCGTGCAGGCCGCCAAAGTGCTTGGTGACGTTGCGGGTTTCGATGATGGGATTGCTCATCGTGGCGTGTGCCTTTCGGGGCGGCGTACTGATCGTGCGGATCGCGCGAATGCAACAGGTCTTGATGCAAGAGGCGGTCACGCCCCCATTCCACGCACGCACGAATCGCGTGCGTGGAATGGGGCGCTTTTGCTTCTACTCGCAGCGGCCCAGTTCAGCAGGCACGCTGCAGGGTGGCGCCGTCTCCTCGGGTGTGAATTCCGTTACCAGTTCCACAAACTTGAAGTCAGGGTCGGTGGTATTGGTCAGGCGCACAAGGGTCATGGGCTGGAGCAGCGCATGGTCACTGGCGCGCACTTCATACGCGCCCTTGGGACCCTGGAACTTCATGCCCTCAAGCACGGGAATCAACGCGTCACCGCTGCTGTCGCCGTTTGTGGCCACAAGCGCATCGTGAATCATGGTCGCGCAGTTGAATCCGGCTTCCGCCCACAGGTCCGGCGGTGTACCGAAGCGTGCAATGTGCTGCTCGGTGAGGTAGTTGTTGATGGGGTTGTCAAAGAGGCTGTAGTGGTAGACGACGACGCCCACAGAGTTCACGGCGTCGCCGTAGCCCTGCGCCAGCGTCTGGTTGTCGCCAAAGCCTGTGGCCACGTCCATCGTGTCAAAAACGCCCAACTGCTGCATCTGCTGGAACATGGGCACGTAGCCTGCGCCTGCCCAGGTGACGATGACGACGTCAGCGCCGGAGTCAAGCACTTCATTGATGTAGGGGGTGAAGTCGCTGGTGTCGGCTGGGGCGAAGATCGCGCCAAAACCCGTCTCTGTGTCATTCACAGGGAAGGTGCCGCCGGCTGCAGTGACGACCTTGTGGAAGCCCGCTGCCGAGCCCTGGCCAAAGGCATTGTCCTGCGCAATCTGGATGAAGTTGTCGCCCAGTTGCACCAGCGCTGCGCCCATTGTCAGCGCATCCTGAATGTTCTGGCGGCCACAGCGGAAGACGTACGGGTCGAAGTTTGCGCCGGTGATCGCGTCGGCAGCGGCAGGCCCGGCAATGTAGACCATCTTGTTCTGCGAGGCGATGCCGCCCACGGCCAGCGCCACGGGAGAACTGGGCACGCCAACGAGGATGTCGGCGCCGTCAAGCTCAATCGCTTCGCGGGCTAGTGATGCGCCTTTTTCGGGGTTGCTGGCCGTGTCCTTGAGCACAACCTCAACGGGGCGGCCGGCAATGACGCGCGTGCCGTCCGTCACATAGTCCAGGCCAATCTCGAAGCCGCGCTCGAATAGCGGGCCATAGATGGCAAGCACGCCCGAGTCATCGGTCAGTTCACCGATCACAAGCGGCTCGCCTGTCGCAGCGGCGTCGGCCGGCGCGGCCTCGGCGGCGGGGGCGGCAGTGGCCTCGGCCTCTGCCGGTGCAGCAGCGGGCGCGGCAGCAGGCGCAGCGCAGGCAGCCAGAAGCATGACAAGCACGGCCATTAGTGAGAATACAAACCAGCGGTTGGTGCGCATTTATCTCTCCTTCGACTGAAAAGTGGGACATGGTTGAGTGAACGAACTGGTGCAACCACAAGATATGTGCAAGTGACTTTCACCTCCGTGGTGAACGGGCCAAGAAACAGCACCTCACCCCCGGCCCCTCTCCATGCGGAGAGGGGAGAAAAACGGCGGCGCATTTCTCCCCTCTCCGCATGGAGAGGGGCCGGGGGTGAGGTGCAGTTGTGGCACCCGACGCGATACCGAGCGCTCTCGGTAATACTCGTTAGCCGCCGCTACGCGTCCAGAGGTGAAAATGCGAGCACGGCATGCTGCGCTTCCCCCGCGCCCTGGTCCACAAAGGTTACGGTGACGGGCGTGCCAATCCAGTCGATTGACGGCCGCGTTGCGTCTACACCCAGAATGCGGGCGCTGACGGCGACTCCTTCGTCCAGTTCCACAATGCCCGCCACATAAGGGTTGGTGCGGTCATAGCCCTGCGCAACCATCGTGCTGGGCCCCACAAAGATCGAGGTGAAGGCCGCAATCTTGCCACGCCCCGAAAGCTCTTCCCAGACCAGCGCTACGTTCTGACAGGCCGGGCAGATGGCGCGCGGCGGCAGATAGACGTTGCCACATTCACTGCAGCGCGTTCCGGCCAGTTTGTGCTCGGCCAGAAATTGCGTAAAGCCTGCCGCCGTTAAGGGTCGGGCCTGTGCGTCGCTCATGCGCTTAGTCCCTTCGTTCGTAGACATGGACCACACAGGTTGACCCCGTCGCGCCCACGTTGTGTGTCAGTGCCAGGTTCACATCGCCCGCCAGTTGGCGCGCACCCGCTTCGCCGCGCATCTGTCTAAAGACCTCCACCACCTGCGCCACGCCCGACGCGCCCACGGGGTGTCCCTTGGCCTTGAGCCCGCCCGAGGTATTGATGGGGCGTGCGCCGTCGCGTGCCGTCACGCCATCCTCGGCGGCCTTGAAACCCGTGCCCGGCGCAAAGAAGCCCAGGTCCTCGGTGGCGATCACCTCGGCAATCGTGAAGCAGTCATGCACCTCGGCCATGCGGATGTCGTTTGCCTGCACGCCCGCCTGCGCATAGGCCGCCGCCGCTGCGCCCCGTGCCGCGCCCAGAGTCGTCATATCGCGGCGGTTGTGCAGCGGTGCGTCGGACGCGTGGCCCGAGCCGATGACATAGACGGGCTTGTCGGTAAACTCGTGTGCACGCGCGGCGTCCACCAGCAGCAGGCAGGCCGCGCCGTCGGTGACGGGCGAGCAGTCAAAGAGACGCAGCGGCCACGCCACCATGGGGTTGGCCGCGTCGTCATGCAGGAATTCCATGGGGTCAGCCCAGATGGGCGCAGGCTTGCCCTTGCGCACAGCCGCAGCAATGCGGCCCTGCATCCAGTCGGGAATCGTCACGCCGAATTGCGCCTTGGGGTTGAGCGCGCCATTTTCGTGATTCTTGATGGCCACATTCATGAGGTGCTCGGGTGTCATGCCGTAGCGTGCCATGTAGGCGGTGGCAATCGCCGCATAGAGGCCGGGGAAGGTGAAGCCCGCCGGAATCTCGTAGAGTACATCGGCGGCGGCGCCCAGGGTGTCCGTCACCTGCGCGGTGGGCAGGCGCGTCATACGCTCGACGCCCCCCACCAGCACCATGTCGTGCATCCCCGAAGCGACAGCCATGACCCCCTGGCGCAGCGCCACGCCGCCGCGAGCGCAGGCATCCTCGATGCGCACGGCGGGAATCCGCGAAAGCCCTACGGCGTCGGCCATGATGGTGGCGGTATGTCCCTGTCCTTCGAAGAGGTCGCTGGAGAAGTTGCCCAGATAGAGCGCCTCGATGGCCGTCGGGTCCATGCCCTTGTCCACCGTGCCGCGCAGTTCCAGGTACGCTTCCACAAAGAGGTCGCGGCTCGACTTGTCGGCAAAGGCGCCAAACTTCGAGATGCCCACGCCCACCACGGCCACGCCTCGCCCCAACTGGCGTACACTCATGCTGCCTCCTCATTCAAAGGGAACTACGACGCAAAGTACTGCAACTACAAGAACTGGCGTTTTTCTTTGATTTGTCTTTGCTTGTCTTTGCGTTACTTTGCGTCTTTGCGTCAAAGTTGTTTGTTATGCCGCTGTGTAGCCGGGAACGACGAGGCGCGGGACAATGCCCAGCCGCTCCACTTCGTCGCGCAGCCAGGGGCGGAAGTCGGGGTGCGCAATGGCGATCAGCGCCTCGCTGCGCGCCTTGATCGAGCGCCCCCGCAATTCCGCCACGCCGTACTCGGTGACGATTGTGTCCACATCCTGCCCCGGCACGGTCACTTCGGCGCCCTCGGTGAGCATGGGCACGATCGTGGAAATGCTCCCGTTGCGCGCGGTGGAACGCAGCGCAATGATGCCCCGCCCGCCCGGTGAGAGTTGCGCGCCGCGATGCGTGTCCAGTTGGCCGCCCGTGCCCGAAAAGTGGCGCGGGCCAATGCTCTGCGAACAGACCTGGCCGCCGCAATCCACCTGCAGCGCCGTGTTGACGCTCACCATCCTGTAATTCCTGCCGATGACGTAGGGGTCATTCGTCACCTGCCCCTGCAGGAACTCCACGGCCAGGTTGCTGTCGATGAAGTCGTAGAGCTTCTGCTCGCCCAGGGCAAACGCGCCCACCATCTTGCCCGGCCAGAGGCTCTTCTTGCGCCCCGTGATCACGCCCGCCTCGAAGAGGTCCACAAGGCCGCTGGTGAACATTTCGGTGTGCACGCCCAGGTCATGGTGCTGCATGAGCAGCGCCGTGATGGCGTTGGGGATGCCGCCGATGCCAAGCTGGATGGTGGAGCCGTCCGCAATCAACTCGGCAATGTAACCGCCAATGGTCTCCTCCCAGGCCGTGGGAGGTGCGGAAGGCAATTTGAAGAGCGCAACGTGGTTCTCCACGACATGGTCTACTGCGGAGATATGAATCTGCGTGTCGCCCAGCGTCCAGGGCATGTTCTCGTTGATTTCGAGCACCACCAGGTCGGCCGCCTCGATCATCTGCTTTTCGATGACGAGCGAGAGCGAGAGCGACATGTAGCCGTGCTTGTCGGGCGGCGTGGCCGTGCCCCAGTAGACGTTGAGTTTGCCCCCATTGGCAGCGAGCTTGCCGCCTGACGCCTGGTGCAGATTGTTGGGAATGTACGATGTGCGCCCCTGGGCGTGGACGGCGCGGTCAGGCGCACCGTAGAACCAGTTTTCCACATAGAAGTGGCCCGACATCTCCGGCTGCAGGATGAAGTCGTACTGGCGCAGAGGCAGGCACACCCAGACCGTCACGTCCTCAAGGCGGTCGCGGTGGTTGGCCAGTTCTGTGAGCAGCCCCACCGGCTCGGCCGCGGCCATGGCCGTACCGATGCACTCGTGAGACTGCACAAGCGCAACCGCTTCGGCTAATGAGATCAACTTGCTGCGATAGATCTCGTTAGCGTTCATCGCCCAACATGCTCCAGGAAGGCCGCCAGCCATTCCGCAGGCTTTTCAATGTGCGGGCTGTGGCCAACGTCGGTCATCACCAATTCAGTGTAGCGACCACCAGCGGCGGCATAGCGGTCGAGCACCGCGCGAACCTGGCCAATCATGGGCTGCGGCGGCGCGACTTCGTCACCCGGCCAGCCCGGCACATAGCCCAGCTTGCCCAGCGTGGCCAGGTCAAACATGGAATTGTCGGAGACGATGAGGTCGCTGTCGCCGCGAATCCAGAGGATCGGCGGCTTGGGACTGGCGGCGAGGAAAGCGTCCACCTCACCTCCAAGGTATTTGGGCGACCAGCAGTTGACGGGCCCGTAGACGCCCGGCCCCACGTTCGGCCAGTTGGCCGACGGCACCGAGTCACCGGGGTACGCCTGGGGGCCGGTCGTTTCCATGAGCGCGGCGGTGAGGAAGTCCTCCTCGCGCGCCGCCGTGAAGGGGGGCTTGTAGTAGAAGCTGTTGATGATCGTGCGGGGTGAGTTGGCGTCATCCGCCGAGCGGTCGCCCATCTGAATGCGTTCCACAAAGACCGGGCTCACCACGCCACCGCCCGAGCCGGCTGCGTCATCAAAGCAGGGCGTGCCGGTAATGTCCTTGGTGCCGCCAAAGCCATAGGGGCTGACGGGGGCCTGCAGCGTGGCCGTGATCACCTTCTCCGGGTGGTCCGCAATGAAGCGATAGGCCACGCCGCCCCCCATGGACCAGCCTACGAGATGCACCTTGTCGATGCCCAGCGTCTCGAGCAACGCGTTGATGTCGTCGGCCCAGTCGCGGTAGCCGCGCGTGGCGTCAATCACTTTCTCCTCGCTCCAGCCGTGGCCGCGCAGGTCGGGCGCAATGCAGTGGAAGCCGCGTGCGCACAGGGCGAGCATCAGCTCTTCCCAGTAGGTCGCCGCCGAGAAGTTGCCATGCAGGAGCAGCACGACTTCACCTGTCTCCACCCCGCACGAGAGCACGTGTTGCAGCAGCCGCGCCGACTTCACGCCATTCGAGGCAATGCCATCCAAAACGGGTATCTCACTCATGACGAAGCTCCTCGCAGATAGTAGCTGCGATGCAGAGGCGCAAAGACGCAAAGGAAAAGCAAAGAAAGGCAAGACCGAATATGAACAGGCGAAGTGGCGAAGCCGGTGCGGAGACGCTGTCTTTGCTTTTGGCTGTCTTTGCGTTTCTTTTTCGTCTTTGCGCCGCTGCGTCGCAGGTTGGTGGTCACGGCATGATGAAGGCGGCGCCGGCCTGGTTATAGCCCACGCCTGAACCGATAAAGGTCACCAGATCGCCCTGCTTGACCTTGCCCAGTTTGCGCGCCTCGTCAAAGGCCATGGGCAGGCAAGCCGAGCCCGTGTAGCCCCAGCGATCCATGATCCAGTGCGCGCGCGCCAGCGGCAGCCCCAGTTCGGCCATCACCAGTTCGATGCTGGCGTAGCGCACCTGGGTGAAGATGGCGAGATCGACGTCCTGCAGGTCGAAGTTGCCATGGGCCGCAAGTTCACGCATGCGTTTGGGCCAGCCCTCGTTGTTGACCGTGGCGGGGAAGGGCGTGATGAAGCGCACCTGCGTACGCCCCGCCTCGACGGCATCGACCGTGGCCGGCTCGGCGGTGCCCCCTGCGTAGATGCCCCAGTTGGTGTAGTAGGAGCCATCGGCAAAGAAGGTGCTGCTCACGAAGCCGGGCTTGTCGCTCGCCGCCAGCACGGCCGCGCCCGCGCCGTCGCCGTAATAAAAGGAAACCGGGTCATTCTCCCAGTCCGACAGCTTGTGCATCATGTACGCGCCGATGACAAGGATGTACTGCATGTGCGGGTTGGTGGCAATCATCCCCGCTGCCTGCACCAGCCCTGTTGGGAAGGAGGCGCACGCACAGCCGATGTCAAACGTGCCGGCGTTCACCGCACCCAGCTTGTGCGCCACCACCACAGAGGTGGCGGGTGTAATGTAGTCGGGGCTGTCGGTGCCCAGCAGGATCATGTCCAGTTGCTCGGCACGGATACCGGCATCTGCCAACGCATCCCGGGCGGCCTCTACGGCCAGGTCGGAGGTGGCCCAGTCGGTAGGCGCCATGAAGCGCGTGGTAATCGACGTGGCCTTCTCGAACTTGTCGATGACCTCGCCAAAACGCGCACGCATCTCTGCGTTCGTGCGCTCAATGGGGGGCAGATAGCGCCCCGTGCCGATGATCGTCGCGTAGCGTGGAGTGGTTGCGGAGCGTTGCATGGATCAGGTCCCCACCACCAGGCCGCCGTCCACGCGCAAAACGGCGCCGGAGATGAAACTGGCCTCGTCGCTGGCCAGGAAGAGGTAGGCGTTGGCGATGTCCTCGGGCTGCCCCATGCGGCCGAGAGGCGTGCGCCCGATCATGCCGTCGATAATCTTCTCGGGCATGGAGGAGAGGATCTCTGTCGCGGTGAAGCCCGGCGCCACAGCGTTGACGCGAATACCGTACTTGCCCAGTTCACGCGCCCACACTTTCGTCATGCCGATGACGCCCGCTTTTGTGGCGACGTAGTTGGTCTGGCCAAAGTTGCCATCCAGCCCCACCACCGAACTGGCGCTGAGGATGACGCCGCCGCCCTGCTTGATCATGACCGGCGCGACGGCCTGTGTGCAGTTGAAGACACCCTTGAGGTTGATGGCGATAACCAGGTCGAAGTCCGCCTCGGGCATCTGCTTGACAAGTTCGCCATCCTTGAAGCGCACAAGTTGATTGTCGCGTACAATGCCGGCGTTGTTGACGAGGACATCAATGCGCCCGTAGCGCTCGACCAGGCCGTCCACCCATGCCTGCACGGCGGCTCGGTCAGTTACATTGACCTTGTTGAAGGCGGCGCCGTGACCGAGCGCTGCGGCGGTTGCCATCCCCGCCGCCTCGTTGACGTCGGCAATGATGACAGTTGCGCCTTCGCTCACAAACTTTTCGGCGGTCGCCTTGCCGATGCCCGCCGCCCCGCCCGTAATCAGCACCACGCGATTCTGCATGCGCATACACAACTCCTTGCGTTAACCAGTTACATCAAACAGTGAACATCTCGACCCAAAGGCGCAAAGGCAGCAATGAAACGCAAAGAAGAGCGACCAATTCCCTTGCCAATTTCTCAGTAGTTACACTTTCCCTGTCTTGTCTTTGCCCTATCTTTGCGTTTTTTTTGCTTCCTTTGCGGCTTTGCGTTGCGCAGCTCGTTTAGCCCCAGCGCACACAGGCTTTGCGTTGCGCAGTTCGTTTAGCCCCAGCGCACACAGGCTGCGCCCCAGGCATAGCCGATGCCCGCAGCCACAATCGCCATGAGGTCGCCGTCCTTGAGGCGCTCCTGCTTCAACCCTTCTTCAATCGCAAAGATCGCGTCCTGCTGGCCAATGTGGCCGTAGTCGGAGAGGTAGACTGACTGCTCCTCGGTCAGGCCCAGGCGCTGCAGCATATCATTGTGCGCCGAGGGCTTCATGTGCAGCACGTTGAGGAAGCCGATGTCCGCACGCGTCAGCACTGCATCGGGCGTGCCGGATTTGCGCAGCGCCTCGTCAATGCAGTGCATCCAGTTCTCCATGGAGACGGCATTGAGGCGGTTCTTCATGGCCTCGGGCTCCACCAGGTCCAGATAGAAGAGCCCCTGCGCGCGTGCCGCGTCGGTGAGGGGCTGGCGCGTGCCGCTGGCAGGGACGATGACGTGCTCGCTCATCGTGCCGTCGGTCATCAGGTGCGAGCCGAGCAGGTGGTTGCGCGGCCAGTGCTTGCGCAGCAGCAGCGCGCCGCCGCCCGCGCCCAGGTTGAACATGAAGCTTGTGCGGTGATTCCTGTAGTCAATCAGGTCGCCGTTGCGGTAGCCGCCCGCAATCAACACGGTATTGATTTCCGGGTCGGCCAGCATCATGTCCTTGGCCATCTTCAGCGCAGCGATGGTGGTGCCGCAGCGCATCTGCACGTCAATCGCCCAGGCGTTGGTCGCGCCGATGGCATCCGCCAGCTTGATGCCCGCCGTCCACAGCAGATACTCTTTCCACTCTTCGGTGGTGCAGAGCACGAGGTCAATTTCTGTGGCTGGGATGCCTGTGCGCGCCAGGCAATCCTGTGCAGCGCGAATGCCCATTTCGTTGGTGTGATCAGCGGGGCCGGGGATGTGCTTTTGGGTGATGCCGAACTTGTCGCGGATCACCCACTCTTCAATCGCGCTGGCTGCGGCGATGTCGGCGGCGGTCATCACCGGTTGCGGGAGATATGTGCCGATACCGACGATACCGACAGAGTCGGCGCTACCGCCGACACGGCCGACGGATGCGGCGCGCGAATCAGACATGAAGCTGTCCTTGCGGGTGCGAGGGCCGGGCTATGGAACAGGGCTGGGAAAATGTTGCACTGAGTGTACTGCACGCCGGTTGCAAATGAGTTACAACAACAAAACAGCCTCGACACAGAGGCCACAGAAGGAACGGAGGAACACAGAGAAAAGCACAAACCGACCTGCAAAGATGATTTGCGCAGTTCTGTTCTGTGCTTTTCTCTGTGTTCCTCTGTTTCCTCTGTGGCCTCTGTGTCAAGGCTGTTTTGTTGCCGCTGTGTCGAGGCTGTCTTGTTGCCTGATCACCCGGCTTCGGCGCAGAGGGCGAGGGTTTCGGCGGCGGGGGCCACATCAAGTTCGGCGCGCAGCACATCGGCGCAGCGCGCGCAGGTGCGGCGCGCCTGGGTGCGGTTGCCCTGACGCAAGTAGGCTGTAATCAGCAATTGCCACGCGCGTTCCCAGCAACTGTCGTGGCCAAGAATCGCCTCACAAACCTCGATCGCCTCATCAAATTGACCCAGGGCGACAAGGGTTTCGGCAAGCCGGTCGGCGGCGCGCAGGTAGAGGGTAAGCAGGCGCGCGCGCGGCCCTTCCGTCCATTCCTCGTAGAGGGCCTCGGGCACAAAGTCGCCCGCGTAGAGCGCCACGGCGGCACGCAAAGAGGCCAGGGCGGCGTCATCGGGCGGCCCGTGCAGGCCGCGCTTGCAGTGCGCCTCGAATTCGAGAACATCCACGCGCAGGTCGGCGTCGGGGCGCAGGCGGTAGGCCGTCCCCTCCCTCTCCACATAGTGAAAGGTGCGCGCCGCGCCGGCGGGCGGTTCCAGCGCTTTGACGAGGGCGTTGAGCGCCACCTTGAAATCGCGCGCGGCGGCGTCCGGAGCTAGCTGAGGCCAAAGACGCTCTGCAATCTGCTCGCGCTGGAGCCAGTTATCGCCGCCGCTGCGTTCGGCCAGCAGCAACTGGAAAAGTTGGCGCGCCTTGTCGCGCTGCCAGGCGCGTGGCTCAATCTCCTCGGCGCCGCGCCAGACACGAAATGCGCCGAGCATCTGCACGCGCAGCTGATAGCCGGGATGCATCTTGATATCGGCAATGCCCAGCGCCACCAGCAGGCGCGCCACATAGGCGGGCCGGATGGTGTGGGCGCGCGCAACCAGCAGCAGAGGCACAAGGAGGCGCTCGTCGGGCGGCCCCAGCAGACTGGGACGGGTGAGCAGGAAGTCGTAGCCGTTCGTCTCGCAAATCGCCAGCAGTTCCTGTACCGACGTCACAAAGTGACGAAGCGACCCCTGCGCGCTGCCACCGGCGCGCGGTGGCACGTCGAGGAGGGCGCCGGCGGCACGCGCCAGTTCAAAATAGGCAAGCGCCAACCACAAACGCGCAGCAGCGCGCCCAAAGTTGTCCGAGCACTCACGAAATGCGCCCAGGGCGCGCCCCAGGATGGGCAGCGCGCTTGCGTGTTCCCCAGCCAGCACGTGGCTGGCCCCCAGCGCCAGTGTGGCCAGCGCCAGCAGCCACACATCACCCGATTCCGTGGCAATCTCCACGCCCTCGGCGGCGGCGGCAGCAGCCAGCGCGAGGTCGCCCCCGTAGCCATAGGCACGGGTAAGTCCCCACATCGCCTCGGCGCGCGTGCGACGCACAGCCAGACGGTCGCCCAGCGCAATGGCCTGGCGGTAGCGGGCGGTTGCGTCACCGGCGGTGGCGTCGCCGGGGAAGGGGCCACCACCGCCCAACTGCAGCGCATGGCCCAGCCGCATGTAGCCCACAGCCGTGATGAAAGGCGACTGCATCCGCTCGCCCAGCGCAATGCCCTCTTGCGCAAGTGCGTACGCGCGCGCTGTCGCCCATGAGCGCCGCGACGAGCGAGAGCAGGAGCACCGTTTCGCGGTGGGCGCGTGGTGGGCCGATAGCGCCGTCGGGCGCGGCGCGGGCGGCGCGCCCTTCGCTCGCGGCCAGCCCTTCCAGCGCGTCGCGCGCCTCCGTCAAGCGGCCGGTGCGCAGCTTGACGCGTGCATCAAGCGTATCGTCGCCGGGCGCCTCATTGCGCAGCGTTTCGGCTTCGCGCCGCAGCGCGTCGGACTCGGCCGGCTTGCCCATGTTGAGCTTGTTCTCGGCCATGAGCATGAGCAGGCGGGCACGCGCCTCTCTGTCGGGCGTGCCATCAGCCAGGCGCAGCGCCTCCTGCAGCAGCGTTTCGGCCTGCGCCGCACGCACGGTGTCGAGATAGACAAGCGCTTGCCCGCGCAACGCGCGGCTGATGCCCGCGGCGTCGTCTCGCGCCCGCCAACCCGCCTCGGCCAGGGCATACCATGCCAGCGCACTGTCGAAAAGGCTGCGCATGCGGTAGGTGTCGCCCAGCAGCGCGTGGAGACGCGGATGTTGCGCAAGAATATCGGGCGGGAGCGCGTCTATCCAGTCGGCCAGGCGATTCAGACGCCCCGCCTGCAGCACCGCCTCGCCGATGGACTCGATCGCCACCGCCGCCGCCTCGTGTTCGTGCGCCGCCAGCCAATGGCCAATTGCCACATCTGTCGCGCCCCTCGACTGGCGCCAGGCTGCGGCGCGCAGATGGCGTGCGCGTGTCGCGGCCGGGTCGGCTGTTCCCTGGACGCGCAGGAAGTCATGGAAGAGATGGTGATAGCGCCACGTCTCGTTGCCCAGAGCCACCACAAACAGATCGAGGGCATCCAGTTCGTGCAGGTATGCGGTGCTGGATGCGGGGTCGTCCTCGCCGCGCACGGCCGCGCACGCGCCAGGCGTTAGTTCGTCCAAAACGGCGGTCTCGCGCAAGAATGCGGCAATCTCGGGCGGCTGGCGGTCGAGCAATTCGCGCGCCAAATAGTGAAACAGGGTTGCTGACGCACCCACCGGGCTTGCCGGTACGCCACCCGCAAGCAGGTCGTGAACGTCCACAGCGCCGCTGCGCAGCCCCTGCCAGACCAACTGCAGTACGATGGGCCACCCCTCGGTCTTGTCGTGCAGCAGCGCCACCTCATCGGCCGGCAGCGCAATGCCGTAATGCTGGTGAAAAAGGTCAGCCACCTCGGCGCTGGTCAAGGCGAGATCGGCGCGCCCGATTTCGAGAATTTCGCCGCGCCCTCGCCATGTGGGCAACGCCGCGAACTCAACCGGCTGCAAGGTAGATAGGATAACGTGCAGGTTGGCGGGCTGAAAGGTGAGGAAGCGCTCGACGAGGGCGTTGATGGCCGGCGCGCCGCTAACGCTCTGAAAGTCGTCCAGCACAAGCAGCGCAGGTGTAGGCAGGCACTCGGCCAGCGCATTGATCAGTGCATCGATGACCTGCGCCGGCGAGACCGGGTCGCCGTTGCCCAATTCGGCCAGCAGCGCAAGCGGCCCTTCGGTGGCCTCGGGCAGATGCATGCGAAAGGCAGCGATGAGGTAGGTGAGGAATTGCTGCGGATCGCGGTCCGATTCATCAAGCGTGTACCAGAAAAGGGGTGCGGCTTCGACCTGGAGCGCGGCCAGCGCGGTGGTCTTGCCGTAGCCCGTGCCCGCCTGGACGATGGTCAACCGGTAGTCAAGCGCCTCGCAAAGCCGAGCCAGCAAGCGCGGGCGCGCCAAAACACGCCGATGTGGCAGCGGCGGCGTAATGCGCGGTGTCAGAAGCAGATCGAAACGCAGCATGTGCAAGGCGAAGCATACAACCGGGCGCGTGCTGTGGCAAAGGCGACGGGTGCAGACAACTCGACCGATTCTGTCACCAAAGGCATGAAACTCGAGGCGCCGTCAGATAATTCGCCGTCGTCACGCCATCGCTTGATGGATCGATTTTCGACACATTTGCCGCGTGCCGACCTGGGCCGCCCCAGGGCAACTCAAAAGTCAGGAAAACGGCACGCGCGGGCGCGGACTGCACCTCACACCCCCGGCCCCTCCAGTCTGGAGAGGGGAGCAAAGCGGTGCCTTTGTACGTCACGTAGTCGGCTTTGCGCAGATGTTTTTCTCCCCTCTCCAGACTGGCAATACTTTACCCACAAGACGCTGCGACTTGTGGGTAAAGTATAGCCAGTCTGGAGAGGGGCCGGGGGTGAGGTGCAGTTCGCGCCCGCGCGGGCCGCGTTCCTGACTGTTGAGTTGCCCTGGCCCAAGCGCGGGGGTTGACATCCGGCGTCTATCGGTTTATTTTGGAGGGTGTCCACTGCGTTCCTGCAAGATCCCTTGCTGGCCTGCTGCCGCGCATCCCCGCCCGGCCGGTGCGCGACGCCACAGGCCGGTGGCCTGCCGGCTCGTGCGCATTGCCAACCTGCCGAATAAACGCGGCGATTGCCTCACGTCCCGTTTTCCGGCTGCTGTGGCGGCAGTATTTTCGCCAACAAGGGCGCAGCAATGCGGCGCGCACGCACTGTTTTGTAGCGCGTGCAACACTGACGAATCGTGCTGCGTCAGTGCCAGACGCACGCACGCACGCGATTTCCATCGTCATCCCACCAGAAGGAGGTTTGCGCTACCAACAATGCAGGGCTTGTCTCACCGTCGAGTTCAGACACCCGCACCATGGAGCCAAAGGAGCTCAAGCAAAACCCATGCGAAAGACCTATCTGTTGAGCACACTGCTAATCCTGGCGCTGATTTTCACCGCCTGCGCGGCCCCTGCCGCCGCGCCGCAGGCCCCCGCCGAAGCAGTCCCCACAGCCGCCGGCGCTGATGCAGCCCCCGCCGCTGCAAGTGGCGACCAAACCATCACCTTCTGGACAACTGAAGAGCAACCCGAGCGCGCAGCCAAAGCGCAGGCGATGCTCGACCGCTTCAAGGAAGCGACCGGCATCACCGTGGAAATGGTGCTCACCAATGAGGACCAGTTGCCCAACTTGATTACGGCCGCCGTTGCCGCAGATACGCTGCCGGATCTCATGTTCTTCCCCGTTGAGTACGCAATTGGCTGGCAGCAGCAAGGCATTCTCGATGGCGCTGCGGCTGCCGAGGCAATTGACGCATTGGGCGCCGACACCTTCGCCCAGGGCGCGCTCGACCTTGTGCGCGTGGACGGCTCGCCCGTCGCCGTTCCTTCGGACGGATGGGGGCAGATTCTGATCTACCGCGCCGACCTCTTTGACGCGCAGGGGTTGGCCCGCCCCGACACCTTCGCGGCCATCCAGGCCGCCGCCGAGGCGCTCCACGACCCCGCCAACAACTTCTACGGCATCGCGCTCTCCAGCGACCCCGGCGCCGTCTTCACGCAGCAGACCTTTGAGCATTTCGCACTGGCCAACAACTGCCAGTTGGCCGACGACGCCGGCGCCATCACGCTGGATTCGCCCGAGTGCGTCGAAGCCATCCGCTTCTTCACCGACCTGGTCGCGAACTTTGGCCCGGCCGGTGTGCAGGATGTGGCGACGACGCGCGCCACCTACTTCGCCGGTCAGTCGGGGATGCTCGTCTGGTCGCCCTTCATTCTGGACGAAATGGCCGGCCTGCGTGACAACGCTTTCCCCGCCTGCCCTGAATGCGGCGACGACCCCGCTTACCTTGCCGCCAACAGCGGCATTGTGCCCACCTTCCAGGGGCCCGACGCCAGTGCACCTGCACAGTACGGCCAGGTGAGCTACCTGGGCGTGAGCACAACTGCCAAGGTTGACCTGGCCAAGCAGTTTATCGAGTACTGGTTCAACGACGGGTACCTGGACATGCTCTCGCTCTCGGTTGAGGGCAAGTTCCCCATGCGCCAGGGCACGGCCGATGACCCCACCAAGTTCGTGGAAGGCTGGAAGACGCTGGAGACCGGGGTTGATCGCCTGGCGCCGCTCAGTGACTTCTACAGCGCCGAGACGATTCAGCAGTTGGTGGATGGCGCGGCCGCCTTCCAGCGCTGGGGCTTCACCCAGGGTCAGGGCGCACTCGTCGCGGCGCTCTACGAATCGCTGGCTGTACCGCAGGCGCTGCGCGATGTTGTGGACGGCACCATGACGCCCGAAGAGGCAGCAACCGAAATCCAGACTGCGGCCGAAGAGCTGCAATAGCAGCAGCCGTTGTACTCCCCGCAGCGAGGCTTCCGCACAGGGAAGCCTCGCTGCGCCGCTGCGTCTCGGAGGCGTGTGGCGCTTTCTGTGACGGTAGGCCTCCCGACGCTCGAACGTGACGAGGCGCGTCGCATATCGGGCGCCAAAATGAATGCGGGGGGGGCCACCACAGCGGCGTACAGCACGTCCGGCGCAAAGCCGCACCGCGTCACCAGGCCCCACACCCGCAAGGAGGCATGCTCATGCAAGAGAGTGCCCGCAGCGCGCCGCCCGCTGCCGGAACGATGCGCAAGGGCCCAACTCTGGCGCAACGCGAGGCGCGCCTGGCCTACTTGCTGCTCGCTGTCCCCGTATTCATCATCCTGGCGCTGGTCATCTTTCCGCTAATCTGGAATGTATTGCTCAGCTTCCGCGAAATCCGCCTGATTGAGTTGCGCAACATCAATCTCGTTCGCGGCGACTTCACGCTGGACAACTATGGCAAGGTGGTGGCCGCGCGCAACTTCTGGCCGCTACTGCGCACCACCTTCATCTATGCCTTCTTCGGCACCGCGCTGCCCATTCTTCTGGGGCTGGCGGCGGCCATGACGGCGCGCGACATGTTCCTGGGGCGGCCCATCCTGCGCGCAGTCATGCTCATTCCTTACATCGCACCTGTGGTGGCCGTGGCCTTCGTCTGGGGCATCATGCTCAACGCGCAATATGGCATCGTCAACCACTGGCTGGCCGAGCTTGGATTTGCGCGCGTGGCCTTCCTGGGACAGCGCAGCGCCACGCTCAGCCTCTTTGGCTGGGAGTTCCAGTGGCCGGTCGCGCTGACGGCAGTGATCCTCTTTCAGGGCTGGCGCTACTTTCCGTTCTCGTTCCTCTTCTTCCTGGCCCGCCTGCAGTCCATTCCCGAAGAGCAGTACGAGGCGGCCAAGGTGGACGGCGCAACGCTTACGCAGCGCTTTCGCTTCATCACCATCCCCGAGTTGCGCTTTGTCATGGGCACGCTCATCTTGCTGCGCTTTATCTGGACCTTCAACAAGTTTGAGGATGTCTTCCTGCTCACCGGCGGCGCGGCGGGCACGCGCATTCTCACGGTGCAAATCTACGAATGGCTCTTTGGCCGCTCGGATGTGGGCGCGGCGGCGGCGCTTTCCATTGTGCTCGCGCTCATTCTCGCCGTGCTGCTCTTCATCTACTTCCGCTGGTTCTTTGCGGACGAGGAGGCCTGATGTCTCGCGACGCCCTCGAAACACTTCTGATTGGCAAGGTACTGCGCTGGATCGGCATCGTCTTCTTCTTCGTTATTTGCGCTTTCCCCTTCTACTACATGGTCCTGCTCTCCTTCCGCGAGATTCAGGGGGTGCTCGTCAGCCCCGGCAGTCTGCTGCCCGACTGGGATCTTGTCTTCTCGCTGCGCACCTATCGCGACGTGCTGCGCCCCACCACGCAAGGCGGCCAAGGCTTCTACCAGTTCATCATCAACAGCTTTGTTGTGGCTGCGGTGACAACCATGATTACGCTGGTGGTGGCCGTGCTCGCAGCCTATGCGGCCACGCGCCTGCGCTTTCGCGGCAAGACGGCTGCGAATTGGGGGCTGCTTCTGGTCTATATGGTGCCGGGCATCGTGCTTTCCATTCCGCTCTATGTCATGTATACGCGCCTGGGGCTGCGCACCACTGTGCCGCTGCGCCTCTTTGCGTTGATTGTGGTCTATCTGGCCTCCACGCTGCCGGTGGCCATGTACATGCTGCGCTCCTATTTCCAGACCATTCCCGTTGACCTGGAGGAGGCGGCGCTGATCGATGGCAGTTCGCGCGTCAAGACCATCTGGTACGTGGTCGTGCCCCTGGCCGTGCCTTCGATTGCCGCCACAGGGCTCTATGTCTTCATGATTGCGTGGAACGAGTTTCTCTTTGCCCTGCTCTTTCTGCTTGAGCGCCGTGAAGCGTGGACGTTGCCCCTGGGCGTCTCGCAGCTCGACACGCAGGAGGTTCCCAAGACGATGCTCATGGCAGGCAGCGTCATCATCACCTTGCCCATTGTGCTACTCTTCACCTTCTTTGAGCGGTATATCACGACGGGGCTGACGGCAGGCGGTGTCAAAGGCTAGCAACGGAAATGCGACGCAGTGGCGTAAAGGCGCAAGGGAAACGCAAAGAAAAGCTACCACACGCATAACCAGGATTTGCACTGATTGCCTATCTTGTTCTTCTTGGATGTGAGGTGCTTTGCATTTCATTTGCGTCTTTGCGCCTTCGCGTCGTGGTTTGGTTTTTTGAGTAATGGGGAGTGAGACATGGTTCTCCCGATTGCTTCGCAGCACAAGCGCATTGGCTTCGTCTCCACGCGCCTGGCAGGAACCGACGGCGTCTCTCTCGAGACGGCCAAGTGGTCCCATACTCTCGCGGCGCTGGGCTTTGCGTGTTTTTTCATGGCCGGAGAGTTGGACTGGCCCCCGCAGCGCGCGCGCCTCGTTCCCAAGGCGCACTTTGCCCACCCCGATGTGGAGCGCGTGACGCGCCTGCTCTTTGAAGCGACCACGCGCAGCGCCGAAACTTCCTACGCCGTGCAGGCGCTCAAGTGGCACCTCAAGGCGGAGATTGAGGCTTTTGTGCATGACTTCAATCTCAACCTGTTGATCGTGGAAAACGCCCTGTCGCTGCCCATGAACATTCCGCTGGGTCTTGCTCTCACCGAGTTCATTGCCGAAAGCGGCTTCCCGGTGATTGCCCATCACCACGATTTTGCCTGGGAGCGCGAGCGCTTTGCAGTCAGCGCCGCTGCCGACTATCTGCGCACGGCCTTCCCGCCCACGTTGCGCTCGGTGCACCATGTGGTCATCAATTCCTTTGCGGGCAGGCAGCTTGCCCTGCGCACGGGCGAAAGCTCGCTGCTGATTCCCAATGTGATGGACTTTGAGACGCCACCGCCACCACCCGACGACTACTCGGCCATGCTGCGCGGCGCGTTAGGCATTGCACGCGATGACTACCTGCTGCTGCAGCCCACGCGCATTGTCCCGCGCAAACGTATAGAGCAAGCCATCAGCCTGGCGCACTATCTGGGCAAGAAGGCCGTGCTAGTGGTCTCGCACAGCGCCGGTGACGAGGGCATGGACTACCTGGCTTTCCTGCGCAGCTTTGCTCAGGGACTGGGTGTGCGCATTCTCTTCGCTGGGGACCGCATTCGGCACGTGCGCGGCCAAACCCCGGCAGGCGCGCCCATCTTCTCGCTGGCTGACGCGTATCACGCCGCCGACTTAATCACCTATCCCTCGCGCATTGAGGGCTTCGGCAACGCGTTCCTCGAGGCGGTCTACTACCGCAAGCCGCTGGTGATGAGCACCTACGAGATTTTCGACTCCGACATCCATCCCAAGGGCTTTCGCGTGGTAGGCTTCGACGACTTTATCGGCGCGCAGACAGTGGTGGAGGCGCGCCGCCTGCTTGCGGATGAGGCGCTGGTTGCCGAGATGGTCGACCACAACTATGCGCTGGCGCGCCGCTACTACTCGTTTCGCGCCCTGGCCGAGCATTTAATCCCGCTGATTAATGACGTGTGGTACAGCCGCAACGGCGTGGAAACGACCGCCTAATACGATTCGTCTGTGCGTTCAGCCCCGCAAATTGGAGGCGGCACCCATGACCCACGCCCTTGCTCTGACCGCGCCGCGCACGCTCGCCTTTGTGGAATTGCCCGATCCGCGGCTCGAACCCACACAACTGCGCGTGCGCACCCTCTTCTCAGGCATCAGCACCGGCACGGAAATGACCCAGTATCGCGGCACCAATCCCTACCTGCACAAGGCCTGGGACGATGCGACGCGCCTCTTTCTGCCCGCCGACGCGCCCAGCCAGCCCTACCCCCTTGTGGGCTGGGGCTACGAAGAGGTGGGCGAGGTCGTGGAGATTGGCAGCGCGCTGGAGGGCTGGGCCGTCGGCGATATCGTCTTTGGTACGTGGGGCCACCGCACGCACGCCGTGCTCGAGGGTGAGTACGCCGCGCCACGCCGCAAACCGGCAGCGCTCGACCCACTGACGGCGATCTTTTCGCATTTGGGGCCGATCGCGCTGACGGCCATTCTCGACGCACAGTTGCATATTGGCGAGACGGTCGCAATCTTTGGGCTGGGGGTGGTGGGCCAGGTGGTGGCGCAACTGGCCAGGGCGTCGGGCGCGCAGGTGGTGGGGGTGGAACTCTCATCGCCGCGGCTGGCTATGGCGCAGGCGCTCGGTGCGCTTGACCTGGCGCTCAACGCGCGTGACCTGATGGCGCATGGCACGTCGGCCGCCGCGCGCATCAAGGCGCATACAGACGGGCGCGGCGCCGATGTCTCGATTGAGTGCGGCGGCTCAGCGACGGCGCTGCATGAGGCAGTTCGTGCCACCGCATACAACGGGCGCGTGGTCGCGCTCGGCTTCGTCCAGGGCGGCGCCGAGGCGCTGCGCCTGGGCGAAGAGTTCCACCACAACCGCATCCAGATTGTCAGCTCGCAAATCGGCAATGTGGATCCCGCTCTCAGCCGCCGCTGGGACCGTCTGCGCCTCATTCACACCATCATGGACCTGCAACTACGTGGCGCGCTCAACCTGCGCCCGCTGATCACGCACATCATGCCTTTTGCGCAGGCGGCAGAGGCCTTTGCACTGCTCGACGGCGGTGCGCCCGACGTGTTGCAAATTGTCCTCGCCTTTGACAGCGCTCACGGAGAATCCGCATGAAGCCACTGCGCACAGCTATTCTTGGCTGCGGCTCGTTTGCCCACCGCCACGTCGGCAACATTCTTGCCCACCCTGACGAACTGGCGCTTGTTGCCTTCAGCGACCACCACGCCACCAATGCACAGGCGTTCGCCGCCCAATATGCGCCCCATGCCGCAACCCACACCGACATGGCCGGCATGCTTGCGCAAGAGGGCGTCGACCTGCTGGTCATTTGCCTGCCCCCCTTCGCGCATGTGGACGAAGTGGAACTGGCCGCGTCGCGCGGCGTCCACATCCTCATGGAAAAGCCGATCGCGCTGGATTCGGCGCACGCCTGGCGCATGGTGCAGGCCGCCGAGGCCGCCGGCATCCATACGCAGGTGGGTTTCATGTCGCGCTTTGGTGTGGCCGTCGAGGCGATGAAACAGATGATTGACGATGGCACGGCCGGTCGGCCGGGGCTGATGGCGTCACGCTACTTCTGCAACGCGCTGCATGGCGCATGGTGGCGCATGCGCGACAAGTCCGGCGGGCAACTGGTGGAGCAGGTCATTCACCAGGTCGACCTCATGCGCTATTTGCTTGGCGAGGCTGCCACCGTCTACAGTCGCCAGGAGAATCTCTTTCATGTGCAGACGCCAGACTACACGGTGGAAGATGTGAGCGCGACGATAATCGGCTTTGCGAGCGGCGCGCTGGGGGTCATCTATGCCACCAACGGAGCGATTCCCGGCCGGTGGATCAGCGACTTCCGCGTGGTCACGCAGGCCGTCACCGCCGAATTTGTGGATGCCAACCACGCCACATTCCACTTCACGCAGACGCCGGACCGTGCGCCACGCACAGTGGGCGAGGCGCGCAACGTCTACGATGCCGAACTCATGGATCTCGTGCATGCCATCCGCACGGGCGGCGCCACACGCACGCCGCTGCGCGAAGGCGCGCGCTCGCTCGACCTGGCACTGGCCGCCACCCGCTCGGCCCAGGAGCGGCGCGAAGTGGCGCTGGCGTAGCGAGGGCGACCTTCTGCATCGCGCCGCTTCACCACATGCGGGTGCACACCAAACGCAGTACGCGTTGCGTTGCGCCCGCCGCAGGACGGCCGGCGCGGCTTGTGCCTACTGTGCGCGGCGGCGCCATGTTCTACAAGAGCGCGGGCAGGAATCCGCCGACGAACGCATCACCCAGACCAACCGTTGTCGCGCCCATCTGCTCCACCTGTGCTACGGGTACGCAGCAGACCCTGTCGGCCAACAGGTGATTCAACACGCCCGCAAACGCGGCCCCTTCCGCATTGGGAGCAAGTGTCTCCGTCTCTCGGTAATCCTCAACTGCAAACGCATCACCACAACGGAAGCGGGTTGTTGCCATGGTCACGCCGCCTTTCAGGGCGCGCGCAACGGCCATCGCGTTCTCCCCATAGGCAAGCGCCCAGTACATGGTGTGCACGACAATCGTCGGCACGGGTATGCGCTGCTGCAGTTCTGCCAACGCCCCCTGCACTTGCACCGGATTCAATACATCCAGTTCGTGGCCCAGGTGCGCCTGGAGTTCATCCTCGTTGAGGCTGTAGATGTTGATCCGCGGAACCAGGGCAGCGTGCACCACCTGGTTGAATTCGGGGTGGTGAAAACCGGCATCCTCGTAGTAGACGAGTGCACCCTCGGGCAGGCAATCGAACATGCGGGAGAGCGTCTGCATGCGGCCGGCCAACAGATCGGCGCGCTGCATGGCATTGAATCCGGAGATCATGAACACCCTGGCATCGGTGAGCAGGTCGCAGAACGCCTCATTGAGATACATGAGGACATTGTCTTCATCGTGCACGTAGATCAGTCGATTTGCCCGGCTGACGTGGATGTCAATGTCGCCTGCGCACACGCGCACACCCTTGCCGAATTGCACAATCAGATGGGGGTATGAGGTCTCCTTCGAGTTGCTGCAGGCGTACGTGCTGTCCGGCGGAATGAGCCTGCGCACATGCTCGTTCATGGTGACGAGGTGCAGCGCCGCGGTGTATCCCAGTTTGCGCATGGCAATGGCCGCGCGCACCGACGTCCCACCGAGCGTAATCCTGTGCTCGAAATTCTGCGAAAAGTCCTCAATAATGGCCGCAGATGCTACAAAACGTTCGCCTCCGCACCCCAGCTTCAGAAACCCGAGAATTGAGACTATCAGGTCGCGTTCGCAATTGATTGGTTGATTGACAGTCAGTTCGTCATTGCGAATCGAGTAGCGCACAATCCTTTCCTCAAAGATGCTCGAATTCCACGTAATCTCGTAATCGATATTGTTCCCCATGCCCAGGGCGATTGCTTGTTTCATGGTTCTTCCTGGCTCGGTGTATGCAAGCGAATGGCCCGCCTCGTGCCAGCAGTCTATTCTGAGCGCTGTTGCACGAGGCGAGCCATTGCGTGGCGATGATTCTGGTTGCAGCCTGCAGCAGGTGTGCAGCAGGCGTGCAGACGACCTGCCTTACTGCGCCACGGCAGGGCAATTCGTATAGAGGGCAGCCTTGCCGGCAGCATTGAAGAGGTCGATCTTGTAGTGAGCGACTTCCTTCATGGCGGCGATGCACGGCGGATAGATTGAATTCGGTTCGCGAATCAACGGATCACGCAGAACTTCACGGCACTTCTGGTAGAACGCATCCTTGATGTCACTGGAGATATTGATCTTGTTGATGCCCAGTTTGACGGCCTCGGCAATTTCGCTGTCTGCGTTCGAGGAACCACCGTGCAACACGAGTGGAATGCTGACTCTTGAGGCAATTTCCTTGAGCAGATCCAGCCTCAATTCCGGCTTCCTGTCTTTGGGATAAATGCCATGCGAGGTGCCAATCGCAACGGCCAACGTATCGACCCCAGTCGCATCAATGAAGGTCACCACGTCATCGGGATTGGTGTAGATAATGACCTCCGTGCCGGCCTCAGCCTCGGGACCCGTTGTGCCAATTGTGCCGAGTTCACCTTCAACAGAGACATTGACCGAGTGCGCGATCTCGACGACCTTTTTGCAGATTGCAATGTTCTCCTCAAATGTCAGGAGTGAGCCATCGATCATCACGGAAGTGAAGCCGCTTTGGATGGCTTCCATCACATTCGCCAGCGAACCGCCATGGTCCAAATGGATGCAAACCGGAACCGTGGCCTTGTTGGCTTCCTCAACCACCGACTTGACGAAGGAATCGCGCAGGAAGCTCAGTTCTTCGGGATGAATCGCGACGATGACGGGCGACTGCTTTTCTTCCGATGCTTCAATCACGCCGCGCAACAACATGCTGCTGCTGACGTTAAATGCTGGAATGGCGAAATGGTTGGCATTTGCCACCGCCAGCAGGTCTTTCATGTTCATCAACATTTTCGTACCCCCGAAATTTGCTGCAAATCAGATTAGGCAATCGCCTGGCGAAAGAACTCGTACGCAGTAAGCAGAGACTCTCAAAGATCCTAACCTTTGACAGAACCGGCCGTCATACCCGCAATAAAGTAGCGCTGAAAGAAGAGGAAGAGAAGCAGAACCGGCAATGAGCCAAGTACACTCATCGCCATCATTTCATTCCACTCGTAGGAGTGCTGCCCCATGAGCAACTGAATCCCCACAGGCACCGTGCGCATGTCCGTTGTCTTCGTCAATGTAAGGGCAAAGAGAAACTCGTTCCAGGCAAGCATGAACGTGTAGATGCCGACGGAGACAATGCCGGGCAGCGAAATCGGCACGAGCACGCGCCACAGCGCCACAAACGAACTGCCGCCGTCGATCTTCACCGCCTCGTCCAGTTGGCGGGGCAGCGTGTTGAAGTATCCCGTCATCATGATGATGGCGTAGGGAAGCGTAAATACCATGTAGGTCAACACCAGCGCCGGATAGGTATTGTACAGTTTCAGGATAACAATCAGGCTGAAGTAGGGGATCAAAAGCGTAATCGGTGGCACCGCCTGCACGCTGATGATGACCATGTTCAAGGGTTTCTTGAACCTGAAGTCATAACGGCTGAAACTGTAGCCGCCCAGAATCCCCACAAGCAGCGTGAAGAGCGTGACCATGATCGAGACCAGATAGCTGTTGAAGAAGAAACGCACCTTTTCGGGGTTGGTGAAGACTGCGAAATAGGACGCAAAGGAGAAGGAATCCGTGATGAGGCGCGGCGGATACGCAAAGATTTCCGTATTGGACTTGAAGGAGGATGCCAGCATCCACATGACCGGGAAGCCCGCAAAGAGTGCGCCGGCCACGAGCGCAAGCAGGACCAGCACTCGTGTTGCAGTCGCTTTGGCCGGTCTGGAGATTGCGTTAGTCATTGCTCGCCGTCTGGTGTCGAACGTAGAAGAGGGCCACAACCATCGAAACGATCAGAATCACAAAGGCGCTGGTTGATGCGAGCGAGAACTTGTACGAGCTGAAGGCCAGCTTGTAGGTGAATGTGCTCAGCATCTCGGTAACGTGAATTGGTCCCCCGCCTGTGGTCATCCAGATCAGAGTGAACTGCTGCACGGTCCAGATAAAGTCAAGCATGGCCAGGCTGATCAGGATTGGCTTCAACTGCGGGAGAGTGATGAAGCGAAAGAGCTGGCCATTGTTCGCCCCATCAATTGTGCCGGCCTCATATAGTTCGTCGGGAATGCCCTGCAGCCCCGCCAGGATGCTGACCATGTAGAAGGGGTAGCCTGCCCAGATATTGATGAAGGTCACCGAATGCAGGGCCAGTTGCCTTGAGCTGAGCCATTCGACCTTTTCGCTAATCAGGCCCGCCCATGACAGCAGGTAGTTGACAATGCCGTTTGGATTCAACATCAGCCGCCACAGAACCGCGATGATTGTCGCAGTGAAGACCCAGGGCAGGATATACACGACCCTGAACAAGGCACGGACGATGGGGCTGACCAGCTCCGTGTTCAGGAGCAGCGCAAACGCCAGACCGAGGATCAGGTGAAAGACCACGCTCATGAGCGTGAAGTAGAGCGTGTTCGAGATGGCCTGCAGGAACACATCGTCCGTAAGGATTTCGAGATAATTGGCCAGGCCCACAAAGACAGGATTCTGATTCGTAATGACGTTATCCATCAAGGAATAGTAGAAGACCATTCCAATCGGCAGCAGCGACAATATGGTCAGCAGAAGGATTGTGGGCGACAGGTAGGCATACGGAACGAGCGCCTTTGATCTCCTAAGCGACCTGAACTTCTTCTCATTCCGTTCGATTCCGCTATCCGCCAACAAGAGGATTTGTCCTTTTCAGGCAAGGGCTTTGGCAGGAGGCTGCAAGACAATCAACATTCATGCAGCCTCCATGCCGCAGCCTGGAGTCGGGTCAATCGGGGCCAATGCGCCGCACCGCTGAAAAGCCGGCAGCAGGCCCGATGCCATGTCTGGAAGCGAAGCCAGACACGCGTCCCCTCTAGAAGTTCTCCATCCAGGCCGCCTGCGCGTTGTTGAGCGCATCGTCCAGTGATTGGCCGTCGTCCAGGTAGAGCTGGAACTGCTCGCCAAACGAACGCATTAGTTCCTCGGCAACAGGCAGGCCGACAAACTCGTTGGCAAGGAAGCCTTCCTGGAAGACACTGAAGGCGTCGGCAAACAACTGGTCAGTCTCGACGAAGTCCGGCGTGGAATTGACGTTGCCGGGGAATGCATTGGCAATTGAGGAAAGCTTGGAGTTGACCTCTGCGCTCATCAGGAATTCAACAAGCTTCCAGGCTTCGGCCTGGTGCTCGCTGTTGGCCGAAACGCCAATCCCCCACGACGCATAGGGCAGACCGCGCTTGCCGGTGTAACCATCCTCGGCAGGCAGCGCCGTGATGGCGAAGTTCAAGTCCGGGTTGCGCTCGCGAATCATGTTGATGTGCGCCAGCGAGTCGATCATCATGCCCACGCGCCCGTTGGTGAACTCCTCGACCTTGTCCTGCTCCTTCATGGTGAATGCACCGGGGGCAATCAGACCCGCATCGTAGAGCCCCTTGATGTACTCGGCGACACCGCGCACTGCGTCATTGGTCAGGTCCGGCATGCCGTCCTTCATCATGCTGCCGCCCGAAGCCCATGCCCACGACATGACATCATTCTGAACGCCGTTCGGCTGGTCCAGCGACAAGGGCAGAACCCAGCCGCTGACATTGTTGTCTGCATTCGTCAACTTCGCGGCTGCATCGGCGAACTCGCTGCGCGTGGAAGGCGGGTTGGCAATTCCGGCCGCAGCCATCAGATCCAGATTGACGAAGACCGGATAGACGAAGTTGACTACCGGGATCATGTAGGTGGCGCCGTTCAACTGAATCTGCGCGGCGAGTTGGCTGTCATCGTAACCCGCGGCCGTCATCAGGTCCGTCAGGCTGGCGAGCGAGCCTTGCTTGACAAAGTCGCTGACCCACGCGCCATCCAGGCCGACAACATCGGACATCGTGCCTGCGGCTGCACCGGCAACCACCTGCTCTTTGGTTGTCGAGTAGGGGCCACTAATCAACTCAACCTTGATGCCGGGATTCTGCGCTTCAAACTCGTCCATCAGTGCGCGGAATGCGCCGGCCGGAAGCTCCGGCTCCCACCACTGCGAAAACTCGAGCGTGACTTCGGCGCCGGTTGCTGCGGCCGCAGGTTCGCCAGCGGGCGCGGATGTCGTGGCAACAGGCGCACAGCCGGCCAGCATGGCCACAAGCATGATTACGGCCAGGAACAGACTGACAATTCGGGTCTTCATATGCGAAATCTCCTTGGCATGGATGGCAATGTGCATAGGTGAAAGGCGGTCCAGATCTGCTAACCAGCTCATTCCAACGTTCCACTGTCTCTGACGAACCTTGCGCCGGATCACTCGGTTGCGCTCACCTCCTCGCTGCTTGTACTTGATTCTGCGCTCAGTATTTGCGGTGTTGCGTCGCTCGCATGGTCATGGAGACGGCCTGTGCCGAAGCATCCAAGCGCCGCACGCAGATTCCCACATAGAGAGCTTCGGTAAGTGCCAGGGTAGACAAATTGGAGGCCATCTCTTCCTCGCGAAAGTGGCTGACGCGTGTGGAAGTGAACAGACAGTGGTCGGCGTAGCGGGTCAGCGGCGATTCAGAGTGGTTCGTGATGCATATCGTGTGCGCGCCGCGCCCTTTTGCCAGTTTCAGCGCATAGACAACATCCTTGGAACTGCCTGTGTGGGAGATACCTACGGCAACGTCTGTAGGCGTGGTCAGACTGGCAAACATCTCCTGCATAGTCGGATCCATCGAGAAACGGCTGCGCAAGCCAATCTTCGTAAGGCGGAAATTGAGGTCCATGGCCATGGGGATTGAGTTGCCTGACGCAAAGAGTTCAATCTGGTGCGCGTTGGACAATGCCTCGATGGCTGTTTCCAGCACCGGCATCTCGAGGATGCGGACAGTATCCTCGAGCGAACGCATCCCTGCCGACATCGCCTTCTGTACGGCGTCTGCGGGCCCATCTTCCGGCATCAGGTCTTCATGCACTAGCAGCATGGGCGAGACAAGATCCTCAGCCAGGCCGATTTTGAGCGCATGGAAGCCGGAATAACCAAGCAACTGCGCGAAGCGAACGACGCTCGCGTCACTGACTCCGGCGCGCACGCCGAGTTCGGTGATGGTCAGGTTGATGGTCTCGCGCGGCGACTTGACGATGAACTCCGCCGTTTTGAGCGCCGATCCCTTTAGCCTGGGCAGCGCGTCGGAAATCGCTGCCAGCGTGCCACGTTCGAAGCGTATTGAGTTGTCCATAGCGCAAGGGGAGAGCTGGTTGTGAAACTAATTTTCACAATCATATCATTTGTGAAAATGGTTGTCAATAGTCACTTTTTGCCGAGGACTATTCCACTTTGCTGGCGCACTGCAACCTCACCCCCCCGGCCCCCTCTCCAATCTGGCGAGGGGGAGAAGAGCAGTGCTGGCGGGCGCCACGCTGTGCGCAAGGTGCGCTGCTCCCCTCTCCATTGTTCTGGAGAGGGGCCGGGGGTGAGGTGCAGTTGTGCAGCGCGATGACTTTTGAGAGTCCCTGTTTGCCGAGGCCATGTTGTTCCGTTCGCTGCATTGCACCGACGCGCTGACATTGTGCTAAGATGCGTCGCGGCTCAGCCGCAACCAGCGCCACTCGGCGGAGTAAAGTGAACATGCCGCGCCGCGCCACGACCTGGAGATGATGTGAACAGTTATGTAACGCTAATTGCGAATGCAGACTACGTGATCGGTGCAATCGCATTGGCGCGCTCGCTCAAGATGTGCCACGCGCAATGGCCGCTGACCGCGCTTGCGCTGCAGGATGTGGCCGGGCTCGAAGAACTCGAAGCGCTGGGGTGCCGGGTGCTGCGCGTCGGCCCGCTGCCGCTCTCGCAGGAGTTTTGCGCTCTGCATCAGCGCGATGCACAACATGCACTTGCCCCATTCACAAACGGCGAGAAACCCCAATTTCACAATCCGCTTCTCAACTACGTCAAGTTGCGCTTGTGGGAAATGGAGCAGTTCGAGAAGATCGTTTTTCTGGATGCGGACACACTCGTAATCCAGAATATTGACCGCCTGTTCGACTTTCCCGAATTTGTCGCCGCGCCCAACCTGTATGAGTCGCTCGCCGACTTTCACCGTCTGAACAGCGGCGTGTTCGTCGCCAGGCCCAGCCGCAGGACCTTTGACTCCATGCTTCAGAGCCTGGATCGCCCCGGCGTTTTCTGGCGACGCACCGACCAAACGTTTCTTGAATCCTTCTTCCCGGATTGGCACGGGCTGCCTTACATCTACAATACCCTCCAGTACGTGTGGTTCAACCTGCCGCAGTTGTGGGACTGGAAGCGCATTCGCGTCATCCACTATCAATACGAGAAACCGTGGGACACGGGTCATGCCAAGCGCGACCTCCTCGCCCCGGTCATTGCCGCCTGGTGGCATGTGTTTGAACATGGGCAAATGCCACCACTTGCACCCGTCCGGCTGGAAACGCTCAATGGCTGATTGCGAAGTACGTCGCGCCTTGATTCTTGACTTCGACGGCGTTCTGGTCGATTCCGAACCGATCCATTATGCAAGTTGGACGCAGGCATTTGAGCAACTTTTCGGCCGGCCACTTGAGGGCGATGCGGGTTCCCTGGTGGGCCTTTCGCTGAACCAGATCTATGCGCACTGGGCCTTGTCCAATGCGCTTGAATTGACCGCCTCGGACAAGGATGCATTGCTCGCACGCAAATCGGAGCTTTTTTACTCGATTGGCGCCGGACGCCTGAAACCGATGCCGGGCAGCGTGGAACTGATCCGCAGCGCGCGTATGCTGGGATGGTATGTCGCCATTTCTTCAAGATCGCGTCGCCTGCGGCTGCACGGCACGCTTGAGTTGATGCAGATGCCTGCGCTGTTTGATGTCGTGCTTGGTTGCGAAGATGTTGTCAATACGGAGACAGACCGCAAGGACCACGCGCGGGCGGCGAGGATCTTCGGCATCGATCCGGCCTGCTGTGTGGTGATTGAAGACAGCGCCTCAGGCATTGCCGATGCTTTGGCAGCCGGCATTGGGTGGGTCATCGGCTTGACGACCTCTCTGGACGCCGCCTCGCTCACTGCCGCGGGAGCGCATCAGGTTGTTGACTGTCTGAACGCGGTGAAGCTGCCGGGAATGGCGTAGGGACGACGAATTGACGCCACGCCAATGATCAAACTTGTTGCCGTTACCGGTGCGACCGGCTATGTGGGAAGGTTCGTCACCGCTGAACTGCAGCGCCACGGCGTGGCGGTGCGGGCACTGGCGCGGCCGAATTCAGATCGGGGCGGATTTGCTGCGCCGCTGGAATGGGTGACGGGCGATCTGCGCTCAACCTCAGCGCTTTCCGCACTGGTCGAAGACGTTGACGCGATTGTTCACCTTGCCTACGAACATGTGCCCGGACGCTTCCGAGGCGGCGAGGGCGCTCACCTCACCGATTGGCTGGACGCCAATGTGAACGGGTCACTGCGCCTGCTCGTTGCTGCGCAGGAGGCTCGAGTCAGTCAGTTTGTCTTCTTGTCGAGCCGCGCGGTCTTCTCGCACACCGAACCAGGACGCCCCCTGGATGAGTTGCACCCGACCTCACCCGAGACGCACTATGGCGCCTACAAGGTGGCCGTTGAAGGTTTTCTGAGGAGTTTCGCCCACCAGGCAGGCATGAAGACCTGCGCCGTGCGGGCAACCGGCGTCTATGGCTTGACCTGGCCGGCGCAGCGCTCCAAGTGGTGGGGGATCGTGAACGACGTCCTGCACAACGTGGAAGTTACTTCGCGAGGCGGGGGCACTGAAGTCCACGGTCAAGATGTCGCGAGGGTGATATGGCACTATTTGCAGCAACCGAGCGACGCAACGGAAGTCATTCACCTGAGCGACTTGTATGTTACGCACCGGGAGGTTGTGCGACTGGTGCGCGAAATTGCCGGGCGACCTGGAACTCTGCCTTTGCCGCCTCCTGCGCCACCCGAGAATTCTCTGGTTTGCCGCCGCCTTGCTGAGATGGGGTTGACATTAGGGGGTGCTGAAGCGCTGGAAAGCACAGTCGCGGCGTTGGTGCGTGCCGCGCAACGGGACATGCAGAGCACGCAGCAAGCTTGAACAACACGGCGGGCCAGGGCGCTCCTGGCAAACATCGATGAATTACGGTCTTTGAGCAGAACTACAAGGAGCAAACAACGTGCGGATATTGATTTTGGGTGGAGATGGATACCTGGGATGGCCGCAGGCGCTGTACTTGTCGCAGCAGGGCCACGAAGTTGCTGTGTTCGATAACCTGGTCCGACGCCAATTCGACCTGAAGCACGGCTTTGACAGCCTCGTGCCCATTCAGTCACTGCATCGGCGTGTTGAACGTTGGGCGCAACTCACAGGCAAGCACATCACCAAGTATCACGGCGACACGACGGATTACGGCACGCTTTCGCGTGCCGTGCAGGAGTTTCAGCCCGAGGCAATGGTGCACTTTGCCGAACAACGCGCCGCGCCTTACTCGATGATCGACCGCGAACACGCGGTGTATACACAGTACAACAATGTCATCGGTACGCTCAACGTGCTGTATGTGATCAAGGAATACGCGCCGTCGTGCCATCTCGTCAAACTGGGGACGATGGGCGAATATGGAACGCCGAATATCGACATTGAAGAAGGCTTCATCGAGATTCACCACAAGGGACGCTCCGATGTGCTGCCCTTTCCCAAGCAGCCCGGCTCCTTCTATCACCTGAGCAAAGTCCATGATTCGCATAACATCATGTTCTGCTGCAAGGTGTGGGGCATCCGCGCCACGGACCTCAATCAAGGCATTGTTTATGGCCTCGATACATATGAGACCGCTCTCGATCCGGCGCTTGCCACGCGCTTCGATTACGACCAGATCTATGGCACGGCGCTGAATCGCTTCTGCGTTCAGGCTGCCGTTGGTTATCCGATCACGGTTTACGGACGCGGCGGGCAGACGCGCGGTTACATCAATATCAAGGACACCGTGCGCTGTATCGAGCTGGCGATCCAGTCGCAGCCGGCCGCGGGCGAGTTCCGAGTCTTCAATCAGATCACCGAACGATTCTCGATCAATGATTTGGCGCTACAGGTGCAACAGGTTGCCGCACGCAGGGGCTTGAACGTCCAGATCGACACGGTCCCCAACCCGCGCGTGGAGGCCGAAGAACACTACTACAACGCCACGCACACCAAGCTACTCGACCTGGGGCTTGAGCCGCACCTGCTGGATGATGCCGAAATCGATCGCATGATTTCGCTGACGCTGGAATTTCCGGATCGCGTTGACCCCCGGCTGATTGCGCCGACCGTAAACTGGCGGGTGATTGAGAACCAGGTAGCCGAAGGCACACCGCATACCGACCAGGCGCCACTCCACGCCGAGCGCGCCGCAGTCGCATAGCGCACTCGCGGCCAGCCCGCCTGCGCCCCCCGCAGATCTTTTCCAGGGGACGGCAATCAGAAAAAGAAAGGCCCCCTGCGGACGCAGGGGGCCTTTGGCTGTGGCGACGCCGTGAATTGAACACGGGACCTAGGGATTATGAAGCCCTCGCTCTAACCGTCTGAGCTACGTCGCCAAACCGAATATTGATTCTACCGCGGCGGCGGCGCTCGGTCAAATTACCGCCACTTGCAGAGGCGGCAAGACGCCCCGACCTAACAGACGCCGTCGGCAATCAGCCATCAACCGTTTGGGCATCGCATAGGCTGCTGCTATAATTGGATTCGACGTGGCAAGGCGTTGCGCCGTAGCTTCGTTTGCCTATCGTTTGCTTGCACACGTCAGCCGCGCCCGCACGATCAGCTTTGAAAGCCATCTTGATGCACCCGCACCGTCTTCTCGTCGCCGCCCTGGTTGCAGTCGCTCTGTTGAGCGGCGCATGCTCCCGCGTGGGAGCCAGCGCCGCGCCGTCACCGACTCCCACCAAAACACCCGTGATTGTCGTCGCGGCAACGGAAACGCCCCTGCCCTCGCCCACAAGCGTCCCGCCCACCGCGACGCCCACTCCCTCCAACAAGGCGCCCTTCACGGGGTTGCCTGTGGCAGACCCGGCATCGCTCAAGCGCCACCCCATCTTCATTTGCATCAACAACGATGCGGCGGGGCGCGCCCAGCATTACGGCCTGAGCCAGGCGGATGTTGTCTACGAGTACATCGTCGACGGCTTTGCGCTCACCCGCCTGACCGCCATGTACCAGAGCAAGGATCCCGACCGTGTGGGGCCAATGCGCTCGGCGCGCCTGCCCAACATCAAGTTCCTCTACAGCTTTGACGGCATCCTCGCCTGCTCGGGCGCGAGCGACGCCGTGCGCTATCTGCTCAAGAACGAAGTCGGCTTCCCCTATGTGGATTCCGACATCGACGACCCCAACGCCAACCTCTACTTTCAGAGTATTGGCAATGACTATCGCACTCGCATGCAGGCCAGCCCTGCAGGTGTGCGCCGCTGGGTTGCCGACAAACTGGCCGCTTGCCAAAAGAATCCCGACCTGCAATACTGCGTCAGCGTCCTGAACAACTGGACCGGCGGCACATGGGTTGAGAAAGAATGGACTCGCCCAGGCTTTCCCTATAGCGACACGCCCCCCGACGGAAGCGCGCCGGCCTCCAGCGTCATCTCGATTGCCTATCCGGGCGGCAACAATGTGCAGTGGAAGTACGATCCCGCGGCGGGCAGCTACCTGCGCTTTCAGGGTGGACTACAGCAATTTGACCTGGCAACGGGTGAGCCGATTGTGGCAAGCAATGTGGTCATCGCCGCCGCCACGCACACGCTGACCAATATCATCGAGGACGTAAACGGCACTCTCGGCGTGGACATCCAGCTCTTTGAATATGGCGACCTGCGTGTGCTGCGCGACGGGCAGGTTTACGAAGGCACCTGGCGCGCCGATGACAAGGCCCCGCCCCGCTGGCTGGGCGCCGGCGATGCGCCCATTCCGCTCAAGCCCGGCCAAACCTGGGTGCAGGTCGTACAAAAGATAACGGACGCGACGCTTCAATAGGTCAAGACAGCAATCATCAATCATCCGATACCACTTATTGATGACTGATCATTGAGAATAGACAGCTTCAATCGACAATCGTGAGGGAAACTCCCGCGTAATACCAGCAATCGCATATCATCGCCGCCACTCGGTTACATCATCGACTACGTCACAGCAAAGGAACCGACCATGGAAAACTCGCCGCTGCGCTCACTGCCCCCGCGGGATCTAAAACAACCCCGAAGCAGCTATTTGCGCTGGCTGATTGCCGCCGCACTTGCACTCCTGATTGGCCTCGGCGCGCTCGAAAGCCTGGATGTTGCGCAAGCCCAGGACGCGCCCACGGCAACGCCGACCCAACGCGCATCCAGCCCCACAGCGGCCACAAGCTACGAATACACGGTCCAGGTAGGCGACTCCTGGGGTGTGATCGCGCGCGCGGTGGGCTTGAGCGTGCGCCAATTGCAGGCGGACAACCCGCAACTGCTGCGCCCCAACGACGTCTTGCGTGTGGGCGATGTGCTGACCATCAACATTGCGCCATCCACGGTTGCACCGACTGTTCCGCCCACGCGTGCGGCCAGCGGTGCAACGCCCAGGGCAAGCGCCACGGCCGCGCGTCCGGCGACTGCGCCCACTGCAATCACCCATGTGGTGCAGGGAGGCGAATCATGGAACAGCATTGCCGCCAAGTACGGCGTCCCGGCCCGCCTCCTGCGAGCCGCCAACCCCGGTGCCGTACGCGCTGATCTCGTGCTCGCGCGCGGCGTGAGTTTGCTGATACCGCCGGCGGCCGCGGATGCGCAGCAAAGCGACGGCCTGCCCGACACGGCCGCCCAGGGAGCGAACTTCACGCCCACGCCATCGTCCACACCCAGCGCGACACCCGGGCCAGGCGTAACGCCATCCGCCACGCCGTCGCCAACCCCGTCGCCGACAACCACGCCGACGCTCACGCCGTCGCCCACGCCCAGCATCCCCGGCCTTGGCGATACGCCTCCCGAGACACTCGAGCCTTCGCCAACACCCACCGAGACGCCCGAGACGGAGATCGGCATCAATTGCCCGGCCGTCTTCACCGAGTATCCGGCGCAGATCAACGCCGTGCTCAACAACGCCGACTTCGGCATTGAGGGGCTCCGCTCCTACCTGCGTGATTGCGGCTCCGACGTGGACGACGGCCTCATTGTGCAGGATTTCAACGGTGATGGCGCCGACGAACTGATGGTGCTCTACGCCGACCCCAACGCGCCCGAAAACGCCTCTGCCGGCGACATGATTCTCTTCACCTTCGGCAACAGCGGCTTTGTCGAGTCATTGCGCGCCCGCGCCGACGGCAAGGTCACGCTGATTGACAGCGGCGACATCAACGCCGACGGCCTGGCCGACATCGTCTATGCAGACACAACCTGCGGCGCCAGCACCTGTTTCGACACAATCCATGTGCGCAGTTGGGATGGCGCCGAATGGGTGAACTGGACCGACGGTGTCATTACCATGGCCTATGCGGACTACAGCCTCGATGATGTGAGCGAGGCGGGCCAGGGTGAGGAGATTATCCTCGAGGGTGGCATCTACGGCAGCGCCGGCGCCGGGCCGCAGCGCGCCCGCACCGAAACCTGGGGCAGCGTGGCAGGCGCCCCCTACGCGCTGCTCGACCGCACCTTTGCCCAAAGCGACTGCCTCTACTTTGCCTTGGTTGATGCCAACGCCGCCTTCCTCAACCTGCCCACTACCGATCTCACGGCGCTTGAGCAGCTCTATACGAAGGCAGCCACCGATCCTACACTCGAAACCTGCTGGACGCGCCCCGACGAGGAAGCCGAACTGCGCAGCTTCGCGCTCTTCAGGCTTGCGCTTGTGGCCGCCTACCAGGGCGTCCCCGAAATCGCAGGCGACCTGATCGGCAGCATCAGCGCAATCTACACGACCTCGGTTTTCAGCGAGGCCGGACAGGTTTGGCTCGATGCCTATGCGCAAAGCCCCAGCATCCCCAAGGCGTGCCAGGCGGTGAACGACTTTGCCGCGGCCAACCCGGCCACCTATGAGTTCCTGGCCGACTACGGCTACGCCAACCCCGGCTTTGGCCCCAACGATGTCTGCCCCGTGCTCGATGTGGACACGGGGGCCGAACCAGCGGCGCTGCTGCCCGCCGCCGGCGCCGGACTGGCAGGCGCGGCGGCCGCACTCAGCAATACCAGTGCGGTCGCCATGAGCGACAGCCCTGTTGCACAAAGCGACGCGCCAACGGCTGACGACGAGGACCCAACAGCCTGCCCCGAGTCGCTCTCCGGTTATGCCACCAGGCTGCCCGCCATTCTCTCGGCAGCAGGGCGCGACAAGACGGCCGTCGAGGAATGGCTCTCCGGCTGCAAGGCGCTCACCGCAAAGCGCGGCGCGGTCGTCTTCGGCGACTTCAACGGCGATGCTCGCCAGGATGTGCTCGCGCTCCCCGTCATCGAGAGCGACATCGGCTTTGGACCCAAAGGGACACAGGGCGCGGTGCTCATCTTTCACGGCGACGGTGGGGGCAAATTCACACTCGTCGCCAATCCCGAAATCTATGGCGAGTCCGTGCTGCTGGCCGCCGAGGACATAAATGGCGACGGGATGACCGAGCTGGCGTGGTCGGTCATCGGCTGCAGCACCTTCTGCGTAACCGAAGTGCAAATGGTGCGCTGGGACAAGGACGCGGGCACGTACCTCAGCGCCATTGAGCCGGGTGCGACGTTGGCCGAAGGTACAGCCACACTGGAAGATCTACCCGCAGGCGCGCCGGGCAAGGGTAAGTTGCTGGTGCTTGCAGGCGGCGTCAGCGATACGCCCGAGGGCGGGTTGGCCGTCCCCCACCGCGAAGAGTGGCAGAGCATCGCCGGCGCGCCCTTTCGCCAATTGAACTGGGTCTATGACCGCGATGCGGAGGGCAACGACTGCCTGGGGCTGCGTCTGGTGGAGGCGGATGTGCTGCTGCAGGCCTCGCCCACGCTTGGCTTTGCGCCTGCCCGCGCGGCCTACGCCGACGCGCTCTCGCCCGAATTGAAGGCGTGCAGCATCTTCGGCATCGATGGGGTTGAGGAGATTATCTACCTGCAGGGTTTGGCCAGCTTCCGGCTTGTGCAGGTGGAGTCGCTCATGGGCGATGACGCCGCCGCCAACGAAAGCCTCGCCGCACTACGTCTGGGCCAGCCCGACAGCGCCTACGCCCAGGCCGCCAGTGCATGGCTTGAAGTCTACGCAAGCAGCCAGGATGCCGCCGCCGCCTGCGCCGCCGTGCAGCCCATCTTCGATGATACGCAGCAGACGTGGCAGATTACCGACCACTTCGGCTACAACCATCCCGCCCTCGCCGCCGAGCAGCTTTGCTTTGCACCGCCGGAGGTGTGAGACGAGAGCGACTGGTGGACTGGTGGACTGGTGGACTGGTTGACTGGTGGACTGGTGGACTGGTGGACTGGTGGACTGGTTGACTGGTTGACTGGTGGACTGGTGGACTGGTGGACTGGTGGACTGGTTGACTGGT
>CAYRVP010000020.1:0-43760 GCA_964427845.1 uncultured Caldilineaceae bacterium
CAACTCTGTCTGCTTGAGCCGGACGTACTCGACCGCACTCTGGATTGGGCAATCTCCACATTCCCGGAGCGCATCCAGCCGGGTACAACGGCGGGCTTTTATGGCCGATTCGTGCGGCTCAATCAGCGCCCTTGTATTGAGGACATACTGCCGTGATTTCTTCTTACGCGCCTGAATGGCAACGCCTTGTGCGCGAACTGAAATTGCGTCCACAAGAAGAGTCGCTGACGCCTTCGCAGCGCGTGGCATTTGATCTGCTTGTACACGCGACTGCATTCCCGCAGTGGGTGAACCTTTACGGGCCGGCCGGCTCGGGCAAGACCTTTGTGGCATGGGCCTTGGCGCGCGCAACAGGCGCCACGCACCTTTCCGTTCCCGAACACATCGTATCACTCGCAGCCGGCGCTGACTGTGTGCTTATTGACAACGCCCCGGTGCGTGAAGAAGAGGTGCGGCGCGTGCTCGCACATTGCGACATGCAAAATGCGCGCACCGTTGTGTTGATTACCCAACGTCAAGTGCAAATGCCAATGCAACAGGTGTTGCTTGACCTTCCGACCGATTCTGACTGGAACGCCATTGAACATACCTTCCAGCGCCTTGGTGCAATTCTCCCCCCAAACCGCGCGCCAGACCTCTGGGCGTTTCTGCGCGGTTGCAGCCATTAGGAGCGACTCATGGGCCTTGAAGGACTAGACTTCGTCCTCGGCAAGAAGGAAGTTGTGGCGACTGTCGCAGCAGCAGACTTGCTGGCGCGGCCGGAACAGGTGGAAAGCGACTATCGGCGTCACGTCCGCACCTATGTGCCCATCAGCCGCGCGGCTGAGGGACGTGATGGTGTAATGACCGTCGAGTCGTTTGAGCGCAAAGTGATCCGCGCCGTCAAGGACGCGCGCGCCCCAGTTGGCTACCTCACAGGTGAGTATGGTTACGGAAAGACCAGCACGGCGCTCTATCTCTGGCAGCGTGCCGAAGAGGCCAACCTGGTTGCGGCCCCACCCTTCCAGATGTTGCATCTGCAGGACCTGGTAACGGCCACGCATGGCTGGGCGCGGTATCGCCTGGCAGTGCGCGCCCCGCAGTTGGTAAGCGAACTGGACAGCCTGCATAAAGGCGTTTCGGAGCGCAGCCTGGAGAAGGAGGCTCACAGATTAGGCATTGACATTAACGACCTGCGCCGATTGGTGCGAGAGGGCCGCTTTCTGGTTGATCTGCAGGCAGTGGATTATGTCCAGTACTTTGAAGCGGTGGCGCTTCTCGTGAAGCAGGCAGGCTATGAAGGAATGCTCCTGATACCTGACGAGCTGCAACAATACATTGAGCCGCGCGGCAAGACAACCGCAGAGCCGTTCGTGCCACTCTTCAATTTGGTGCAGCTTCTCAAGACGCGGGAAGGGGGTCATTTGAACTTTGGCGTCCTGTTTGTGATCCCACGCAAGGAGGTCGGTCTCATCCGGGCTGCGCGTGCCGACCTGCTGGCGCGCATGCAGGACCTGCATCTAGATCTGACCAGCACCTACGATGAAGATTTCGCACCCCGCTTGTGGTCGCTTCTGGCGAAGGAATTTCACTTTGAACAGGTCGCTTCTCAGATCGTCGCACCTGAAACACTGGAATCACTCGGTGAAATTGCCTCACGTGTGGACCTGTCGGATGGTCCGCGCACCGTTATCAACACCTTTCACCGCATGGCCGAGCGGTACAAGACCTACGGGGTTGACAGCCATCCCTATACACCGATCGAGTTGGTAGACGACCTGCTGGCTGGAGCGATTCCGTTCAGCGGGGCTGGCCGGATTCAGGAAGTTGCACGCAAGGCGTTGCAGAATGCCATTGTGCGGCAGACACCAGACCGCTACGAGAAAGCGATACGGTTGGCTGCAGCATTCCCCACAGCAGGCGCACCAATCGCGATTCAACGTAAATACGGCGTTGACGGCGCGCTGGACGAACTCATGCAGAAGGCGCTGGGCGAACTAGTGATTGCTGTGGGCCCACTGGACCTGCGCGGCGTAACGCTGTTGGGGCTGCAAGTCGGCAACCAACAGACAAATTGGCTTGAACAGACGATTCGCGAGTTCCGTCGCGCCTATGAGGAACATCATGCGGCCACGAAGGATCGCGCCATTGGCGCCTTCGTGAGTCTGCTCAAGAATCGCCTCTTTGATAAGTGGAAGGTCATTGAGGAACGCCAATCGGGCTTTACGAGCAACCAGGGACTGATCTTGGAAGGGGACTTCCCGAGCTTCCGTGCCAAATTTCCGCAACGAAAGCTGCAACTACGCATTCTTTGGGAAGACGAAGAGCGCAAGGATGCAGAGAATATAGGGGACGCTACGCTCGAGTTTCGCCTCAGCCTGTATGGCGACCTCGAGGACGAAGAACGGCGCAGCTACGCGCGCGAGCTGCAAATGGACTATGACCAGCATGTGGCGGAGTTTCCTATCAATCTGCACTATGTGCGTCCGGTGGGCATTCCCCAGCAGGTACAGAATCATCTCATTAATGTTTGGTCTCCCTATGACCTCTCCCCGCTGATCCTTATGTACATCCACCAAATGCTCGAAGAAAAGCGTGCTGCTGGTGTGATTCCGAAGCAGGATGACCCGGCGATCGCAAGTAGCTTTCAGCCTGGCTTGGTGGACACGTATCTCAAGGACCTCTTCAATGCCGAACTAGGCGCATCACTCGGTGGCGTGTCAGAAGGAAAGCTGGTTGAGCTTGCCATTGAGAGGCTGCTTGACGCACGTTTTGGCAAGACCTATCAGACTCTCATGGTGCAGAGCAACTGGAAGAGCGCCCTTGACAAATACGCAAACGCAATTACGCTGGCGAACAATGTCTATCAGAAACGTGGAGATGTTGAAGTCGAAGGTATCAAGACAGAGATCGCATCCAAGTTCACGCTCACAAACACAACCTTTGACACTTTTGTAAGCAATTATCCCCAATTCGTCCTCGTCACACGTGAGTTTCGTGGCAACGAGCCAGGGGCCATTCGATTAACGTTGCACGACCTTGAACGACGCATCATTGAATGGCTGCGCGCATCCTCAAAGCGAGACAAGGTCACTGTTTCTGGAAAGCAGGTCGAGGTCCACACGCTTGAGCTGGGTGCAATTCACAGCAGAGCGCGCGAACTTGGCTATCAGGATGCCGAAGTCGTGGAATTGCTCAATATGCTCAGCGTGCGTGCATTGGCAGACCCGTATCAGAGTTATCTCCTGCGTGAGGTTCCGTCCGTCGAGGTCGATGTCAATGAGGTGCGTTCGCATATCGCTACTTTCAAGACTGACCTGGATACGCTGAGCGCCGGCTTTCCGAATCAACCGACATTGGCGCAACTAGGCGAGGATGCCGCTCGCTGGAGCCAGGCGATCGACGCATTGCTTAAGGATAAAGCACCAGACCCGCAAAAGCTCTTCTCATTGGAAAGGGCGATTCAAAAAGGGTCTGAATTACTCCATAGCGTTGCCACTGAGCGCAAGGCTGAGCTTACCAAGAATCTGGGGCATTTGCAGCAGATGGTGAGTTTGGTGCCCCCACGACAGCTGAGTGCGCTCAATACACCGATTCAAGGCAGCGTAGGCTATGTCGACCAAGTCAACGCCTTGCGTACGGCGCTCCTAAACGCTGCCAATGCCACACAAACTGCAGTTGCGCAGGCAAATGACCAGCTTGAGCGTTTGGCGACAAATCTGCGCCAGAGCGACCTCGGCTGCGGTGGGCTTGCACAGCTTGCGGGTGAAGTAGCAGCAGCTGAACAGAAGGTACAAAAAGCCCGCGACGCTGTGTCAAAGCAGGATGAGTACTTTGGTGCCTTCGTTGGCTGGCAAACGCTTGTGACTCTCGGCTCAGAGACTTTTGACGCGCTGTCGCGAATGGGAAAGATGGCCGTCGGAGAGATGGCGCAATTTGAAAGCCTATCGCGCGAGATCAGCGGCAGGATCAGCAGTATGTCGAACAAGCTTCAAGTGCTGCCTGATCATGCATTGTTTACGCAACGGCTGCAGACGCTGGGTGAAGATGCCCGCCGCAAGCGTCACGTAGCCGAACAGGCGTTTCTTGATCTACAGCAGCGATACGCCTCTTCGCTTATTGAGGCGGGCGATTTCTCGCGGGACAAACTTGGTAAAGCACTCACCTACAACATAGGGAATCCAGAGGAATCGTATCAATTCCTCTACCAGAAGATCGAGACGCTACTCAAGGAATTGGCAAGTCGGATTCTTGCGGCCTCGCAGACCACCAGCAGAAGTATGCGCAACATCCTTGGTACCCCCGTTCTCGATGCGCTCACAAGCGAAGAGCGGAGTGATGTTGAAGCACAGGCACGCGAAGTCACACGCGATGTCGACGCGATTGCAGCGAGCGTGAGCGAGATACTGCCGAACATAACGCAGAAGATGGTGAGTGACTTCCCAGCCCCTGGAGAAGGCGCCTTTACAAATGTGCTCGTGAGTCTGCACGTGCTCGTAGAAAATCTGGGCCAGCTTGATGACCGACGTCGAAAGCTGGACAGCTGGATCAAAACGATTCAACTGAGCGACACTGAGTCAATCGGCCTGCGCGAGCTTGAAGCCATGCTTGGTAGCGAAAGCCTTGAGGTGCACCTTGACCTTGCCGAGTGGCGCAGCAAGTCATCGGTGCGTGATAGAGACGCTTTTTGGGCGCTTGTTCGCAGCCTAAACGAGAAGCAGCGCGTGCGTATTACGGTGAGTCGCGTACGGAGCTAGCCATGCAACAGGCAGATGCGGCGATAGGTAGGGCAACAGCTGAGTCCATGGCGGAACTCCTGCGCTTAGCGCGTCAGATGCCTGTTTTGGCAGAGGTGCATCCACTGCTTCCGCTCGCGTTTGATCCCGAGGTTCAGATTGAGACTGACGGCCGAGCGTTGCTCAACTTGCTAGATAGTCGCTCTGCGTCAATTCCTGAGGGACCGTTGATCATTTTGGATGACAAGCCGCTCTTGCGTGCGCGCTTTCCCTTTATGCGCGCGGTTGCCTCGCCAAGTGCCGAATCCATCAATCTGAACTTTGCGCAGCATCTTGACTATGCACGCACGCGCCTCTTGACGAACCATGGCGTTGCGAAATGGATTGAAAATGACGTCACACGGCATATGTCAGATCACGCAGGGCAAAATCACCCGGACGTCATAGCTCTCCTGCTTGTTGACGGACTGAGCTACGGTGACGTACTTGATTGGCATTGGACGCATCTGGAGCCTTGCTTTGTCGACGGACCCAGCGTGACCTTTCGTTTTCACAAAGAGGACAGTCTGGGAATTAATGAACGTGTGGGCTTTGCCGCCATCATCAACCGGCCGTCAATTCACCAGCGCCTGTACAGACTCGGGTTCCGTACGGCACGCGGCTACACGTACTGGACGCCGGGCAGTAATGAAATCGCTGACTATATGTTCTCGGGCTTGCCGTTCTTGCGCGTGGCAAACTTCGAAGCGGTACTTGGCCGATTACAGCGGGAAGAGCTGCACCCAGGGACTTATGTGCAGATTGTGCGCGAAGGGTTGGACGGCTTGGCGCACGGCAAGCGCGAGTTACTTGAAGTCGAGGTGGATGGTGCCAAAGCTGCCATTCAGCGCGACATTGAACGCCTCATGGATGTCCTCTGCGCAGGTGGACGACGGGCAGCTCTTTACGTAACGGCAGATCACGGCGTTCTCTGGAAAATTGAGCATGTTTGGCAAAGCGACGATGCGGTACGTAGTGATCACGCGCGTTACTTTGAGTCTGCGCCACCCAAGTCGTTCGCAGCACATACAGTATCTGTGGAAAATGGTGGAGAGAAGTATTCCCTCTGTAAACACCCATGGCTCGCAGGGAGCATCCCGGCGAACGATAGCGGTGTGCATGGAGGGCTCTCCTACCAGGAGTCAATCGTCCCCATGGGAAAGCTACAAGGATAAAGGCAAATGGAATTGATGCTCGGACGCGATCCGAAAACTGAACGCAATGTATACCTTGACGCAAGCGGGTCGCGCGCGATGCTCGTTTGTGGCAAGCGGGGAAGCGGCAAGTCGTACACGCTTGGCGTTCTGATGGAAGAACTAATTGCTATTGGTGGCGCCAAAGTCATCCCAATTCTGGTCGATCCTATGGGCATCTTCCATACCATGGTGATGCGCAATGAGCGACAGAGCGCCGACTTGTTTCGGTGGGGTCTGGTGGCGCGCGGTTTTCCAGTACGGCTGTTGATTCCTGGCGTGCCTGAAAAGCTGTATGACGCAGACGTACTTGGAGAAATCCGGCGGCGCGGCGTTGAGATCATCCCCTTGCGACTTAACCCGTCCGACTTGAGCCCAGATGGTTGGTGCGATCTGTTTGGCGCAAACATCAATCAGCCCATGGGAATCGTGCTCTTCCGGGCAGTCCAGACGCTCGAGGAAGAGCGCCCGCACTTCTCGGTGCCTGACATTATGAAGATGGTTGAGAAAGATAAGCGCGCTCAGGACGCATCAAAAGAGGCATTGCTAAATCGGCTCGAAGCCGCACACCGATGGGAGCTCTTTAGTGACTCCGGCTACGAGCGGATGGACTCGATTTTCGCGCCTGGGGCGGTGAATATTGTTGATGTGAGCCGACTCGAAAGCGGCGCATTTGGGCGACGGAACCTGGTCGTCTCGATCATCGCGCGTAATCTGTTTCGCGCTCGGTCAGACGCCCGCCTGCGCGAGGAGTTCGGCCTTGCGGGTCAGCTCCCGCGCGTCTGGATGGCGTTGGATGAAGCACACCAGTTTATTCCAGAATCGGGCAACTCGCTCGCCAAGCCTCAGCTTATTCGATGGGCCAAGGAAGGCCGTCAACCAGGACTCTCGATAGTTGTGGCGACACAACAGCCTTCCGCGGTTGACAGTGACGTGATTTCGCAGTGCGACGTGATCCTAAGTCACAAACTGACGACGCGTGATGACGTGATGGCTTTGAACCGGCTTAGTCAGGACTACATGGGGGGCGAATTGCGCATGATCGTCTCGTCCCTCGAACGCAGGGGACAGGCCGTGCTCGTAGATGATGAGCGAGAGTCAGTCAGCATGCTCGACATTCGGCCCCGCCAGAGCCAACATGGAGGCGGAACAGTCGCCAGTTCTGCAAAAGAGAGCTATGACATCTGGAACTCCTGATCGGCGCGCAGGCGGGCTTTTCGTACGTAATGCGGAACGTGAGGACCTGGATGGAATCAAACGCATTTGCGACAGTCACAAAGAAGAGCTCGGCTTCGTACATCGGGGTGGCCTTGTGTCTTCAATCGACCGCAAGGAAGTGCTCTGCGCGCTTGTGGAAGGACATCTAGTCGGGTTCGTAGAATACCATCATCGGCGCGATGGCCAGACCACTCTATACCATATTGCTGTTGACGAGTCGGCCCGACGCAAAGGGGTGGCTTGTGAGCTAATCAATATTCTCGCGCAAGCGAGTCGAAATATGGGCAAAGATCGAATTGTGCTCAAGTGCCCGATTTCACTCGACGCGAACGGCTTCTATGAAGCAGTAGGTTTCTCGCGTCTGGGCATTGAGCCTGGAAAGACGAGGCAGCTGCAGCTATGGCAACTGAATCTATGACATTCCACTCTAGTGCGTCGCCGTACTGGTATTCCCTCAGTCGGAAATCTTCACTAATCATGCGCTCCGCACCCTTAATTGCATCCTTCCCTTCTGGGCACGTCGGTGTACGCGCAGAATGCAAAATCCATACTGATAGCCAATCAGGTAGTGCCCCCACGAGATCGTGCGCGGCGTGAACGGGTTCTGTGTTGGCGGGCGGCCGTGCAGGGCAGGTTCCAGTCGAAAATGGATGGGGCTGCGGCGCGGTAGTCCGTACGCGAGCCACGCATGGTCACGATATAGGCGGGCCGCACCGGGGTCTCGGTCGTACACTGCGCTGCTGATTGAGAGCAGGCCACCTGCACTGAGGTGCGCAAATCCGACACGACGCGCGGCGATCGCATTTACCGGTGGAGTATGGTGCCAAGCGTCAGGACCTGCACATGACAGGCACAGAAACAGGGTCTCCTTTCGGATACCTTATCGCCACCAATTCTCGTGACTTGACGGGCTACTAAAGCTGCCAATTATCTGCCGGGCTGGCGCGCTTCTGGGCCTCCTGCAGGTCAACCTGGGCGAGGCGCACGTAGATGTTGACGGTGTCGAGCTTCTCGTGCCCGAGCAGCGCCTGCAGCTCCAGCGGACTGCCGCCATTGCGCAGAAAGGTGATGGCGAAGGTGTGGCGGAAGCGGTGCGGGTAGGCGTGCTCCACACCGGCGCGCTTGGCGCACGCCCCGATGAAGTTGCCCAGCGCGTACCTGTCCATGTGAGCGCCGGTTCGGGTGGCAAAGAGCGCGTCTGGTGCCTTCGCCGCAGGCTTGCGGCCGGCCAGGTACTTCCAGATCGCCTTGCTTGTCACGGCACCGACATAGACAAAACGGTCCTTCTTCCCCTTGCCTTCGCGGATGCGGAGCTGCTTGCGCTCGGCGTCGAAGTCGCCCACCTTGAGATTGCAGAGCTCGGAGCTGCGCATGCCGGTGTCCACGAGCGCAAGCAGAATGGCGCGGTCGCGCAGGGCGGTCGGGCGTGTCGAGCAGTAAGGAACGCCGCCGGGACCGGGCCGCGGTGCATTCTTGCCACTGGAGGCCAGCAGGGCAGTAATCTCGTGTCGGCTGAAGGGCTCCACGGGAGGGCGACGGTATTCGGGCTTCTCGATGCGCCGCACGATGTGGGGAATCTCCAGTTCCTTCTCCGCCCACTTCCACAATGATGAGAGCGCAATCCACACGTTGATCATGGACTTGGTGCCCAGCTTGCGCTTCGCCTTCACATCGGCAAGGAAGCGACGCAGGTCGTCGGCGCTGATCTCCTCGATGGGGACGTCGGCGCCCACGTATTTGAGCAGGCGGTCGAAGGTCAGCTGGTAGTCGCTGACCGTGTGGTGACTGAGGTTGATTCGCTTGTCGAGCCAGTAGCCGGTGAGAGCATCAGCAATGCGCATTATCCGTACCTCCGTGGGGTATCTGATGAGTGATAATCCGAGGTGTGATGGTGTGATAATCCGGCCCCTGAAATGCCGGAGACCGCACGGTTAGGGTTTTGAACCCAACCGTACGGTCTCCCGTGCCTGCTCTTCACTTGTGAGGTGGGCGAGATAGGATTTGAACCTACGACCTCACGGATGTGAACCCCAAACGAGTTTTTACGAGTACGAAACCGTATGTTCGTTGTTTGAGGGAATCCTTTCAGTCTCCCTCATTTGCTACCCTGCGGTCTGCTTAAGCCGTCGTGTCTGACAAGAAGCGCCCTGTACGGGATTGTCAGACGGTCGGGAACCCTTCCAACCATGTGGCATGGCATATTAGTCCATGCCTAGCAGCGCCGTCAAATTGGCAGATTGTTCCTATTGACGGGGTCCAGATTTGCTAGTATCCTTTAGAACATTCGTTCTGTTAGAATTGGCTACCCTGGAGATTTATCGTGGCGAAACCCTCGCGCCGGCGGCGGCGCTACTCCTCCCAGTCCCCCACATTCCACCGGCTCAACAACCACCAGAAGGGGGAGCACAACTGGATTCTCCAGCAGCTGCTAATCTTTCTCGGGCGGGAGGAACCCCCCCAGGACCAGAGCGTCAAAGATAGCGACCGTGTCCCCAGACGCCACCGCGGTGGCCACTAGCTCGTCAACCATGGCGGCGAGTTCGGGTCCCAGGCGCGCAGACATCACCTTCAGGATCTCGCTGCGCTCACGCCCCAGGCGGGCCCGTTCCTGCTCGTGCTGGTAGAGCGCCTGGCCCATCGCGAGCAGCCGCTCTGCGTTCATCGCACTGAGACGTCGAACGAGCTCCAGAAAGCCCTCCGCAAAAGGAGGCGGCTCTTCACCGCGCCCAACCGGCGCCGGGTCGTCGGTGAGGCCAAGCAGGTAGTCGGTGGAAGTCGCATAGAGTTCCGCAAGCCGGGCCAGCAGTTCGAGGCTCGGCTTGCTTTTTCCACTCTCCATGTCGGAGACGTGGGCGGTGCTGATGCCCAGCGTGCGGGCGACCTGGCTGTTGCGCAGGCCGCGCGCTTCACGACGGGAACGGAGACGTTGCTGAAGAGTCATGCCAAGCATTATACAACGGTTTGCTAGTTTGTGGCTTGTCAGGTTTGAACTGCTTCTTGACAATCGCTAGTTGTAGGCGTATAGTACATATGTTCTCACGCCATGACCTAGCAACACTGTCAGGGGGCAGCCATGAAGGACCCGAATCTCAGCAAGTGGGTGTCGGCGGCGGTGACGCCGCAGGACAAGGAGATGCTGCGCCGCATTGCGCACATCTACGGCAGCCCTGGCGAGAGCGCCACCGTGCGCCGCCTCATCCGCGAAGAGGCACGCCGGCGCGGGCTGCTGGTGGATTTGCCGCCGGCGCCGCAGCCTGCCGTCCAGGAGGCGTGAGGGTTGCGCCATGGAATCACGCGACGAAATCTGGGAGCAGCTCATTGCCGACTGGCTGGACGCGAAGAGCGCACGCTCGGCCAGCGAACATACGCGGCGCAACTATGCAATGGCCGTAGAACGATGGCGGGCTTTTCTGGCCGCCCGCACGCCGCCTTTGACTCTGTGGGATGCAGATGTGCAGGCCGTGCGGCAATGGCAGAAGTCGCTGAGAGCACAGGGCCTGGCGGAAAGCACCATCAATCACAAGCTCTCCTGCGTTTCCAGCCTTTACAGTTTCGTCCAGGTGAAACGCCGCGCGCAGTTGAGCGCAGGGGGCATCAATCCCTTTCGCGCCGACAGTGTGCAGCGCGGCAACGCCCCGGTCTACACACGGGCGCGCATTCTCAGCCGGATTGAGGTGGGGCAGCTGCTTGGCTGGCTCGAGCAGCGCACAGGCAGCGTGGCCGGCGCGCGCAATTACGCGCTGCTGCTGACCTTCGTCTACACGGGCTGGCATTCCAGCGAGTTGCTGCGCATGCGTTGGGGCGATCTGCGCCGCAGCCGTGGGCAGGCAGGCGTCACCATCTACGCGTGGCAGGGCAAGGGCAATCGGCGCGCAGACGACGTGCTGCCCGCCCAGTGTTTCAATGCCATTTGCGCCTATCTGCGGGCGGATGAGCGTCTTCGTGCGGATATTGAGCCCGCGCTGGACGAGGCGATCTGGCTTCCGGTCTGCGCGCCGCGCATGGAGCACCTGCGCCATGCGCCATCGCTCGACATGCAGCGACCAATTACCGAGCGAAGCGCGCTGCGCGTTCTGCGCTCGGCGCTGCGGGGCGCCGACATCCCGCACTGGCAGAGCTATCGCATTCCCGACCTGCGTCACACGCACGCGCACCTGCTGCTCGAAGGGGGCCAGCCATTGGCCGTACTGCAGAAGCAGCTTCACCACACCTCTGCTGCAACCACGGGACTCTACGTCCGGGCTGTGCATGGCCAGGAGCCGGTTGACATGGTTTCCGACACTTTTGCTCTCCTGCTTGGTTGACAGACACACATTGACACGGTGACGCGCCATCAAGGCGCCGAACGCTGCGATCTCGTTTCGACGCTCTTGGGAATGGAGGAATCAGGTGAAGAGTGACACGCAGTGCGCAAATCGGAAGCCGCCCGAAATCCTGCAGATGGGAATCATTGGCCCGCGTGGCGCGGGGCTCGAAGCCAAGTTCTGGGAGTTCCACACGCAGAATCCTGAAGTCTTCCGCAAGCTGCGCGAGCTGGCGCTGCAGATGCGCCGACGCGGGCTGGAGCAGTACAGCATCAAGAGCCTCTTCGAGGTGCTGCGCTGGCACCACGCGCTGGAGACGAATGATCCATCCGGCTTCAAGCTCAACAACAACTACACATCTTTCTACGCCCGCTTGCTCATGCAGCGCGAGCCCGAACTCAAGGACTTCTTCGAGCTGCGCACCCTGCGCTGGCAGACCTACGCGGTGAACTGATGGCAACGGCACTCCGCAGTTCCCAAACCAGACTCTCTCTCCTGGCCGGCGAGATGCGCGACGCTGTGGAGAGCACGGGCCACCATGCGCATCAGAAGCTGCCGCACGGGCTGGAAATCGTGATGCAGCGCACCGAGGGCAGGTGGCGGCTGGCGATGGCGCGCGAGGGCGTGTGGCCGTCGGAGGTCGAGGTCGAGATCTGCCTGCGCGAGTTCCACGTGCCTGACGGCTCGCCGGAGCGGCGCAGGCGCCACGCACGCCGGCACCCCAAGTCGGGCCGACAGGTCGTCTATTCGGTCATTGAAGTGAACTGGATGGAGCGTTGAGATGATTGTCCGATCCCGACGGGAGCACAACTACACCATTGTCGCCAACGAGGTTCTGGAGCACCACCGGCTCTCCTTTGCGGCCAAGGGGCTGCTCGTGTACCTGCTGAGCCGCCCCGACAACTGGGCGGTGAGCTACCGCCAGCTGGCCACAGTAGGCTGCGATGGCGAGCACGCGACGCGCCGGCTGCTGCGCGAGCTTGAGGACGCAGGCTATTTGGTGCGCGTGCGCACGCGTGACGAGACACAGCAGATTCAGTGGGTGAGCACGGTCTACGACATGCCGCAGGCAGGTGGCAAGCCTGGCGATGAAGAGCCATGCGGTGATTTCCCATGCGGTGCTTCTTCAGGCATGGGAAAGCCAGGCGTGGAGAATCCAGGCGTGGAGAATCCAGGCACGGGAAAAGCAGCCGCTAATTGCTCATCCAGTCAAGAACCAGGCGGTGATTCGCCAGGCGGTGATTCGCCATGCGGTGATTCGCCATGCGGCGATTTGCCATGCGGCGATTTGCCATGCGGCGAATCTCCAGGCGTGGCAGACCGCCGCAGAATAAGTACTGTAAGAATAAGAACTACAACAAAAGCAACTACAAGGGCTTCCTCGCCTGACGGCGAGGGCACACCCCCCAAACCTGCGGTTTTCGATGCATCCTTGAACGACGCTCAGAGAGAAACGCGCGCAGAGCACGCGGAAATCGCACCATCCGTGACTTCCGCTACGACCGTTCCAGGCCGCGCCGTAACTGGGCAAACACTTTCGGAACACGACCAGCTCTTCGGCGCCGTTTGCTGGCTGATTGGCTGGGAGACGGTCACGCTGGCGAAGGAACAGCGCAGTCAGGTGGCTCAGACTGTCGGCGTCCTGCGGCGCGCCGGCTACGGCATCGACGACCTGCGCCGCTTCTGGCGCGATGTCTGGCTCTGCGACTGGCGCTGGCGCAAGGAGAAGGCGCGGCCAACCCTCACCGTCCTGCGCGCGGAAATCGGCAAACTGCGCGTCGATGAACGCGACCTGGAAGGCGACACACGTGGAGAGAATCAGCCGGGCTGTGCAGCTGTCAACACTGAACTTCGAGAGCAGCTCCGGGAAGCCAAGCGCCGGCGCGCCGCAGCGCACAGCGCCGGTGGTGAAGGGCTACGATTGCCCAGTCTGCAAGGACAAGATGTGGGTCTACCTGGATGTGCTGATGAACGACCCGCGCTTTGGGAAGGCGTTCCGCTGCCGCTGTCAGGAGCAGGGGGACCGGGCCAAGCGGTCGCAGTGGCTGCGCGAGATTGACGGGTTGACGGCGGCCGAACGTGAAATGGGCTTCCAGTGGCTGGTGGTGACCAACGCCAATCGCGATGCAGTGGAGGCTGTGGAGCAGGCGACTGTCGTGCGGCGCGGCATGGTGACGCTGAGCGGGCCGCCAGGGACAGGCAAGAGCACGATCCTCATCTGTGCGGTGAATGCGGCACGAGAGGCGAACATCCCGTCGGTGTACGTGACGATGACCGACCTGCTCGACTACCTGCGTGCTGCCTTCAACCCTGAGCGACGCGACCTGAGCTTCGAGAAACGCTGGGACCTGCTCGTCTCGGCCGAAGTGCTGGCGCTGGATGAGTTGGACGAGTTCAACTGCACGCCCTGGGCGGCAGAGCGGTTTCTGCGCCTGATTGATGAACGCTGGCGCAACATGCATACACACCTGACGCTGCTGGCCACCAACTCGAGCCTGAGCCGGTTGCCGCCCAAGGTGGCAAGCCGCCTGCATGATGGGCGCGCGTCGGTCTGGACGCTGCGTGGCGAGGATATGCGGCGGGCGGAGGGTTGGGAGTAGGTGGGAGTGTGGCGATGGTGGCGGTAAGCGGTGAGCGGAGGAGAGATGAAGGTCATTGCCCAGTTGCTGTCGGTAGCCATCGTGGTCGTCGGAGTCGTCTTCCTCTGGCTGGGAAGCGGCTGGCTCACTGTTCCTCTCAATGAGGAGGGAGCGTAACAGATGCCCGACCGTGCGGCGCGGCCCTGCCTGAAGCCCCACTGTCCTGGGCTGGTGCGTGGCGGCGTCTGCTCCATGTGCGGGCCGGTTGTGCAGGCGCAAGCCTACGACCACGACCGCGGCAGTGCAGCACAGCGCGGTTACGGTGCGCGCTGGCGCAGACTCAGGACGATGTACATACGGCAGCACCCAGCCTGCATAATGTGCGGCAAGCCCGCCACCGACATCGACCACATCCTGCCCAAACGGCGCGGCGGCAGCGACGACCCCTCCAACCTGCAATCCCTCTGTGCATCCTGTCATGCGCGCAAGACCAATCGCGAACAGGCACAGGGGAGGGGGGAGGGCAAAGTCTGGGAGGACACAGAGTAAGACCGGCGCATAGTGGTGCGTGCGCATCCGCGAGTTTTGGGTGGGGGGGGTACGCCGCGCCGAAGCATTTTGAGGGAGCAGCATGGGGTCACGGGGACCAGCGCCCAAGCCCACGGCGCTGAAGGAGCGCCAGGGCAACCCCGGCAAGCGGGCGCTCAATCGAGGTGAACCAGCAGTCAAGGAGGCTGCCATGCGGCCACCGGCGCATCTGGGTGCTGGCGCGAAGCGCGAATGGCAGCGGCTGCGCAGGAAGCTCGCGCCGGCGGGGCTGCTCACGCCGCTGGATGCAAACGTCCTGGCCATGTACTGCATGGCGTGGGCACGCTGGGTGGAAGCCGAGGAGCAGATCACGCGCATCGGGCCGGTAGTCAAGACGAAGGCCGGCAACCTCGTGCAGAACCCCTACCTGGCCGTGGCCAACCGTGCCATGGACCAGATGCTGCTCTACGCACGCGAACTGGGCATGACGCCGTCGGCGCGCAGCCGCATCCAGCTGCCGGTGCAGCAGGCGGGTCCTTCGCTGGCCGAAGAACTCTTCAGGCCTGCGGGCCGGATGCAGGCGGAAGAGGAGGCTGCTGAGCGTTGGGCCTGCCCACAGAGCGGCGGCGCTTCAGAAAGTCGTCGAGGGTGGCCTGGGTGAAGACAAGTGAGTGACCGATGAGCGCGTCAGCCTGGAGTTCGCCGGATTCGTAGATGTGGTACTTGATGGTCCGCGCCGCCAGACTGCAATACGCAGCGGCTTCCTTCACGCCGAAGAGCTGGATGGCGCCAGGCTTGAGCGGGGAGGGTTTTGGCTTCCGCTGTTGTGTTGGTTGTTCGGTCGACTGCGGGTCGTCGGTTGAGGGTCGCACAGCAAACGCTCCTGGGTGGGGGATGCTGGTTGCGCGGGTGTGGCAGGCTCGCGCAGTTCGGTGACGGTGAAGCCGCGTGCTGCCAGCAACCTGGCGGCGGCAGTGCGGTGACAGGTGGACGCGTCGGCGCAGGCGCAGAGCAGCACGACCGGACGGGGGCTGGTCTCAATCGCGCGCAGACCGGCCTCGAAGTCCACGAACTCGATGGACTCTGTCTTGTAGAGACGATTGCCCAGCTCAACGACGTGGCGGTAGCGGTCGCCGAAACGGTGCTGGAGGGCGGTCTTCGTGTACTGCGGGTTGGGACTCCAAGGCTTGAAGCGAATGTCCAAGAGGTCGGCATCGTTGGCGATTAGGAACCCTTCCAGTAACTCGAGCTTCTGGCCCTGATAGCCGGTGGTGTAGACGATGGTGGTCATGCGGGTTGTGTCTCCTGACTCAAGAGTGTAGCACTACATGGGACAGTCATGAAGTTGGCGTGCACGAGCGTCGTGTAGAGCGTGCCCACTGTCGATGCCTCATCACTCTTACCCACCTTGATGAGTTCGGCAATCCAGCGGTCAAGAATGTCGGCGGTGGAATCGGCGGCCTTCACGGTGATTGGGGGCAGATCGTTGCGTGTCGGTGCACCTACCACGGCGCGTTTGCCGCGACGGGGCAGGTCCTCGGGCTGGGCAAAAGCTGCGGTGAAGAAGGCGGCGAGGTCGAATAGGTCGTCCTGCGCCTGCTCTTCCAGCAGCTGGGAGATGAAGGAGCGCCAGACCGACAGCGTGGGCAGGCGCGCGGAGTCGTTGAGCGTGCGCAGGGCGATGCGCTGGCGGTTGACATCCAGGCGCACAAGGCACTCGGCGTGGCCGATGGGGAGCTGTCCCTTCGCCACGAGGAACCGGGCGTCGGGGACGAGCGCCAGCAGGGAGAGGCGGCGGCGTACGAGTTCGAGGGAGATGCCGACGGCGTCAGCGACCTGCTGCTCCGTCCAGCCCAGGTGACGAATGCGAATATCAAAGGCTTGGGCTTCCTCGATGGGGTTGAGGTCGACACGGTTGAGGTTTTCCGCAAGCATGATGGCCGATGCGGTGGCGTCGTCCAGCACGCGCACGATGGCAGGGATGGTGGGCCAGTGCAACACATCGCGCACGGCACGGAAGCGGCGCTCACCGGCGACGATCTGAAAGCGGCGATGTTCGCCTTCACCCATGGGCCGCACGGTGATGGGCTGTGCAAGGCCGTTCTGGCGGATGGACTCGGCCAGTTCTGCGAGTTTGGCAACATCAAAAGTGCGGCGGTCGTTTGTGCCGGGGTCAATCTGTGCGACGGGCAGGTCGGTGACGGTGGTTGGCGCATTGACGGTCAGTATGGTGGTCGGTGGGCTGCTCATGATGGTCCCCTCTTCTCCTCGTTGGGCTTGGGCTCCGCACCCTTGAGGGTGGGACGCAGGTCGATGAGGCTGGGCTGCGTGAAGGACTCCTGGGGGATGAAGGGACGCACCACAGCGGTTGGCGCCTGGCCGGTGAAGAGCGGAAGGTCCTGGCCCTGCGGGAACATGATGGACTGCCGGGAAGTCCTGGCTTGCTGCGTCTTGGCGGTCATGCTGCCACCCCGCTCTCGATGCCCAGCGGGGGGACCAGTTCACGGGGGTGGCCGTTCCACTCGCATGCGTTGCACCAGCAGTCGCTGTCGCCATCCCAGTCGCAGTCGAGACCGATGTACGCCTCGTCGACATAGGGAAAGTCCTCATCGTTGGGCTTGTAGACCGCCTGGATGATGACGGCAATGCGCACATCATCGCTGCCGCACTTGGGACAACAGGAAGGGATTGAACTGCTCTGGTTCTGCTGCTCGTACATGATGCTTGCTCCTCTGCGCGTGGGATGCGCAGCCCCCGGTGGTGGATTACGCTGTAGCGGGGGCGTCGACAGTATCAAAGCCGTAGCCGGTGCAGATGCGGCGGGCAATCTCCCCCCAGTCCCCCTTGCCCTGGCACTGCTCGGTCATCCAGTCAGCGATGGCCACGCCCTCTTCGGCATCCAGACTCCAGGACTTGCCGCAGTAGGGACAGCGGATGACCAGCCAGAGCAGATCGCCCACCGGCTTCTGCTGCACGATCTCGAACTCGACCGTGGCGGCATCGCCATCGGAACGCTGCGGGCAGGGGAGGCTCAGGCGCTTCTTGGGCCACATCCCAGGCGGGCACTCAATCAGGGCGTGTGCGTTGGCGTGCTCTGTGCCTTCGAGCAGGAAGTAGGGGGCGTGGGCGACTCCGTAGCCGCGGTTGAAGTCAAAGTGGTCGTCTGCGACGTTCACGTGCGTATCGTCCTCATCCGGAAAAGGGAAGCGGAAGCGGAAGCCGTTGGTGGGGTCGAGATAGGCGGCGGGCTCGAGGTTGCCGGGGTGACGGACGGCGATGCCAGCCTCAACCCACGCCTTGAGTTGGGCATGGCGCACATAGTAGAGGTTCTCGCAGGTGCCGAGCTTGCGGGGGTACTGCTCGCCGGAAAGTTGAATGTACTCGCCCATGGTGATGTCTCCTCTGCGTGTGGGATGCGCAGCCCCCCGTGAAGAAGGTGAAAGGGTGAAGGGCGTTCAGTCCTCGTCGGCGAGCATGAAGGTGATGTCGACGACGCCTTTGCCGGCGGGGGTCATCACCCGCTTGAGGAGATGCTTCTTCGTGCGCCCCGTGCCTGTGATGATGACCTTGAACCAGGTGGTGATGGCGTCGCCGCTGCGCACCTTGCGCTCGGGGAGGACGATGCTCATCCAGCAGATGTCGTGCCAGACGCCGCGGAAGTCGTTCAGATGCCGGGGATGGTTCACGGCCCGCTCGATGAGGGCGAAGAGGGCGGCGGTCATCGCCACGTGGTAGAGGTCGGGGTTGCCGAAGTGCTGGCAGCTGACTTGCGCGAGGTCGCCGCTGCTGGCGTCGACGAGCACGCCGTCGGCGATGGCCTGCTCTCGCGTGTAGACGTGGATGGCCTCGCCCCAGAAGTCGCTCGCGGGGCTTTCGTTGATCCGTGTTACATGACTGTGCAGGAATAGCGGTGCGGTTGCGTACATCGGATGTTTCTCCTTTGTCTGGTCTGCCTCATCGGTGGCGGGAGACTATGCCCGCCAGACGCTCCGTGGGGAACGTTTCGGCTGCGCTCACTGCCAGGTGTACTTGCGTGAGAAGATGGATCCGTTGCTCTGCGCCAGGCTCGTGAACTTTGTGGCGACATCTGTCACGATGAGGTGGTCGAGCACCTGCACGCCCACGAGCTGACCGGCTGCCACGATCTCGCGCGTGACCTTGATGTCGGCGTCTGACGGGATGGTCTCTCCGGACGGATGGTTGTGCGCCAGGATGATGCTCGAGGCATTGGCCAGCAGCGCCACGCGCAGGATGTCGCCCACATGCACCACGCACTGGCTGGTTGTGCCGATGTGCACGGTGTGGACGCCCACCACGATGTTGTGCACGTCGAGGATGAGCAGCAGCAGGTGCTCCTGCGGCTGGTCGCCGATGAGGCGGGAAGCGATGGCGGCGGCGGTGTCGGGCAGACCGATGTGCTGGCCCAGTGTGGGAGCATCGGCGAGGGCAAGGGGCAAGCGCCGCAGCTGCAGCTGCGTGGTGAAGAGGCTGACGCCCTGATGCGCAGAAGCAACTGCGGCGAGGGGCTTGCGCTCGTTGCCACGCTGAGCTTCCGGCTGGATGGACTGGCGCAGGGCTTCGAGCTGCGCACGCTCGACGGGGTCAGTTGTCTTGCCCAGCAGCCAGGTGACGTTGCCGCGGAAGGCGGCGCGCTGGCGGTCGGAGAGGGACGACCAGGTGGACTGGTATTGCTGCTGGAGGGAAGTGGCGGTCATCATGGCGGGGACTCCTGTGGACTACGGGTGCTTGCGTCTGCCTCATCGGTGGTGGGAGACAATGCCCACCAGACGCCCCCTGACTGGGGCGTTTCGGCTAGCAGAAGGGATTGGCATCTCGCCACGTGAGGGCGGGCTGGCCGGCGCACCGGCGGGTCATGAGCAGTTCCTGCTCCTCTTCGTCCACCTCTTCCTCGCTCTCTTCGTCGAGGGACTCGAGCACGTCGTCGAGGTTGTGGTCACGCCCGAGCCACTGGTGGTCGCGGCTGGCAACGCACTCGATGGCGGCGACGATGGTGCGCTCGGTGTGGTGGTCGCCGGTGAAGGCGATGTAGAGGTTGAGGGCTGACACGGCTTGCTGCAGGTGGTCCTGGGCTTCGATAACGAGGTCACGGAGTTCTGTCTGGGAGAGGGGGCAATCGTTGTGCTTCACGGTTAGGGCTCCTGTGAAAAGTGGCAGTGGAAAGTAGGTAATGTTCGATGCAATAAGTGTACCACAAGGTACAGTGTTCCGCAAATGTCAGCCACTTTGTACTCGAGTAAATAGGGTTATTTCGTGGTTATTGGGGGTGAATTTTGCAATAGCGCGCGAATTTTAAGGTTGAGTATTCTGGGGACGGATGACCTGCGTATGCACACGATGTTGCGGGGCTTTGGTAGAGGTCAGGAGGGCTTGTGTTCGTTGGCGCGGTGAATCGCACGCTGCTGGCGCACCTGCAGGCGCATGCTTCCGCCTTTGCAGGCAAGCGCGTGGTGGTGGGCTGCTCGGGTTCGTTTGGCGTGGAGCTGGCGCTGCAGGAAGCAGGCGCGCAGATGACAAGCATCCACTCCAACGACGTCTCGCTCTACTCCGGCGCGCTGGGCGCGTTCTTCTCCAATGGGCTGCTGGAGGCTTTCCCAAAGGATGACGCGCCGGAGTGGCTCAAGTCTGTTTGGGGGTCGGGCGCGCGGAGCGTGGCGGTGCTCGAGATGCTGCTCGAGATGCTGCCCTATGAAAAGCAGAAGAACGCCCACCAGCGGCGCATGTGGCAGGGCTACCTGCATCATCTGGCGCACATGGTGGATGAGGTCGAGGAACGGGCGCAGGCGCTGCCGCGTGGGGTGAAGTCGTACTTTGCCGGCGATGTGGGGGAGCACTTCCGCGCGCAGGATGCTTCCGACGCTGTCTTCCTCTGCTTCGCACCAACATACGCCGGCGGCTACGAGAAGATGTACAAGCGGCTGCATGAACTCTTCGACTGGACGCCGCCTGCCTACGCCATGCTCGATGAGGCGGCGCGTGACGGTCTGCTTGCGTGGCTTGCGGATGGGCGGCGCTACTTCTGGTATGACGACCGCAAGCTGCCGGACAGGTCTCCGCTCATCGTGCAGGAGCGCGGCTCCATGCGCACGATCTACATCTACGCCAACGCGCTGGACAAGCCCGCCTACTACGGCCCGTACATCAAACGGCACAGCCTGCCGCTGCCGCTCGCCAATGAGCACACCGTTCTTTCACCTTCAGCGCGCATTGAACTGCTGCCCATCAAGACATCGGACCTGGCCGACTACAAGGACCAGTTCCTCGCCAAGGGCATCGACCACAGCCCCGGCATGTGGGCCTTTGCGGTTTGCGTGGGGGATGCCGTTGTGGGCTTCATCGAGTTCACACGCTCCAAGTTCGGCGGCAACGCGGTCTACGTCAACAGCGACTTCGCCGTACCCAATACGCGCTACGCGCGCATTAGCAAGCTCATGGTGATGCTGCTGGTCTCAAAGGACGTACACGCCTTTCTGGAGCGCAAGCTGCTCATGCGCGTGACGGGGGTGATGACCACCGCGTTTACGGAGCGGCCGGTGAGCATGAAGTACAGAGGCGTGCTCGAACTGGTCAAGCGGGGACAGAAGAAGGAGGACGGCAGGCACTTCCTCAACTACGAGGGCACGTTCACGGACAAATCGGCACAGGAGGTCTATGCAGAATGGCTGAACAAGTACGGCTCGAAGGCGCGCTAGAGCAGCTCAACCTGGCCTTGGATGGCGTGACGCCCTACCGGCTGGCGCTGGTCTCACCGGCCGACGTTACGCACGTGCAGAAGAACGCCCACTACATGCCGACGAAGGTCTACAGGCGGCTGGTGGACAATGTGAAGCACGACGGCAACCTTTCGTCACTGCCCTTCTGCTGGCAGGACGCCGAGGGGAAGCTGGTGGCGCTCTCGGGCAACCACCGCGTCGATGCGGCACGCGATGCGGGGATTGAGCAAATTCTGGTGCTCTACACCGACGCCACCCTCAGCCGCAGCGAGCAGATCGCTGTGCAGCTGGCGCACAACGCCATCGTTGGCGCCGACAACAAGCAGACGCTGCGCGAGCTGTGGGACGAGATTCTCGATCTCGAGTTCAAGGTCTACACGGGGCTGGACGAGACTTCGCTTGAGACGGTGGACGCGGGCAGCCTCGACAAGCTGCGCGCCCAGCAGCTGCCGCTGGAGATGGTGCAGCTGCTCTTCCTGCCCGAAGAGGTGGAGCGCGTGCAGGCGGTGGTTGACGGGCTGGGGCGACTGGGCGGCGGCGAGGCGCTGCGCTATGCGGCGCGCCTGGCCGACTTCGACCGCTTCTTCGAGGCACTGCTTAAGGTGAAGGAGGCGGAGGGGATTGTCAACAGTGCCACGGCTGTGCTGAGAATCGTCGAAATCGTGGAGGCGCACCTGGAAACGGCAACTGCCTGACGCAAGGACGCAAGGGACAAGCAAAGGGTGCAAGGTGGGCAAGGGCGCCAGGAACAGCAACGGCAGGAACGGCAAGGGCTACAGTGACAGCAACGCCGGCTGAATGACAGAGACTGCCTTCCACTACGACAAGAACGCTGCCATGATGGCTATCGCCTTCTTCGAGCATGCTCTCGTGCATGTGAAAGGTGAGTGGGCGTTTCAGGCGTTCCGGCTTCAGCCCTGGCAGCGGCGCATTGTGGGCGACCTCTTCGGCTGGAAGCGCAAAGATGGCACGCGCCAGTACCGCAAGGCGTACATCGAGGTGCCGCGCAAGAACGGCAAGTCAACCATCGCGGCCGGCATCGCTTTGTATCTCCTGTTTGCGGACGGCGAGTACGGCGCCGACGTCTACTCTGCTGCCGCCGACCGCGAGCAGGCGGCCATCGTCTTCGAGACGGCGAAACAAATGGTGGAGCTCTCACCGCTGCTCAAGCCCAGGGCCGAACTCTTCAAGCGCAGCATCTTCTGCGCCGAGAATATGGGCTCCTACAAGGTGCTCAGCGCCGACGCCTACACCAAGCACGGCCTCAACCCGCACGGCATCATCTTCGACGAGCTGCACGCGCAGCCCAACCGCGACCTCTGGGACGTGCTCAACACCGGCATGGGTGCGCGCAAGCAGCCACTCATGGTGATGATTACCACCGCAGGCTACGACAGAGCATCCATCTGCTGGGAGCAGCGCAGCTATGCCAGAGGCGCGCAGGAGGGACGGATTGACGACCCCAGTTTCTACACCTTCATCGCTGCCGCCGATGAGACAGACGACTGGCTGGACCCGGCTGTCTGGGCCAGGGCCAACCCCAACCTGGGCACGACGGTCAAGCTCGAGTACCTGCAGACCGAAGCGCAGCGCGCCGTGCAGAGCCCTGCCTACCAAAACACCTTTCGCAGGTTGCATCTGGACCAGTGGACACAGCAGGAGTCGCGCTGGCTGGACATGCGCGCCTGGGACGCATGCAATGCCGAGCTGCCCGACCTCACGGGCCGCACCTGCTACGCAGGGCTGGACCTGGCGAGCACAACCGACATTGCCGCGCTCGTGCTGGTCTTTCCGCCCGAACCGGAGGATGAACCCATGTGGCTGCTGCCCTTCTTCTGGGCGCCGGAGGAGAATTTGGCGGAGCGGGCGCGGCGCGACCGCGTGCCCTACGAGGCGTGGCGGCGCGACGGGCTGCTTTTTGCCACGCCGGGCAACGTGATTGACTACGACGCGATTCTGGAGCAGCTCAAGCGGCTGGGCAGCCTCTACCGCATTGGCGAGGTCGCCTTTGACCGCTGGGGGGCAACCCGAATCTCGACGCAGCTCACCGATGCAGGCTTCACGATGGTTGAGTTCGGGCAGGGGTATGCCAGCATGAGCGCGCCGACCAAGGAGTTGCTGCGGCTGGTGCTGGGGCGGGCCATCGGCCACGGCGGCAACCCGATACTGCGCTGGATGGCGGACAACGTGACTGTGGAGCAGGATGCCGCGGGTAACGTCAAGCCCAGCAAGGGCAAGAGCCGCGAGAAGATCGACGGCGTCGTGGCAGCCATCATGGGGCTGGACCGGGCGCTGCGCCGGCAGCACGGAGCAAGTGTCTATGAGGGACGGGGGATTGTGACATTGTGAAGGGCCGGGTGTCGGGAGTCGGGAATAGCAGAACCCGGAAGGGAGGAGACCGTGGACGAACGGATCGAGCTGCGCTGTGCGGGTGGGCCACTGCTGGGCGTACTGGTGGGCGGGACGGCGATTGAGGTCAAGCGCGGGGCGAGGCTCTTCGAGATTGACCTGCGCAGTACGCTGCTCTTCGGCGCGCCCGTGATTCTGCAGCGGGTGCTGAATGTGGAGGGAACGGGCAACGGCGGAGAGTCGGCAGTCGGCAGTGGAGAGTCGGGAAGGGCAACAACGCTGGCTGTGAATCGCGGGGACAGATGAGGATTCTGCTCAGCAGCAATGCGCCGTGGTGCCGCACGGGCTACGGTGTGCAGGCGGCCAGTCTGTTGCCGCGCCTCGGCGCACTGGATTGTGTGGGCGGGCCGGAGAACATCGCCCTCTTCGCCTGGTATGGGGTGCAAGGCGGGCTGACGCAGTGGGGGCCGCATGTGGTCTATCCCGGCCACGCACATCCCTACGGCGTGGATGTCATTGGCCACCACGCAAAGCACTTTGGCGCGGATGTGGTGATTACGCTGATTGACGCCTGGACGCAGGCAGGGGTGGGCGATAAGGTTGCGCCGGCGCGCTGGCTGCCCTGGTTCCCTGTGGACACGGAGCCGGTGAGCCCGCGCGTGCTTGAGGCACTGCAAGGGGCGGCGCTACCTCTGGTCTACTCGCGCTTTGGCGAGCGCATGCTGCGCGAGGCGGGGGTGGAGTGCGCCTACGTACCGCACGGCATCGAGCCGGACATCTACAAAGTGCTGCCGGAGGAGGAGGTGGCGCAATTCCGCACTGCGCTCTTTGGCGATGCTCCGCATGTCACGCTCATGGTAGCGGCCAACAAGGGCTTTGACCGCAAGGCGTTCCAGATCAATCTGCGCGCCTGGGCCGCCTTTGCCAGGGATGAACCCGGCGCGTTGCTCTATGTCCACACCGACCCCACGGCGCAGGCGCAGGGGGTGGACCTGCGGGCACTGACCACTGCGCTGGGCATTGCTGACCGCGTGCGCTTCCCCGACCGCTACAGCTATTACCTGGGCTATCCCGCCGAGTACATGGCGCTGCTCTACAATGCCGCCGATGTGCTGCTGGCGGCGAGCATGAGCGAAGGCTTTGGCATCCCCATCATCGAGGCGCAGGCGTGCGGCACGCCGGTGATTGTGACCGACTTCGCCAGCATGCCTGAGCTTGTCCGTTGGGGCGTGGCCGTGCCTCCTGCGGACCGCTTCTGGGTGAGCGGACTGGAGAGCTGGTGGGCGTGGCCCGATTGGCGGGCAATTCGAGATGCACTCGGCAACGCGAGGAGGGAGCAGACGGTGTCTGCTTTCTCCAAACGAGACAAAGTGAGCGCACAGGTACAAGGCGAGTTTGGGTGGAATTTGGCGGCGAGGTGGTGGGCGGTGGCGCTGGAACAGATGATAGCTTCAGCACATGCCAGGTCTGCATGAGCCCTCGGGGATTCGGAAGGCACAGAAATCACGACTGCGATGGAATCAGGGCAATCGCGTTTGAAATTGATTGCCAGAAGTAGGCATCGCCTATCGCGTGTGAGTCTGCATCACGCTGCACGGCGAACTCATGCTTCCCAGTATGCGCTGCAAGAGCCGAACAAAGAGAAGCCCCGTCGACACAACGGGGCTTCTCTTTGTTCTCTAGCGGCCCTCTCGTTGAAAGCGTTCTTCCAAGTCGCGCTTCGCCCTCTCTGCTTCTGCGTAGCTATTGTAAGTGCCTTGCGTACTCTCGATCTGGGCGCCGCCGCCGTAGTGATCGGTTACCGAAAGAGTGTAGAGCTGGGGAACGGCATAGCCCAGGCCGACAGGTTTCTTCATTTCAACGACTAGAATAGTCCTGAACGGTTTCATAATCGTCTCCCTTCGATAGCCCCAGGGCAATCGCGTCAGGATCATCCACCAAAGTAGATGCTACTTCTGCTGCGAGTTCTTCAAATACTGATAGTCCATAAAGAGGCGCTCGGCGGCGCGTCTCTTTTCCTCTTCCCTTTCCCAGCGGGGACCTACGGAAGCCATGATTTTCCTCAAGTATTCGTCTACTTCGGCCTTGTCGCTATATCGATATAAGGCATCAACTATTGCTTGCCCTTGAAAATCAATGTTCCGATCTTGCTTGCCAAGATGAACGTTCCACAAACTGTCCAGCCGGGGCCCGTCAAAATTCGCATACGACCAATAGTTTGTGTCGCCCTCAGGATCATCTTCGCCCTCAATGCACAAATAGGCAAATGAGTCACCTAAACTCCCCGGAACAGCGGCAAGTATTCGGTATTTCTTGCCAAAGAGTGTCATTTGCCCCTCCTTAACATACTCTACGAACCGCTCACAGTTACGCACATTATCGCGCTGTTGTCTGACTATTGATCTCACCACTTTCCCATGCAACAGCGCAATCGCGTCTGGATTTTGCACCGGAGCGAGAGTGGTGCAGTGTGATGCAGACTCACACGCGATAGGCGATACCTAGGTCTGGCAAACAAATTCAGACGCGATTGCCCTGGTCATCCGTTTGTTGCGAATTCCGCAAATTCCACCTTGCTTCCACCGAACACGCGTGCTACACTGAGCGCAGCAACCGGTGACGGGTCGTACGCTGCTTCGGCAGCGTCACTCGGGGGAGTCCCGTCACCGGTGCGCTGTGCATAACGCATCACCCATATCTCATTTCTCAGAGCGCGAGACGCCAGCAGAGAGGATTCGTCCTTCTCTGCCTGGCGTCTCTTTTTGTTGTGCATCCTGGTAAGGGGCGGCGGTGAACCGCATTCAACGCTGGCTGGGCAGACGGACAGAGCGCGAGCGCAGAAGCTACATGGAGAGCTTCATGCTCTCCGACGCCTTCGGCGCGAGCAGCGCGTCGGGCGTGGCGGTGAGCGAAGAGGGCAGCCTGCGCAACACGGCGGTGCTCGCATGCGTGCGCCTGCTGGCCAACAGCACCGCCATGCTGCCGCTGCCCGTCTTCCGGCGCGTCCAGCGCGGCAAGGTGCGCGAGTACGGCCACCCGCTCTACGCGCTCTTGCAGGAGCAGGCCAACCCGGAGATGACTGCCTTCGAGCTGCGCCGCTGGCTCATGGTGGGCGTGCTGCTGTGGGGCAACGGCTACGCCGAAATCGAGTGGTCGGATGCAGGCGCGCTCACGGCGCTGTGGCCGCTGCGCCCCGACCGCATGGGCGTGGAGCGGCGCGCAGGGACGCTCGTCTACCACTACTGGACGGCCAGCGGCCAGCGTGTGGAGCTGCCCGACTACCGTATCCTTCACCTGCGCGGGCTCACGGGCGACGGGCTGCTGGGCTACTCGGTGGTGCGCGAGCTCATGCGCGAGAGCATCGGCCTGGGGCTGGCCACACAGGAGTTCGGCGCACGCTTCTTCGGCAACGGCGCACGCCCCGGCCTCATCGTGCGCCACCCCGGCACGCTCTCCGACAAGGCCATGGCCAACCTGCGCAGCTCGTGGTCCAGCGCGCACGAGGGTTTATCAAATGCACACCGCGTGCGCATTCTCGAAGAGGGGATGGACGTGACGACGCTGGGCATCCCGCCGGAAGAATCTCAATTCGTAGAAACTCGGAGACTGCAGGTCACGGAGATTGCGCGCGCCTTTGGCGTGCCGCCCCACCTCATCGGCGACCTGGACCGGGCCACCTTCTCCAACATCGAGCACCAGGGCATCGAGTTCGGCCAGTACAGCCTCTACCCCTACCTGCGCCAGATCGAGCAGATGGTCAACGTCAAGTGCCTCACCACCGAAGAACGCAGGTATCTGTTTGTGGAGCATGTGACGGAGGCGCTGGTCAGGACCGACATCAAGACGCGCTACGAGGCGCACCAGATCGCCATTCAGAACGGCTGGATGACGCGCAACGAAGTGCGGGCGCTGGAGAACCTCAACGCCGTCAAGGGAGGCGACACCTTCCTCATGCCGCTCAACATGACGGTGGTGGGGCAGGACGGGAACGGGGAGAACGGCGCACGCAGCCTGGATGCGCAGGTCGAAGACACGGAGCACGAGGAGGCGGCATGGAACGGCGCTGTGTAGACGCGCAGCTGGAAGTGCGTGAGGCGGGCTACGGCTCCGCCAGCGACGGCGCGCAGGTGGGCCGGATTGTGGGCTATGCGGCGCTCTTCAACTCGCTGTCGCAGGTGCTCTGGGGTTTCCGCGAGCGGATAGCGCCGGGGGCCTTTGGCGGCAGCCTGGGCGACGACGTGCGTGCGCTCTGGAACCATGACGCCGCCTATGTGCTGGGGCGCACGGCGGCAGGCACGCTGCGGCTGAGCGAGGATGCCCACGGCCTGCGCGTGGAGATTGACCCGCCGGACACGCCGCTGGCGCGCTCGTTTGTGGAGAGCATCCGGCGCGGCGACGTGAGCCAGATGTCCTTCGGCTTCAGCGTGCTCGAGGACGCATGGGACGAGGACGAGCAGGGACAGACCATCCGCACGCTGCACAAGGTGAAGCTTTACGAGGTGTCGCCGGTCGCCTTCCCGGCCTACACGGAGACCGAAGTTGCGCTGCGCGCGATCTGGGGCGACAGCGTGGCACCGCCGGCGAAGGGCGCACAGCTTGACGCGAGGGTGCCAGGACGCGAGGAGACACAAGGCAGGACGAATGAAACAACAACGGCAGGTGAGATAGCAGAGCCGGTGGACGCAAAGCCGGTTCTGGACGAAAACGTACAGCGCAGCGCCGCCGATGCGCGGCTGCGGCGCTTGCGACTGGCAGGTTCACGGTAGCACTTTTTCCAGGCAGGCAAGGAGATAGAGAGATGAGCAAGGTGATTGAACTGCGCCGGCGCCGCAGCGAACTGCTGGAGCAGGCGCGCACCATCCACGAGGCGGCGGAGACGCTCGACCAAGAGCAGCGCACGGCCTTCGACGCATTCATGGCGCAGGCCGACGAGGTCAACGCCGCGCTCGAACGCGAGGAGCGCATGGCCGTGGCCGGTGGGACCCTGGGCGGCAGCATGGCGCAGGCGCAGCGCGCCGTGGCCGGTGCGCCTGCCTTCCAGCCGCAGCGCACGCCCGACACGGAAGAGGGCATCTACTGCCGCTGGGTGCGTTCGGGCGACCCCGGCGCACAGCGCGAGCTGCACGAGCTGCGCGCATCCAACAACACCGACATGAACGTCACCACCGCAGCCGACGGCGGCGACCTCGTGCCCACGGGCCACTACAACCAGATCATCGAACGGCTGCGCCCGCAGGCGCTGCACGAGCAGCTGGGCGTGCGCTCGATTCCCGGCGCAGGACTCACGGTCAATGTGCCCTACGACAACGAGACCGATTCCGGCGAGTTCGTGAGCACGAGCGAGTCGGCGCTCTTCGACCGCGACGCACCCGCCGTGGCCAAGAAGGCGATGACGCTGGTCAAGTACACCAAGAAGATCGACCTCACCTACGAGCTGCTGCAGAGCGAGGATGCGGGGCTGATGGCCTTCCTCGCGCGCTATGTGGCCGACGGCATGGCGGCGACGCTCAACAAGCTGCTCGTAACCAAGGCGCTGGCCGACGGCACGGCCGCGCTCACCTTTGATGCGGCGGCGGCCATTGGCACAGCTGAGGTGCCGGAGCTGCTCTACAAGCTGCCTGCGCGCTACGCCGTTGGGGCCAATGTGGCCTGGCTGATGAAGCGGGCCACCGAAGGCTATCTGCGCGGGCTGACGGGCGACTCCTTCCTCTTTGCGCCCACGCCGGGGGGCGGCGGCACGGGCAACTACGGGGCCAGCCTGCTGGGCATGCCGCAGTACAGCGACGACAACATGGGTGCGCTGGCGGCAAACGGCAAGAGCCTGCTCGTGGGCAACTGGGGCTACATGGGGCTGCGGCTGGCGCCGGCGCTGACGGTGCTGCGCGACCCTTACACGCGCTCAAGCTACGGCGAGGTGGTCATCAACTACTACTTCCAGGCGGTCTTCGAGGTGCTGCAGGCGGGCGCGTTTGTGTATGCCACGCATCCGGCGGCGTAGGGCAACGGCGGGGAGTGGGCAGTGGGCTGTCGGGTAGCGGCAGCAAGGAGGTGCGCGATTGGCTGAGGTGACGGTGTGCATGACGGCGACGCTGCACGCGCTGGTGGGTGGTGCGTCGCTGTCGCTCATGGAAGGACAGATGCTGACGCTGCCGCTGGCGGATGCGACGCCGCTGCTGCGCGCCGGCTATGCGCGGCTGGCGGACGCTGAGACGGGTGAAACCGATGGCGAAGTGGCCGACGACGCGCAGGTGGAAGGTCGCAGGACGGCGACCGGCACAGGTCAGCGTAAGCGGAATGCGTAGCCCATGAAGGCGCAGGCATGGACGCTGGTGACGCCACCGGCGCAGGAGCCGGTGACTCTGGAGGAGGTGAAGGAGCACCTGCGCGTTGGGGGCGAGGATGAGGACGCGCTCATCTCCGGCTACCTGGCCGCCGCGCGCGCTTGGGCGGAGCTCTACACCGGACGCGCGTTCGTGACGCAGAGCTGGCAGGCGCACTTCGCCGGCTGGCCTGCTGACGGGGTCTTCGAGCTGCCCATGCCGCCGCTGCAAAGCGTGACGTGGGTGACGTACACCACTCAAGCGGGTGCGCTGGAAACGCTTGACGAGAGCGCGTATCGCGTGGTGACCAGCCGCGAGCCCGGCTGCGTGCTGCTTGCGCCTGGCCGGAACTGGCCTGCGGAGACGCTGGACGTGGGGCTGCCCGTGGCGGTGCAGTTTGTGTGCGGGTACGGCACACCGCAGGACGTGCCGGAAGGCGTGAAACAGGCCATCCGCTGGCTCACGGGGCACATGCACGAGAACCGCGAGGCGGTCATCATGGGCACGGCCATGCCGCAGAAGGTGCCCTTCAGTGCACACTGGGTGCTCGACCCGCACAGGTTCAAGTACATCTGGTGATTCATGCGCATTGAGGAGGCGTTGGCGACCAGGCTGCGGAACACAACAAGCGTCAGCGCGTTGGTGAACAACCGCATCTACCCAAGCAAGGCGCCGCAGAACACGACGACGCCGCACATCATCTACGACCTGCTGGGCGGCGCCGATGTAGCGGGACACGACGGCTGGGGGCAGTTGCGCACGGGCCGCATCTCGTACACCTGCCTAGCTCCCACCTACGGCGCTGCCAAGACCGTGGCGGAGGCGGTGCGGCTGGCGCTTACGGGCTTTCGCGGCGTTCTCTCCGGGCTGACAGTGAGCATCCCGCAGGCGTACGAGGACGCCGACCTCTATGACGATCTGCTGGGACTGTACCTGGTGGTGGTGGACTTCGAGATGCACTGGAGCACTTGAACTCGTTCCGCGAGTAAAGAGAGGAAGTAGCACATGCCTGGAGTCAGTGCCTTTGGCACAACGCTCAAGATTGGGGGGACGGCGGGCACGGCCGTGGTCGGCGTCACCAGTATCGAAGGGCCCGGCTGGAGCGTGGACACGCTGGACGTGACCTCGCATGACAGCGCCAGCGCCTATCGGGAGGTGGCCGCCAGCTTCATCGACGCCGGTGAGGTGACGCTGCGCCTCAACTACGACCCCGCCACCGCCACGCACAAGAACACGGCGGGCGGGCTGCTCAATCTGCTCACGACGCGTGCCGCCAGCCCCTTCGCCATCGGCTTCCCGACGACGCCGGCAAGCGGCTTCACCTTCACGGCGCTGGTGACGGCGTTTGCCCCCAGCGCGCCCTTTGACGGCAAGCTGGAGGCCAACGCCACGCTCAAAATCACCGGCGCCGTCACACAGTACTAACTGCAACTGCGAACCAACTGCGAACTACCTGACGCAAGGGCGCAAGGAACAGCAGGCAGGACGCAAGGAAAAGCAACAGCAGGAACAGCAAGAGGAATGGCAACGGAAGGAGGGCGACGCTGGCGTAGTTCCTTGCGCTTTTCCTTGCGCCCTTGGCGTTTCCCTTGCGCCCTTGCGTCAGGTAGTTCGCCTTCTATGAGAGGAGATTGAGATGGCGAAGGGCATGGCGCTGCTGAGCAAGGAAGCGATTCTGGCAGCGCAGGATGTGGTGACCGAAGTTGTGGAGGTGCCGGAGTGGGGTGGCAGCGTGCGCGTGCGCGGCCTCACCGGCGCCGAGCGGGACGCCTTTGAAGGCGAGACCATCCAGCGCAACGGGCGCGACGTGAAGACCAACACGCGCAACCTGCGCGCACGGCTGGTGGTGCTGAGCGTGGTCGACGAGACGGGTGCACGGCTCTTTGCCTTCCACGACATCGAGGCGCTGGGGGAGAAGTCGGCAAGGGCGCTGGACCGCATCTTCGCGGTGGCCATGCGCCTGTCGGGCTTGCGCGACGAGGATGTGGCGGAGATGGCCGCAGATTTCGCCTGAACCCCAGACGGCGCTTCCTCTTCCGGCTGGCGCTGGCGCTGGGGATGACGGTGCGGCGGCTGCTGAGCGAACTGGACAGCCGCGAGCTGACGGCGTGGATGGCCTACGAGAGCGTGGAGCCGTTTGGGGAGCGCAGGGCCAACCTGCACGCAGGCATCGTGGCGGCGACCGTGGCCAACGTCCACCGCGACAGGCATGCCAGGGCTTTCCTGCCGACGGACTTTCTGCTCGAGTTTGGGCGGGAGAGGGTTGTAGACGAAGGCGCACAGATGGAGGCGATGCGGGCGCAGATGCAACTCATTGCCCAGGTGCAGAACGCGGTTGATGGAGAGGCCAATGCGGGCGGGGCGGCTGCGCAAGCGGATTGAGATACAGGCGCTGACCACGGCACAGGACGGCTACGGCGAGCCCGCGGCGTCGTGGACGACTGTTGCCACCGTCTGGGGCGAACTGACGCCTTCAATGCGCGCGACGCGCGAGGCGTTTGCCGGTGTGAGCCAGCAGCGTGCGGCGCGCCTGACCATGGAGGCGCGCATCCGTTTCATGGATGGTCTCTCGCCCAGCACAACGCGTCTGGCGTGCGCAGGCAAGACCTACGAAGTCGAAGCCGTCATGGACCCCGACGGTCGGCAGCGCGAGCTGCTGCTCTTCTGCTACATGCTGGAGTAGATGCGGGAGTGATACATGGCCACAAGCGTCATCGAAATCAAAGGGCTGGAAACGGTCGTCAACGAGCTCAAGCGGCGCAACCTGGACGTGCGGGCTGGCTTGGAGACCATCTGCAACGCCGGCGCCGATGTGGTACTGGATGACGCCAGAGCGCGTGCGCCGGACTACGTGGCGGACAACCTGGGCAAGCGCACAACGTCGCGCAGCGCACTGCGCGTGGTGGTGAGCGTGGGGCCGCAGCGGCAGCAGAAGTTCGCCGTCTGGGCCGAGTACGGCATCAAGGCGCATGGTATCCAGCCGCGGCGCAGGTCACGCGGCGGCAAGCAGGCGCTCTCCATCCCCGGCTGGGGCGTCTACCGGCGCGTGCACCACCCCGGCGTGGCGAAGCGGCCTTTTCTGCGACCGGCCTACGAAGCGCAGAGCGGCAACGCGCAGGATGCCATGAGCCGCGAAACCAAGAGACTCATCAGGGCGTAAGGCAACACCATGCGGCGAAGGCGAGCCAGTGACGCACCGGACCCCTATCCGGAAAGGGTGGTGCAAGACCACCTCGCCGCTCAACCACTGCGAACTGCGCACATCCTGACGCAAGGACGCAAGGAGAAGCACAAGGGCGCGAGGAACGGCAACAGCAGGAAAAGCCAACCTCCCCCCGTGTGGCGTGTGTCGCGCCAACGCAATATGGCTGTCGCTCTTGCAGTTCCTGCAGTTGCTTTCCCTTGCGCCCTTGTGCTTCTCCTTGCGCCCTGGCGTCGAGCCGTTGCAGTTGCATTTCCAGGAGTTGAGGGTGGCTACAGTCGGTTCGTTGGTCGTCAAGATCGGCACGGACATCTCCGGGCTGCAGGCGGGGCTGAACACCGCGCAGAGCCGTTTGCGCTCGTTTGGCGCGAATCTCAAGAGCGTGGGCACGGGGCTCACGCTGGGCATGACCGCGCCCATCGCCGGCATCGCTACCGCCGCCCTGCGCTCGGCTTCGGGCTTTGAAGAGTCCATGAACCTCATTCAGACGATGAGCGGCGCTACCGGCGGCGACATGCAGGCGCTGCAGGCGCAGGCGCTGGAACTGGGGCGCGTGACGGTCTTCAGCGCGGGCGATGCCGCAGGCGCCATGCTCGAACTCTCGAAGGCGGGTCTGACTGTCAGCCAGACATCCGCTGCCATCCCCGGCGTGCTGGACCTGGCGGCCGCGGGCGGGCTTGACCTGGCCGACGCCGCCACCATTACCGCCAACGCCATCAACGCGTTTGGGCTGGAAGCGTCCTCGTCTGCCGCTGTAGCCAACACCTTTGCCGCCGCCGCCAATGCCTCAAGCGCCGACGTGGGCACACTGGCCGAAGGCTTTGCCAACGCGGGAGCCGTCTTCTCCGCCAACGGGCAGAGTGTCAATGACCTTGCCGCCGCGCTCTCCATCATGTCCAACAACGGCATCGCCGGCGCAGAAGCGGGTACAGGGCTCAAGGTCATGATGCAGCGGCTGGCGGCACCCACCGCAGGCGCGCGCAAGGCCATGAACGACCTGGGGCTGAGCATCTACGACTCGACTGGCCAGATGCGCCCCTTCGGCGACATCGTGGGGCAGATGGAGGATGGGCTGGCGGGTCTCTCGGATGCGCAGCGCAACGCCGCCATGCAGGTCATCTTCGGTACGCACGCCATGATTCCCGCCAACATCCTTGTGGCGGAAGGCGCAGCGGGCTATGAGCAGATGCTCGACGCCGTGAGCAGGCAGGGGGCGGCGTCGGAAGTCGCCGCCGCGCGCATGCAGGGGCTGGGTGGCGCGGTCAAGTACTTCAAGGGCTCGATTGACTCCATGCTCATCGCCACCGCGCTGCCTTTCATGGCGACGCTGTCGGCTATGGTGCGCAACGCCGCCGACCTCTTGGTCAAGTTTCAGACGCTCTCCCCTGCCGTGCAGCGGTTTGCGGCGGTGCTGCTGGCAGTGCTGGCGGTGGCGGGACCGTTGCTGGTCATGCTGGGGGTCATGGCCACGGGGTTGGCGGCGCTTATGAGTCCTCTCGGGCTGGTCATTGCCGGTCTGGTGCTGCTGGGTGCGGCCGTGGCGGCCAACTGGGGCGCGATTTCGCGCATTGTGAACCGCGGCGCACAGGCGGTGCAACCTGCGCTGGACGCCATTGTGAACACGGTCAATGGGCTGCGTTCGGGCGACCTCACCTTTCGTGACGTGGGTGCGGGATTGCTGGCGGAACTGCAGACGCTGCCGGCAAAGGTGCAGGGCTGGGCGACGAGCGTCGACTGGGCCGGACTGGTTGGGCAGGCGGGCGACGTCGGTGCTGGCATCTACGCCAAGGTGGCAGGCTGGTTTGCGGCGATTGACTGGGCGGGGATGCTGACGACGACCGGCAGCACAGCGAGTTCGCTGGCCTATGCCGTAGGGAGTTGGCTGGCGGGGATTGACTGGGCGGGTGGTGCCGCGAGTGTGCAGGGCGGATTGACGCAGCTGCGCGATGGAGTCATGGCCAGGCTCTTGTCGATTGACTGGGCGGGTGGGGCGGCCGGCATGCAGAACGGCATCACTGCGCTGCGCGATGCAGTGTCAAGCAAGCTGGCCACGGTGGATTGGGCCGGTGGCGCGGCCAGCGTCCAAGGAGGACTCACACGCCTCCGCGACAGCGTGATGAGCAAACTGGGCAGCATCGACTGGGCAGGCGCCGTGAGCAGCGCAGGCGGCTTCATCCAGGGCGTCGAGGCGTGGCGCTCAGGGCTCATGGGACAGGTCACCAGCAGCATGGCCGGCTTCAACTGGAGTTCGGTGGGCAAGACCTTCATGGGCTGGGTGGACGGTCTCTCATCCACGATCTCGGCGCTGGATTTGTCCGGCATCGACTGGAGCGGCTTCCTGACCGGCGGACTGCTGGGGCCGCTTTCCAGGGCGATAACGGCAGTCAAGTGGGTGGTCGGTCCCGAAAACTTCGAGACACTCAAGGGTTCGGTCATGGGCGGGCTGGCGCAGATTGACTGGGCAGGCGTCGCCGACAGCATGTTCGGGCTGGCCTCCGCCATCGGCGGGCAGGTCTTCACCATGGGCATTGACCTCGTCGACGACGTAAGCACGCGCATCAACGAGATTGACTGGGGCACACTCAGCGTGGACTTCGCCGGCATGGTCTCGTGGGTGGCGACGAAAATCGGGGAAATCGACTGGGTGGGCGCGGGCTTCGACATCGGCAATGCGCTGCTCAACCTGGCGGGCGCTGTGAGCGGGGCCATCGGCACAATCGACTGGGGTGCACTCTTCAAGAGTGGCGCGGAGCTGCTGGGCAGCACGGGACAGGCGGGCCTCGACATCGGCGGCGGGCTGCTAACGGCTATCAGCGAAAAGATTAACGCGGTCGACTGGGCTGCGGCAAGCGTGGACTTCTCCAGCATGGTCACCGAACTGACGACGAAAGTGCAGGAGACAGACTGGAGCGAGATGGGCGTGAACCTGGGCACGCGCCTGCGCACGATGTTCGAGAACACCTTCAGTGCTGAAGGCGACAACCCGCTCTCCAGCCTGGCGCTGGCGGTCAGAACAGCGTTCACGGACATTCAGTGGGGCGACATCGGCGCATCGCTCACGGGATTCGCAGACGCGGCGAAGACCGCCGTGGGCGGCTTTGTAACCGGCGTGATGGATGGGCTGGGCGTTGACATGACGGCGCTGCAGTGGCCGGCGTTCCCCGCCTGGGAGTGGCCGGCATACCTGACCTTCGAGTGGCCTGCCTACCTCACCTGGGCGTGGCCCGACTGGCCGTCGCTGCCGGAGTGGCATTGGCCTGACTGGCCCGACTGGCATTGGCCCAGCCTGCCCGCGTGGCATTGGCCGGCGATTCCCGTGCCCAGCTGGCTGAGCTGGCTGACGGGCGGCGGGGGCAACAACGCCGTGGGCACGCCCAACTGGCCGGGCGGTCTCACCACAGTAGGCGAATTCGGGCCGGAGCTGGTGCGCCTACCTGCGGGCAGCCGCATCTTCAGCAACCAGGCGAGTCTGGCGCTGGCGGGGGCGGGCGGGCAGACCGTGAACGTGGGCCCGGTCTACGTGAGCGACAAGGTGGACGTGGAGGCGCTGGCCTACCGTGTGGCGACCATCAATGCACGGCGGGGACGATAGGTGTTCGCAATTTTCTGTGCCATTCGTAAGGTACGCGAGCCGTCGCAGAGTCGCCCACGCTCGAGAAGTACCAAAAGGCATTTCGTGAAACCATCGCTGCGCTCGTTATACGAAACAGAATCGGCATTTTCGGGCCATTTTGGGGACTCGATTTCGGCTACGCTCATGTACGCAGCCCAGACGGGCTTCTGCGCATCAAGGTAAAAAGGTAAAGGGGTTTCTAGATAGTCTTTGTACGCCCCATGACTGGGCATGGTTCTTGTGCCAATTGGAACTGCCTGAGCAATGAAAGGTGCGGATCGTGCAGCTGCGCGTCACGGACGGCACAACCACAGTAGACCTCTCCGGTGGCACAACCGGCATCTCCGGCTGCACCTACTTCCCTCTCGGGCCATCGGCAACCGAGACGAGCGTGGCCGAGCAGGCGGAGCTCATCTGCAAGGGCACGACCGCAGCCAACATCCGCACGGCGCTCAATAACGTGGAGCGGCTGTGCGAGGCCGCGCGGCGTCGCTACGTAAGCAGCAAGGGTGTGCGCGTCTACGTGGAGTACAAGCCCGTGGACGGGGACAGCCTCTTTCGCAGCGAGCTCTACGGCGGGCGACTGGTGTACAGCGAGGAGCCGGGTGCACGCCGCTTTGGCGACACGTCACCCGCCATCAAGGTCGCCTTTGTCTTTGAGCGTGCGCCTTGGTGGGAAGGGCCGGAAGTGGAACTGCAACTCTCTGCGCAGGGACAGGCGGAAGCGGCGGGCGGGAGGCGCATTACCAACAACGGCATCGACAATTGGGTGCAGGTGGCGGCTGGCCAGGTGCTCGGTACCGAGCCAGCCCCCGTGCGCATACGCCTCACAAACGACACCGGCGCGAGCCAAAGTTACAGAGACTTCTACATCGGCGTGAATGCCTTCGCCAGCCCATCCACCTTTGTCGGCGTGCACCAGGGCGAAGCGGCCCTGATTGGCTCGGGCAGCGTAGCAGATGGCTCATCATCCAACGGCTTCCACCGCACCTTCAATGTACTCAGCACAGAGCAACCGCTGGCGACGTGGGTACTCACTGCAAGCGAGATGACGAGCGGCGGGCGCTGGTGCAGGATGATTGCCAGGCTGGCCAATTACGACTTCACCAAGCGGGTCAGGCTGCGTCCCGCGATCTACGACTTTGCCGGCATCAGCACCTTGTGGGAGGGAACGCAGGTGTGGTTGTCCGACTACGCGGGTGTTGTCGCACTGTATGACCTGGGCAGCGTTCCTGTCCCACCCGGCGCCTGGTCATCGGAGTATGCTCCCGTCCAGATTGGAATCAAGGCGCAGGCCGACAGCAACACAACCGTATCGCTCGACTATATACAGGTTGTGCCCATGGATGGCTACCGGCACGTCACGCAAGTAGGCTACAACGTTTCTGATGGCGCTGCGGTTGAGGTCAACGAAGACGACAACGCAGCCTACTATTGGAGCGGCACGCAGCGGTGGCCGCTGCATGTGATGACCGGCCCTGGCCTTAAGCTCTGGCCCAACGTCACCCAGCGCATCTTCGTGCTGCATGACGAGGGCGCTGCGAGCGCGATTGCCAACACCTTCTCTGTGCAGATGTGGCACCGGCCGCGGCGGGCGGTCATTTGACGCAAGGGCGCCAGGGCAACGCAAGGAAGGGCGCAAGGAAGAGCAACACATGAGCTTCTCTGTTGAGTTTCGGGACAGAAACGAAAGCCCCGTGCGCGGCATGGACGGCCTCACATGGACCGTGGGGCCGTACTCGGCGCGCGCCGTCGGCGGCTATGAAGAGGCGTCACTCACGGTCACCGGCGAGGCCGCGCTGCTGTGGGGGCTTCTGGAGTGGCTGCGCTACGAGTTCACCATCCGCAACGAGAACGGCAATGTCGTCTGGTGTGGCTTTGTGGCCGCCGTCGAAGTGGGCTTTGGCGGCATTACGGTGGGCATGGACGTGGAGACGGTGCGCAACCGCGTGTGCGTGGCCTACACGTACAGAGATGCAGACGGAAGCCAGGTGCGCGGGACGACGGCATGGGCAGAGGACTTGCCTAGCCAGGCGCTCTACGGCATCCACGAAGAGCGGCTGAGCATGGGCGACATCACGGCGACGGTGGCTACGAGCCGGCGTGACGCCTACCTGGCCATGCGCAAGCAGCCGGCGAGGACTATCAGCATTGGCTCTGCGCAGCCTGGCGCGACGCTGCGCTGCGTGGGCTGGTGGCAGACGCTGGCGTGGCGCTACTGGGAGCAGCCGGCAGGGCTTGAACAGTACGCGGGCAAGGCGAAGGAGGAGCACATCCTCTCGTTTGCGCTTACAAGCACGGAGATTGGCTTCCGGCTGCCATCGGGGCTGGTTGACATTCTGGGCAGGCTGGACGTGCTCACCAAAGGCACGCGCATCGTGGTCTATGGCTCTGCTGGCAACGATTACGTCTACACCGTGAAATCCCCACCCAGCTCACCCACGGACGATGCGGTGGCGTACACCTCCAGCCTCATCTGGTTCGACCCGCAGGACGACATCTTTGACGTGAACGAGGGTTTTGCGCCATTCAAGAGTGGCGACTTGGTCAAGATTTCGGGTGGCAGTCACAGCGGCTACTGGAAGGTGAACAAGGCGGGCGTGGACCACATCGAGGTCAACCCCAAGTCAATCTCGCACGCCGATGTGGGGCCGGGCATCACGATCCGGCGCGGGCACACGCTGGAGATTGAGGAGAACTTTGCGTCGGGCGCCTACCCGGGCCCCAGCATCTTGGTGGCGAGCCTGGGCACGCGCATTGCGCAGTCCTTCACGCCCTCGGTGGTCACGGCCTGGAGCGCGTACGGGGCGGTGGTCTACGCACGGCGCATCGGTGCGCCGGGCGACAACCTCAAGGTGGGCATCTGGTCCAACGCCGGCGGCTCACCGGGTGGGCTTCTCACGAGCGGCACGGTGACGGGGAGCAGCGTGAGTGAAGAGCTTGAGCAGGTGAGCATCACCTTCTCTGCACCGCTCGCACTGGCGTATGGCACAACCTACTGGCTGGTCGTGGAGCGCACGGGCAGCGCCGACCCCGAGCACATGTTCGCGCTTGGGCTCGACGAAGGGCTCGGCCACTCGGGCGTGATGAAGGTGTGGAACTCCACCGCCTGGGAGACGCGCGTGCCCGACTGCGACATGCCCTTCGAAATATGGGGCAAACGCGAGACGACTCAACAGATTCGGGACATGGTGAGTTCCATCTTTCCTGCGGTCTCCATCGAGACTGCGAGCGGCGTCTACTCCCGGCAGTGGCGCAGCGGCGACCAGACGGTGCGGCAGGAAGTCGAGGAACTGCTGGCGGCGGGCACGTCAAGCGGGCGGCGGCTGCTGGCGCAGGTGACATCCGACAAGGTGGTGCGTATCTACGCCGAGCCAGAGGCAAGCAGCCTCAGCTGGCAGCTTGGCATGGACGGCAGACTCTTCCTGCCGCTGGGCGCTCTCGACGAGGGGCAGCTGCCTGCCGGGCAGTGGGTGCAGCTTGTGGAAGAGGCGAAGGGGCTGGGGCCACTCTTCATTGAGCGCGCGCAGTACACGCCGGGGACAGGCTACAGCGTGCTCGAGCCGCGCAGCAGCGCACCGTGGGAAGACTGGGCATGACGCAGCGCAACTGGAGCTGGGAGGCAAAGCAGTTGCTGCCGCACCTCGCCGGGATGCTGGGCAATGGCGTCACTGTGCAGGCCGGCGGGGGCAGCATGGTGGCGCACGCGCTCAACTCCACCACATGGCACGCCGGCACGCTGAATGAGAGCCAGGCGCCGTGGGCGGTGACAACGACGACCTATGACGCGCATGTGGCGAATGCGAATGCGCACCATGCACGGGACCACGTGCTGGCGACGAACGCAGGGCCGGGCGCCACGCACACCATCTCGGGTGCGACGGCTGGGCATGTGCTGCGCGCTTCGGGAGCGACGGCGGCGGCGTTTGCGCAGTTGCAGCACACCGACCTGGGCAACGTCCAGCCTGACCAGCATCACGCGCAGGTTCACCTGCTGGCGTCGAACCTAAGCCTGGGGCCGGACCACCAGATCTCCGGCGCCACCGCCGGCCACGTGCTGCGCGCAACCAGCGGAACGAGCGCGGTCTTTGCCCAGTTGCAGCATCCTGACCTGGGAACCGTGCTGCCGGACCAGCACCACAACAAGTTGCACGAGATCGCCGACACCGCGCACCACACCGTTGTCGGTGCGAAATACCGCGTGCTCGGTGCGGTGGCAGAAAACACGCTTGGCTTGCTCACGCCGCTTTATGATGTGAGCGCAGAGGTCAGCGGCGGCAGCCTGCTGCGCAGCGAGGTCGGCGCACTCGGCCTCAGGAAGGTCTTCAGCACGGTCTCGCTTGACTTCGACAGCGACCTCAACCAGGTGCGCATCCTGGCCGACAACATCCTCAGGAGCGACAACTACGCCTCCCAGCTCACGGGCTGGGGCATCGACTACCGGGGCGCGGCCGACTTCCGCTACGTCTACACCGACGAACTGCACGCCAGGGCGTTCATCACCGACCTTGAGCAGGCGCTGGCGGGTGGGCAGATCGTCTCCAAAAGCGTCGCGTTGCTGGCCGAGGACTTTGCACTGCCCGCTGCAGGCGGCGCGGCGACGCTGCGCGTGGCGGACCTGCCGTCCGCACCGAACATGCAGGTGTTTGTGGCCGGCGACCTCATTCGCCTGCGCAAGTTCTCGCGTGCGGCCGGTTCTCTGTCCATTGCCGACGCGTGGGGCGTGGTGATCGCCTACGCGGACGGCTCGGGCGCCAACGAAGGCACGCAGACGTGGACCTTCACGCGCTCTGCTGGTGCGCTGGCAGGCACGGCGACCGGAACAGTCTACAAAGACGCACTCGTGCTTGACTATGGCGTCTCGGAGAACGGCTACTACGAGGTCAATGCGAGTGACGGTGCCTACGCCCTCAATTCGCCCTATGCGCAGACGGTGACGTGGAAGGGACACCCACTCTCGGTTGTGGCAGGCGAAGGGCTCAAGGTGCGCACGCGCATGGGCAACCTGCGCGGCCTCTTCAGCATTGCCAACGAGTACGGCCTCTATGCGGGCAGCGGCGTGAGCGACGCCGACACCTACATCCGCCTGAGTTCGAGCACAAACCGCATCAACAACCTGCCCATGGAGTGGTGGAGCGGCGGCAGCAAGCTCGTGCGCATCGACTCCACCGACGGGGTTGCGCTGCAGACATCGTCCACCTTTGACGTGCGCCGCTCCGTCTCCTGGCTGAGCGGTGCGACGCAGATCGCCGACATCGGCGCCTATGCGCAGGCAGGGGTCGGCCGCGACACCCGCATCGCCACCTACGGCAACACGACGAGCGAAGTCACACGCGTCACGATGACGGCGACCAATCTGCTGAATAAGTGGCCGCTGGCGTACATCATGGCCGAGCGCAATGCAGGCGGGATTGCCGAGCAGATTACGCTGGCCGTGGGCGACCTGGGCGGCGGGCTGACCGGGATTGCGCTGGGGGGCAATGTTTACACGGGCTACCCTGTGTCGTTCACCGGCACGCTGAATGTGACGGGGCTGTCCACGTTCGCCGGCCTGACCGTGACGGGAAGCACTCTTCTCACCCATCTGACCACGACCGGCGCCGTGGCGCTCAGCGGCACGGTGACCGTGACGGACGGGATGCGCTGGCAGAACCAGTTTGTGGTGCTCGACTACACATCTGCGACCTATCGGGGGCTGAGCTTCCGGGCGCTGACGGGAAGCACCTGGGCCTACGGGCTGACCTACAGGAATCAGGCCAGCACCATGCTTGGCGCTTGGGGAGCGTACGGCACCGCGGATGCGCTTGCCTATCTGTACGCCGGCGTCACATACAACGACACGGCTCTGCGCATCTACCCGGCCACCGACAGGGTGGGCATCGGGCCGAACGTCGTGCCCGCCTACACGCTGGATGTGACAGGAACCTTCAGGGCGACGGGCGCAGCGATTATTGGCGACGTGGTGACGGTGGGTGAGTACATCTCTTCGTCAACCGCAACCGTCGGCCTCATGCGCAGCAACCACGCGACCTGGACGCTGCTTGACACACCGACCGGCGACAGCCTGCTGCGCTTCGGCTACCAGCGCACGGCGGGCGGCAACTCCTACATCGACTTCTACGCCGACCCTGCGGCCGGCACAACCATTTCGGGGCGCTGGATCCGCTGGGCAGGCGTGAACGGGGCGCTGGACTTCTACAACCGCGGAACGGGGTTGATGACCTTTGCGCAGTTGAGCGCCGCCGACATGCGCTTCCAGACCAGCAACCTCACGCGCCTGACCATCTCGGCCACGGGCAACGTGTCGCTCAACACGGCGGGTGCACAGATGACGGCGCCGAACTTCGACGCCACGACCGCCTACGAACGCGACGGCGTGCGCGGCGGTATCTTCATACCTCTCCCGAGCGGCGGCTATCTTGTGGACACTGGCGGTACGACGTGGAATGGCGGCACTGCAAGGGCAGCCGGAACGTACACGTTTGACCTGCAGGCGGCGGCCAACGGGTCGATACCATCCGATGCGATTGCGATTCTCTGCTCAATGATGGGCAAGTGGACTGCTGCCAATGACGGCTATTACACGATTCTCGCGCCAAGCGGAGGCACGTTCTCGATGGTGGTGCGCGCGCAGGCAGGCAACGTGACCTTTGACCAGACGGGCATTGTGCTGCTGGGCACGAACGGGGACATCACCGCCACGGTAGCCGGCGCAGTGTCGAACATATGGCCGCTCATCAGGATTCACGGGTACTTCATCTAGGAGGGAAGCGAGGAGAGCATGGCAAGCAGTCTGACCTTCAGCACGCAGATTGGGCAGAACACGGTGACGGCGGTGATTGACTCGCCGGATGATGCGATGGTGCAGGCGACGATTGTGGCTTGCGCGCGGGCGCTGGGCATCGACACGGCGCACGCGCCTCCTGCGGAGATTGCGCGCTTGTGGGTGCTGTGGGCTGGTAACCAGAG
>CAYRVP010000021.1:0-43675 GCA_964427845.1 uncultured Caldilineaceae bacterium
TATCGAGCGTTTTGTAGACATCCTCGCCGCGAAAGAGAAACTGGGCGAGGTAGCTGCGCGCCTGGCCATTGTTCATGAACTTGAAGTTGATGAGCGTGTCGAGCACGGTGCCGTTGCCCTCAAGACGCTCATGCGCCTGGGCAAAGTAGCCGACTTTGAGATTTGCGCCCAGGCGCACCTCACCATCCAGCGGCTCGAGTTGGCCCAGAAGCGTGCGCAGAAAAGTCGTCTTGCCCGTGCCGTTGGGACCGATCAGCGCGGCGCACTCGCCGCGCTCAAGCAGAATCGGCTCGGCGCTGAATAGACGGTTGCTCGGGTAGCCAATCGTGAGTTTGCTGGAGCGGAGCACCAGGTTGCCGCTGCGCGTCACGGTCTTGAGGCGCAAATTGAGCTGGGGCGGCCGCATGACGGGCGTTTGCAGCCCCTTGATGGCTTGTTCGACATCGGCCACGCCCCAGCGCGCGCCCGAGATGTCGACCTCGTCCATCACCTGGCCCCAGTTCTTGGTGTTGAGCAGTTGCAGCCCGCCTGCCTGCACCACGCGCACCTCACGCACCAGCCGTTTGAGGCGACCCACGGCCATGCCGTTGGTGCTGTCGCGCGCAATATTGCGTTTGACGTAATCCAGTTCGCCCAGGAAACGCTCGCGTGCTGTGTCGAACTCGGTGGCGCGCCGCTCCCAGCGCTCCTGGCGCTGTGTGAGGTACGCAGTGTAGTTGCCGCGGTAGAACTCAATCCCGCGCCGGCTCATCTCCCAAATGCGGTCCACCACGCGGTCGAGGAAGTAGCGGTCGTGGCTGACGACGAGGAGCGCGCCATCCCACGCGCGCAGCGTCTCTTCAAGCCACTCCACGGCCTGCACGTCGAGGTGGTTGGTGGGCTCGTCGAGGATGAGCAGATCGGGCTTTTCGAGCAGCAGGCGCGCCATGAGGGCGCGCGTCTTCTGGCCGCCGCTGAGATGGCCCAGGGGCGTGCGGTATTCGCTGCGCTCGAAGCCCAAGCCCTGGAGCACTTGTTCGATCCACTGCTCATACGAGTAGCCGCCGGCGTGCTCGAATTTCTCCTGGGCGTGGCTGTAGTTGGTGAAGAGGGCGTCGCTGGGCACCTCAGCCATGCGTGCTTCCATGGCGCGCAATGCGGACTCATGCTCGCGCAGCCCGGCGAAGACTGAGAGCATCTCGGCATGGAGGGTGTTTTCGCGCCCGGCGAAGGCTTCCATGGCCTCCTGGCGCAAATAACCGATGCGCGTGCCCTGCGCCAGCGTTACGCTGCCGCTGGTGGCCTGCGCCGTACCGGCCAGCACGGCCAGGAGCGAAGTCTTGCCAATGCCGTTTGGCCCCACAAGGCCTATTTTGGCCCCGCGCGGCACGCCGGCAGTGACACCGCTAAAAACATCAAAGTCGCCATAGGCCAGGCCCAGGGCGGAAATGTTCATCATGGACATGGTTTGGGATCGTACCACAATGGGGAGAAAAGCGGGGAGTCGGGAGTCGGGTGTCGCGTGTCGGGTGTCGGGAGGTCGGAGCCAGTTGCGCCCAACACCCGACACCCGACACCCGAGTGTGGTACACTATCCCCATGAACTGCCCCAAGTGCGAGACGTGGAACCCCGACGACAAGAACTACTGCTGGCGGTGCGGCGCGCTGCTGCCCAAGCCCGTCGAGCAGAAGAAGAAACGCGGCCGCGCAATTGCCGGGCTGCCGCTGTGGATGTGGCTTGTCATCACCCTCTTCTTCATCTCGCTGCTGCTGGGCCAGTGTGTCCTCATGGGCATGCGCGGCTAAGCGCGCGGGGCATGCAATCGTTCGCCCCAGCGCCGCAGGGCGCGCCCCACACAACAACCCATACTCTCGCCCAATTGCTGATTGCCTGGCATGACGCGCACCAGCGTCTGCTGCCGTGGCGCGCCAGCCGCGCGGGCACGCGCGACGCCTACGCCGTGTGGGTGGCCGAGATCATGCTGCAGCAGACGCGCGTCGAGGTCGTGGATGGTTACTTCCGTCGCTGGATGGAGCGCTTCCCCACGCTGCAGGCGCTGGCGGAGGCGCCGCTCGACGATCTCCTCAAGCATTGGGAAGGGCTTGGCTACTATGCGCGCGCGCGGGCCATGCACCGCACGGCGCAACTGCTGGTTAACGAGCACGGCGGCCACTTTCCGCAAGCGCGCGTCGCCCTGCTCGCCCTGCCCGGCATTGGCCCCTACACCGTAGGCGCACTGCTCAGCATTGCCTTTGGCCAGGTTGAGCCGCTGCTCGACGGCAACGTCAAGCGCGTGCTCACGCGCCTGGCCGACATCGACGCGCCGATTGAGGCGGCCGCGACCCTCAACGACTTGTGGGCGCTGGCGCGCGCACTGGTGGAGGCGGCCCCGCCGGGCGAAGCGGGTGTGCTCAACGAGGCGCTCATCGAGTTGGGCGCAACCATTTGCGTGCCGGCGCGGCCCCGCTGCCTCATCTGCCCCGTGGAGGCGCACTGCCTGGCGCGCGCACGCGGCACAGAGGCGCAGCGCCCCGTGCGCGCGCCGCGCAAGCAAACGCCCCATATGGACGTGGTGGCGGGGGTCATTTGGCAGGGCGAAAGGTACGCATCTCCGTTGCTGCTGGCGCAGCGCCCGGCGCAGGGGTTGCTGGGCGGACTGTGGGAGTTCCCCGGCGGCAAGGTTGAGGCTGAAGACGCCAACCACGCCGCCGCACTGCGCCGCGAGATCATGGAAGAGTTGGCGGTGGGGATCGAGGTTGGCCCCGGCGTTGCCACAGTGGCGCACGCCTTCACCCACTTCCGCATGACGCTGCACGCGTATCACGCGCGCTGGCTGGGCGCGCCGCCGCAATCGCTGGGCGTGGCCGACTGGCGCTGGGTGGCGCTTGACGAGGTGGCCACCTTTGCCATGGGCGTGGCCGACCGCAAGGTGATGGCCGCGCTGCTGGCCGATCGCGACGCCGGCCTGCATGAGGCCGCTGGCGGTCGCTGATGGGTTCAGCCTGTATTGCGCTACAATCTAATCTGGCGCACGGGCAGCAACCGCACTGCTGCCGCGCTGACGTTGCTTGTGCTCGAACACGCGAGACTCTGGCTTGCGGAGAGACCACAAATGGGCATGTTCGATGATCTGAGAGAAGAGCGCGAGGCGCGTGAGGCCAAAGCTCATCTGCTGCTGGATGACGAGGCGCATGCCGCGGCCACAGCCAACGCGCGGCGCGAAGGCTCCGCCGCACGCGCCGAAGCCGCCTTCGCCGATCTCGACAAAATGGTGCACAGGGTGTTGACTGCATTGCGCGATGCCGCCTACCCTGAGTGCGAAGTGCGCCCCGACGTGCCGCGGCTGCGCTGGCTGCTGGGCATTAATGCGCCCGGACGGCCACACGACCAGCCCCTCTTCGAGCCGGTGATTGTGGTGGCGCCCGTCTTCGACGTGGACGGCGCGACGGCGCGGCTCCAGTGCGAGAGCACCTTTGCCGATGCCTTTCGCGAGCGGCGCGCCCGCGGACGCGTCGAGCGCACGGCAGACCTTACGTCCGACGCATTGGCCGTGGCGCTGCGCAAGCTCCACCGCCACTGAGTCAGGCAGCGCCTCGCGTGACTTGCTGTCGCGGAGGGCATCACAGCACTCTGTGCTGCCGGCTGCCTCGCACACGGCGCGCCAAAGTGAAGGCCGCGAGGCGCGCCGCTACGAGATATTTCCCTTTTGCGGGGGGCTTGACGATGCAGTTTCTTGCGCTTGAAGTAGAGACCTCGGCGGCCAGCATGGCGGCATTCACCCCGGCGCTGCTCCTTGCCGAAGCACAACGCGTATGGGAGCTGCACCAGGCGGGCGTCTTGCGCGAACTCTACTTTCGCGACGACCGCCACGCGGCCGTGCTCATGCTCGAAAGCCCCTCGCCCGACGAAGCACAGGCGCAACTTGCCTCGCTGCCGCTTGTGAGCGCAGGATTGATCCGTTTTGAACTCATCCCGCTCCGCCCCTACCCCGGCTTTGCGCGCCTATTCAATGTGCACGCGCCGCCGGCGGCGGAGACACGCTAGGAGAATCTCATGCCACTGCCTACACGCCCCGAAGCGCTCACCCTCCTGCACGAATGGGTGCAGTCCGAGAGTCTGCGCAAGCACATGTATGCGGTGGAAGCCGCGCTGCGCGCCTATGCCATCCACTATGGCGAAGATGAAGAGCTGTGGGGCATGACGGGGCTGCTGCACGATCTGGACTACGAGCGCTTTGCCGACATGGACGACAGCGTGAACGGCCACCCGCGCACCGAACTGCGTCTCTTCGTCGAGCAGGGCTACCCGCCCGCGCTGATTCACGCCGTGGAAGCGCACGCCACCTTCCTTGGTGTGCCGCGCGCCTCGCTGCTTGACAAGGCGCTGCTCGCGTGTGATGAGTTGACAGGGTTGATTATGGCCGCGGCCTATGTGCGCCCCGACCGCGACCTGCGCAGCGTGCAGCTATCCTCGGTGAAGAAGAAGTGGAAGGACAAGGCCTTCACCGCCGCGATTGACCGCAAGGAGAATCTCGAGTTCATCGAGGAGCTGGGTGTGCCATTTGACGAGCATGTGCAGCGCGTCCTCACCGCCATGCAGGGAATTGCCGAGGAGCTTGGCCTCGCAGGCGCCTAGTGCGCCGGTACACGGCACAGGAAAGCAACGGCGCTGCAGGTCGTAGCGGAAGGCCTCCCGGCCTTCAGATTGCGCGCAATCTGAAGGCCGGGAGGCCTTCCGCTACGTATGTCTATCTACGCTGCGCCTGTGGAATTTGCAGAGCTGCGGCGCCCCACCCCTGCCACCAATCCTTGCGCGAGCGCGGGTCCAGGAAAGAGCCCGTGTCGCGCACGGCCACCTGCAGCTGATCGCCCGCCGCCCAGCCAATCATGTCACCGTTGCAGAGAGCGGGCAGTTCGCCGCGCCCCGCGCTGTCCATCTCGTTGTAGCTGCGCACAATCGATGGATCAACGCGCAGGGCCTCCAGGTGGACAAGATAGCCGTCGGCGGGGCTGTCCTCGCGCCCGTACTTGAGCGTGAGGCGCGAAGCGTCGGCATAGAGCACCAGCGCCACAAAGCCGCCGCCGTAGATTTCGGCGTGGCGCGCGGGCAGGTGCAGCGTTTCGCCGGCTGTCGCGCGCAAGGCCAGAAGCGTGACCGGCGGCCAGCCAATGGGCTCGCCGAGACAGCCATCGCCGCCACAGCCCCAGTTCCAGTCAAAAACCCTGAGTGCGGCCACGAAATCGGGCAGGCGTGGCGGATCGAAGAGCGCAGCCAATTGGGGTGGGTCGCCGTCGGTTTCGCCGCCGTAATCAATCAGAGTGAGGGGAGCCTGCGTGGTGCTGTAGCCGCGCACGGCCAGGTTCAGGTCAGGGTTGATGGCCGCCGGGCGTGAAACCGGCGGCCCGACCACAGGCACGACATCAACGGGGTGGTCGCTTTCCGCCCCATCGGTCAAGACCAGCGGAAGGAAGATCTCATCGGCCTCCTGCATGGCAAAGGGCACGGTGCGCGCCACATATGGAATGTACACCGGAAATGCCATGGGGTCGGCGAGGGGAGCAGGGGGAAGCGGGCGAACGGGCGGTGTATCGGCGGCGGCCTGCGCAGGGAGCCAGTTTGCGTGCCCTGGCAGCAACAGGCAACCAAGCAGCATCACCCTGCAGAGAAGGCGCCTGCGCATGAGCCGGTGCGCAAACCGATTGGGGGGAACCGGCAATGCTGGTTGTGCTTGCATGGTGCGTTTGATGCACACGCGGCAAACGAGTCTGTTGCGGTGCGCATGAATAGTGGGTCGAATGCACTTCGACCGCATGACTGACGAAGCGAAATCTGGTTCTACACGCGTTAGTCCGGAAGTACGCCTGGTGCGGCGGCCGTTTCGCTGTCGGCGGCAGCGGCTGCGTGCACGCTCCTGGCCGGCGCAAGCGCGGCATATTGACCGTCAGCGGCAGCCATGGCAGCGGCGGCCGCGTCACGCCGCGTTAGCGGTGGTGGCGGCAACGCCGCCGCATCGGCCTCGACGGTTATCGCCTCGATCGAATGCAGCTTGTTCCACGAGACGCCGCCCAGGAGAAGACCGATGGCGGCCTCGGTGAGGTCGCGGAAGCGGATGAAGAGCGCCACGCTCACCGCCTGCGAGGGTGAGAAACCGAACGTCGTGAAAGCAAGCAAGATCGCGGCTTCCACAGCGCCCAGGCCGCCAGGCATGGGCGTTGTAAAGGCGAAGTAGACGAGCACCAACGTGCCAATGGCTTGTGCGGGCGTAAGCAGCAACTCAAGCGCGCGCGTCACAAGCCAGAACTCGGTGAGCGTGCACGCCCACGCGGCGCCTGTTGCCGCCACCGCCATGAGCAGTGTCCACGGCTGCGCGCGACAGAGCCACGAGATCAGATCCTCGCTGTGCATCACCGTGCCCTCCAGGCGATGCATGGAGGGCAGGTTGCGAATACCCGGCGCCCGGCGCAGGCGCTTCCGCCAGCGCAGCGGAACCAGTTCCTCCAGCCAGAGCATGAAGCCGGAGATGGGGTGCTTGCCTCGCCAGATTGCCACCAGCACCGCCACGGGGATCAGCAGCAGAGTGGAGAGCAGCCCCAGCGCGATCAGGTCGGCCTTGCTTATCAAATGCTGGCCCACCAGTACAATGAAAGAACCGATCGCGATGAAGGTAAAGTTCCCCAAAAGCTCCAGCGTCTTGTCAACCGTGGCGGCGGCCAGCGCGACCGAGGTGGGCACGCCGTGACGAGTGGGGTAGTAGACAGCCAGCACTTCGCCGCCGACTTGCGGGCCGGGCGTCAGGTAGCCCACTGCAAAGACGGTTGTGCGATAGCGCGCCACGCGCAGGACAGGCAGGCGAAAGCCAAAGCCGCGCAGCAGCAGCCACCAGCGCGAGCTCAGCGCGACAAGCACGCCCAGGTTCAGCAGCAGAATAGGAATCAGCTCGCGCACGCTCAGTTGGCGGAGGATATCCACCACGTCGCGCCAGTGCACATTGCGCACGGCCAGCCATACAAGCCCGAGGCCGAAGGCAACGAGAAGCAGTTGCGTGGATAGAAAATGGCGATTCTTCATGGAAGGTTGAGGACCGATCCGCCCAGGCCAAGCAGCGCGGCGCCCACGCGCCGCAGACAGCCATCCAGGTCATTCTCAATTTGGGCGGCGGAGAAGGTCAGCAATTCCCAGCGCTCGGGGAGAGCTAGCGGGCGTGACTCACGCGCGGCGTTGTTTTCGCCGCAGCGCACGCCCACATAGCCGCCACGCGCACGCAGCGCAATGTCCATGGGTTGGTCGGCTACGAGGCGATTCTTGAGCGGGCGCAACTGGTGGGCGCGCAACGCGTCCCACAAGGTGTCAAAGGGGTCATCCTTGCGAAAGAGCGCGACCACGTCGGGTGCGCGCAGCAGCGCATCGAGCGTGGTATGGATGAAGGTGACGCGATGATAGCTGGCGGCGGGCACAGGTTGGGCCAGCCGCTGCAGCGGGCCAAGCTCGATGCGGTAGTAGTAGTCGTCTGCGCGTGGGTGATTGGGCTCGCTGGGGAGAATCATGCGCCGCGCGAGCAACTGATAGCGGCGCGTGGCGGCATACCAGGTAATTGCCTGCGCGGCCGATTCGACTTCGGGCGCGTCTGCAGCAGCGCTGCGCCGGAAGGCGCCGGTTTGGTAGAAGGCAACATAATCGGCGCCTATGCGGCGCGGCGCGCGCCGCTGCGGAATGCGATACCAACCTTCGCTTGCGGCGCGCCGCAAGTCTTCATTGTTGTTCAGCACGGCCACGAGCACGCTGCGGCGACGCTCATCGGCTCCGGGCGCGTCGCGCACTGCGTCGCCCTGATCGGATGCCTGGGTGCGCGCCGGCGCCGGCGCCGGTTCACTCTGGGGAGTTGGCACTGCTCTCTGCCTCCGTGGCGGACAGTGTCGGCTGCGATGCGTCGCGTCGAGTCACGCACATTTTCCTCACGCCACTGATGCGCCATTTTAGCGTATGCGACGCGCACTGTCGAACAGGGCAAGAGGGTGCGGGCGAGAACTGCGCCTTCCGCCCGAACCGTAATGATGCAGGGGAAAGCAAAGTACAGCAAGAGCAAGAACGATCATTCTTGCCGTGGCTGCTCTTTGCTGCTCCTTTCTTTCCTCTGCGGTTGGGCGGCTTTGCGCAAGAGTCCGGGATGTCAGTCGCCAAGTGGCCACCGCGAGCGCAGCCGTTGCCTGCCGGGCCTGCGCATCGGGTAAAATGCCGCGGTTGCTTGCGCACCACTTCACAATGAGAACGGAGGAAATCAATGGCTTCCATCCCACACCACACCACAATCGTCTCCACAGGCGAGGTGGCCGAACACCTGACCGACCCCGCGTGGGCCCTTGTTGACTGCCGCTTTGACCTTGCCAATCCGGCGCGCGGCCGCCGCGACTATCTGGCTGCGCACATTCCCGGCGCCCTCTACGCCGACCTGGACGCCGACCTCTCCAGCCCTGTTCGCCCTGGCCAAACGGGCCGCCACCCCTTGCCCGACCTGGCGCAATTGAGCGCGCGCCTGGGCCAGTGGGGCATAGACGCGCGCGTGCAGGTTGTTGCCTACGATGACGCCGGCGGCCTCTATGCCGGGCGCCTGTGGTGGCTGCTGCGCCTGCTGGGGCACCCCGCCGTGGCCCTGCTCGACGGCGACTGGCGCGCCTGGCAGCGCGAGCAGCGCCCCACGCGCAGCGGGGAGGAGACGCGCCCACCCCGCGCCTTTGTGCCCAATTTCGACGCAGGCGCGCATCTCGCCGGAGCCGTCGAGGTCGAAACCATTGCCGCACATATCGACACGCCTGATCTGCTGCTCCTCGACGCGCGCGGCGCTGACCGCTACCGCGGCGAGAACGAGACGATCGACCCGGTTGCGGGCCACATCCCCGGCGCACGCTCGGCGCCCTTTGTCGAAAATCTCGACGCCGACGGCCATTGGCGCAGCGCGTCGGCGCTGCGCAGCCGCTATCAGGCCCTGTTGGGCGATACGCCGGCGGCGCAGACCATTGCCTACTGTGGATCAGGCGTGAGTGCCTGCCATACGCTGCTGGCGCTGGAGATTGCCGGTCTGCCCGGCGCGCGCCTCTACGCCGGCTCGTGGAGTCACTGGATTACCGACCCCAGCCGTCCACTGGCCACCGGCCCCGAACCGGATGCGGCCTGATGTCGCAGCGCGGGGAACAATTGGCGCCTCTACTAACGTTTAGTGTGTAAGGCGTCGGTAAGGTATGATAGTACCGGCGCATGCAGAGACAGGTCGCACGCCGCCGATGCACTGAAAAGCCTTCAGGGCGAAGTGCCTCAAGCACAGGACGGATGACACGCGACCATGGACCGCACTTTCTTTATCCTTGCGACGCTGTTTGGTGCGCTGGGTGTGGCGCTGGGCGCGTTTGGCGCACATGCCTTGCGCGATATCGTGTCGCCCAGCCTGCTGGTTACTTTTGAAACTGGCGTACGCTACCAGATGTACCACGCCTTCGCGCTGTTGGGCGTGGTCGTGGCGCTTGGACGCTGGCCACAGAGCAACCTGGCGCCTTGGGCGGGTTGGCTCTTTGTGGCGGGCATTGTCATCTTCTCGGGCAGCCTGTATGCGCTCGCCCTGTCGGGCCAACGCTGGCTGGGGGCCGTTACACCCCTGGGCGGCGTGGCCTTTATCAGCGGCTGGATCTGCCTGATGCTGGTCGCCTGGCGTAGATAGCCCCTTTGCGCCACAGCCCACGCAACAACCTGATGGACGCAGACAGACTGCGTACTGCTCGAGGCGAGAGAACTTCCGGCATGGAACTTGTTTCGGCGCTGCGTTTGAATCTTTCAGAGCAGAGACCCGACGTTGTCGCAGTTGTGGGCGGCGGCGGGAAAACGAGCGTCGTCTTCCGGCTGGCAGGCGAGATTGTCGCGCGCGGCCTGCGCGTTGTCACGGCCACCACCACCCGCGTGACCCTGCGCCAGTTGGAGCTTGCCCCCACCCATCTGCGCCTGAACGCCACGGCGCCGCTGCCGCTGGCTGCGTTGGCGCGCGCGCTGGACGCACACGGCCACTGCCTGCTTGTGGGCGACGAGACGCTGCTCAACGGCAAGCAGGCGGGCGTGGCCGCGGATGTCATCGATGCGCTGGCAGCGCACGCGGCAAGCCTGGGCATTGGCGCGATTGTGCTCGAGGCCGACGGCAGCCGTACGCTGCCCGTCAAGGCCCCTGCCGAACACGAACCCGTCGTGCCGCAGCGCACAACCCATTTGCTGCCCGTCATCGGCATGGATGCGGTGGGTGCGCCTGTGGACGAAGCGCACGCGCACCGCGCCGCGCGCCTGCGTGCGCTGTTGGGCCTGGCCGACACACCCGCACCGCTGACGCCGCGCCAGGCCGCGCGCCTGCTGCGCCATGCGCAGGGTGGGGCCAAGGGGCTGCCTGCGGGCGCGCAGTTGCTGCCCATCTTCAACAAGGCCGACGCCGCGCCCCAGCGGGCCGCCGCCCGCGTTGCGGCCTCGGCCATGGCCGCCGACGGCGCCCCTTCGCTGATAGCCGCTGCCGGCAATCCGTCGAGCGAGGCGGTGCTCGAGCGCTGGGGAGCTGTTGCCCTCATCATCCTGGCAGCAGGCGAGAGCACCCGTTTTGGCGCCCCCAAACAGGGAGCGCTCATCGATGGCGAGCCCATGGCACGGCGCATGGCCCGCCTTGCGCTGGAGAGCGGCGCGCAGCATGTCATCATGGTAACGGGCGCGCATGCCGCTGTGACGGAGTCCGCAGTTGCCGACCTTGTTGCGCAGCACAGGCCCAACGGCGGCGTTGATCTGGTTGATGGCATTGGCCGTCTGCACCTGGTGCACAATCCCGACTGGGCACGCGGGCAATCCACCAGCCTGCGCGTTGGTTTAGCGGCGCTGCCCCCGGCTGTGCAGGCGGTGATTTGCCTGCCGGTTGATCAGCCCTGGGTGGAGCCTGCCTTTCTGCGTCGCATGATTGCGCTCTGGCGCAGCGGCAGCAACCTGGTTGCGCCCCTGGTCGACGGCACACTGCGCGGCGCACCTGCGCTCTTCGATTGCAGCCACTTTGCTGCGCTCGCGGCTGTCACTGGGGATCAGGGCGGCCGCGCATTGCTCAAGGCTTTTCCTGCGACCGGGCTGCCAGCTGTTGCTGCCATGCTTGCCGATGTGGACACGCCGGAGGCGCTGCATGGCTGACGCGATGCACATGCCTATCTCTATCCACGGGAGTCGCACCACGCACCCCCTGCATGTTGACGGCGCATTGACTACGCAGAGTGCGTGGTGGGTGCGCGCAGCATGCTATCGTTCCATTGCGCCGACAAGCCGCACTGCAACAGGCGGCCGCACCTGCTACGCTGGCTCAGGCGTGGCGACGCGCCTTCCGGCAGCACCTCCGACGTTTTCCCAACCCATTTGTGAAATCTGGAAGGAGAATTGGCTCTAGCGGGATGCCCCCCCCAAGCCGACTGCCACCTTGCGCCCAAGCTCTTGAGCCGGGCACGCGCTGGCTGCTCATCTGCGTAGAGATCCAAACCCGATAAGCGAACTCGCATTAGCAAGAGAGACAACATATGTGCCAGGCAAGAAAGCCGCTCGCACTTGCCGATTCCAATCGGCCTGTGCACCCTCCCGAGCGTCCCGGCGTGTGGCCCAGCGGGGCTGCACGAATTTCGTTCGTTCCGTTCAAGCAACAGCCGTCCCGGCGCTTCGCCTGCCCTGCAGCGCGCGGGGCCGGCAATCTGCTCCTCTCCTTCGTGGCGCTACTCCTGCTGCTGGCAGGCACGCTCCCCGCGCGTTCCGTTGCGGCGCAGTCGCCCATCTTCACTGTTGCCAACCTCGAGACGGAACTCACCTCGCGCGAGGCGCAGTTGATTGCTGCCGTCAACGTGGAGCGGCAAAAAGCGGGCCTTTTGCCGCTGCGCTGGAACCGCAACATGAGCGAAGCGGCGCGCTGGTTTGCCCGCGATGCCGTCCTCAACGGACCTGTCTGCGGTCACACCGACAGCCTGGGGCGAGGCACCGGCACACGGCTGCGCGCCTTTGGCTACAGCAACATTGACACCTGGGGCCAGGCCATTGTCTGCGGCTTCACCGAGCCGCACGCCGCCGTGGCTGCCTGGATGTATGGCGGCGAGGCGCGCGAAGCCCTCCTGAACCCCAACGCACGTGAAGCGGGCGCAGGCTACTTCTACAGCCAGGAGTTGAGTCGCGGCTTCGTGGTCCTTGATGTCGCCGCCGACCCCACATTTGCTCCCGTTGTCATCAACAATGAGGCGGTCTCTACCAGTTCGGCGCAGGTCACCCTTGCCCTGCATCCCCAGATTTCGCCCTCCTTCGCCATGAAGGTCTCCAACACGCCTGACTTCGACACCGTGGCATGGGAGCCATTTGCGACGCAGAAGTCATGGGTACTTGAGGCGGGCACTGGCTGGCGCACAGTCTATGTGCTGCTGCGCTGCGAGAACAATCAGACCCAATTCCTGAGCGACACCATCTACCTGGGCGATTCTTTGGACAATGCGGAAATCTCGTTGAGCCAGGCAACGAACATCGGCACGGCTTTCGGCGCGTCCGGTTTGCCGGCAACGACGCCCAGCGTGCGCTTGAGCCTGGATTGGTCCTATGACAGTGGCGACCCCACATTCATCATCTACCGTGGCCCGCAACACATGGACGTTGATGCAACAGCGATCGGCGGCAGCGCGCTGCGCATGTTGGGCAGCGCTGGACCCGGCCTGGCGCGCGGCACGCTGACGACACTGCCTGTCAACAAGATGTTGACGGCCTACTTCCGCATCAAGGTGTCGAACAATCAGGGCGGCGCTGAAGTGGCGCGGTTGAGCGTGCGCGCCGACGGCAGGGAATTCGGCCCGCTGGTGCTAAGGGCAAGCGACTTTGCGCAACCTGAGCAATACCAGGAATTTGGCCTCGACTTCGCCTTCCCTGCACCTGCAGCCTCGACGCAGGTCGAAGTGCAGGTGGAACGCACAGGCGCCGCCGACGTGGTGGTGGACGCCGTGCGCTTCTATGGACAACCCATTTCCGCGCAGAACACAATTGTGTGGACAACCGGCTCATCCACCTTCCGCCAGCAGGGCGTGCTGGCACGTGCGCAGAGTAATGCGGGCGTGGGCGCACCCTTCTACATGGTGGGCGCACCCGTGGATGCCGCTGCGGAGATGCCGGCGCCGGCGCCAACACTCGTGGCTTCGCCCACGCAGCTGCTCTTCAGGAGCGCCGCAAATGTCGTTGTGCCGGCGAATGCAGCCGTTGCCGTCTGTTCGGGCTGGTGCGAGAATGCCACATGGCAAGCCGCCGCACATGCGCCGTGGCTGGTAGTCACGCCTTCATATGAAGGAGTGATTGTACGCGCCAATCCCACGGGGCTGGCAAAGGGTGTTTACGAGACGACCATCACGATTACGCCGGGGCCGGGCGTCAGTGCGGCATCATCTTCGGTGCAGGTGCAGTTGGTCGTCGATGGCGACGCGCCACTCGCTCCCATCGACCCGATAGCGGCGACAGCGCACGTTTATTTGCCGGTGACTGCACGCCCGTAGCCCCAGCAGCCGTACACAGTGTGCACCAAAACAAACAGATAACAACGGATGATTCGCTATCCGTTGTTATCTGTTTGTTTTGGTGCACACTGTGTACGGCTGGTGTTGCCGGAAGCGTTACCTAGCGCACGGAGGCAGCGGCGACGTTGAGGCGGTCGAAGAGTTCAGGCGTGATCTTCTGGTGCAGCACCTGCCCCACCACCTGCGTCCAGCCGTGCACAAAGTAGACCCAGCCGTCCTCCACCGTTACGTCGCGTGATTGCACCTGGCGCAGCGCCTGGTGCATGAAGTCCAGTTCACCGCGATAGTTGAACTCCCATGAAATGCTGTGCATGGGGTAAAGTCCCGCGTCGGTGACGGGCGAACCGGGCGTATCCTTGCCCATGCCCGTGGCGTTGATGATGACGCTGTAGGCGGGCATGGACTCCATGAAGCCATCGTTGCGCACCGGGTCGGCGCACTGAATGTACTCGACCTTGATGTCGGTGTCGTACTTCTCCACCATGGAGCGCATGTGGTCGAGCCGCCCCTGCGAGCGGTTGACCGCGACAAAGCGCGCGGGCCGGTCCCCTTTGTTCGGCTTGCTGATGAGGTGGAGCAGCGTGGCCAGCCCCGAGCCACCCGCGCCAAAGCAAAGGACTTCACCGCCTGTGCGCGCAAAGTAGTTTTCGCCCACAATCGCGTCCATGCTCAGCCCGGCGGTAATGGGGTCAAACGCGTGCCCCTCGAGCCGACCGTCAAACTTGGAGATGGAGGAGACCTCGCGCGTCACCTGCGCATAGGGGTCCAGGTACTCAAACATGTCGGGGGCGGCAGCCAGCAGGTCCATCTTGTGGGTGGTGACGAGCGCGCCCACGCAATTGGGGTCAAATTTCATTTGTGCCACCGTGGCGCGATAGGCCTCGGGGTCGTCGTGAATCTTGTGGTCAATGCCGGCAAGTTTGACTTCGGGGCGGCCCATGATTTCCATCCACAGCGGGAAGACCTTGTTGATGGAAGACTTGCCGGTGGTGACGCCGACAAAGTAGAAGGTGGGTTCGGCCTTGGGGACAACGGGATAGGCCAGGGGACTGCTGGTGGTGGACTCCATGGGAGAGGCTCCTTATTGAATGCGCGCGGCAGCAATCGCCCGCACAAAATCCTGCGCCAGCGCTGAAATCTCGTCAAAGCGCCCAGCCGTGAGCATTTCCTTGGGGCAGAGTTCGCTGCCCGCGCCCACGGCGACTGCGCCCGCCTTGAACCATGCGCCCACATTCTCCTTGCTCACGCCCCCGGTGGGCATCATGGGGATATGGGGGAAGGGCCCCTTGAGCGCCTTCATGTAGGCGGGGCCGCCCAGCGAGCCGGGGAAGAGTTTGACCACGTCGCTGCCCAGGCGATGGGCCAGCAGCACCTCGGTGGGCGTGAGGCCGCCCATCATCACGGGCAGGCCGGTGGCCACCATGGCATGTGCAAGCTCTGCCTCGGTGTGGGGCGAAACGATGAAGGAGGCGCCCGCCTCCAGGGCCTCGGCGGCGTGTTTCGGTTCGGTAAGGGTGCCCATGCCCAGCAGGATGTCGTCGCCATAGCGGGCGTGCAGCGTGCGCACTACGGCGGCGGCATTGGGCGTTGAGTAGGTAATCTCAATGCCGATGACGCCACCAGCCACCAGCGCGTCCACTGCCTGCACCGTCAGTTCGGGCGAAGGCCCGCGCAGCACGGCAAGTACACCCGCTGCCTGAATTCGCGCCAACGTCTCTGCTTTATTCATCTCTCACCTCCCAAGGGCCAGTGCGCAGAACGAGCGGGAACAACGGCCACAACATGATGAGCGCTGTTCCTGCTCTTTCCGTTGTTTCCGCTTCTTCTGCGTACAGGTGTTTCCTAAACCACGCGATACTTCGGTTCCTCGCCGCGCAATACGGCGAGACAGTCGGCCAGTGCCATGCGCCCCATGGTGCTGGTGGCGCCGTCGGTGTGCGCACCCATATGTGGGGTGGCAATCACCTGCGGCAACGCCAGCAACGGGCTGGCGGTGGGCGGCTCCTGGACAAAGGCATCCAGCGCCGCGCCCGCGATGTGGCCGGAGACGAGGGCCGCATAGAGCGCATCCTCATCCACCAGTTCACCGCGCGCCGTGTTGAGCAGGTACGCGCCAGCCTTCATCTGTGCGAGGAAGGCGCCATCGACCAGGCCGCGCGTCGCGGGCAGCACGGGCAGGTGCAGCGAGATGATATCGGCCTGCGCCAGCAGGTCGGCCATGGGCAGCACCTCGACGCCCCAGCGCTCGGCAAAAGCCTGGTCCACCACCACGTCGTAGGCAAGCATGCGGCAGCCAAAGCCGGAGAGCCGCTGCGCAACGCCTCGGCCAATCGCCCCCAGCCCCACAATGCCCACGGTTTTGCCCTCGAGCGTTTGCCCGCTCAAGCGCGGCCAGCCGCCTGCACGCGTTTGCTCGGCTGCATTGAGGATGGGGCGCAGCAGGGCGAGCATGAGCGCGATCGCCAGTTCCGCGACTGAGCCGGCATTTGCGCCGGGTGTGTTGGTGACGACAACGCCGCGCGCACGCGCTGCCTCCAGGTCCACGCTGTCAACGCCCACGCCATAGCGGGCGACGACACGCAGGTGGGGCGCAACGGCCAGCGCCGCCGCGTCAATGGCATCCAACCCGGCAATATAGCCATCCACATCGGCCAGCAGCGGCTGCAACTGCGCCGACGTGAGGGGCTTGCCCGTTGGGTTCCAACTGACGCGCCCCACACATGCTTCGAGCTCGCTGATCAGCGCCGGCTCGTGCTTGCCGTAGGAGGTAGGCGTCACAAGCACGTGGCATGCCGAGAGGGGTTTCATGTTCGCGCCTTTACCCGTTGCGCTGCTCGGGTGATTGCCAGCGCGGGTTGTCCACAATCACGGGCTTGCCGTTCTCCTCGAGCACGAGCTTGCGGAAGCCCTGCTGCTCAATTGTGCTGTAGTCGTGCCCGGCGTGACCCGGGTAGACAAAGAGCGTGATCATGTCCTCGGTGGGGCTGGTGTTGACTGTGCGGTGCGCCCAGCGGGGCAGCACGTAGAGCACGCGGCCGGGGTGCAGCTCCTCCACGGCCCATTCGCCCTCGGGCGTCTCCATCACCATGAAGCCCTGCCCCTTGAGGCAGTAGTAGACCTCCGAGGTCTCAAGCACCTGGTGGAAGTGCCCCTTGGTCATATTGTATTCGGCGCCCACCTTGCCGGGATGCACAATCGAGATGCCGTGGAGGCTCTCGCCTGCGTCATGGGGGCGCTCGAAGTCGTACACCTCGTAGAGGAGCGGGTCGCCCTGCGCAAGCATGGCTGTAACGGCGGCGGCGTCTGAAAACTGCGCCTTGAGCGCACTCAAGCGGCGCTCGATGTGATTGTCATAGTGCGAGGGCACGAAGTCCGGTCCCGGCACTTCAAAGGTGTACGGTGTGGATTGCATGGGTAACCCCTTGGGTAGATTACGGAAAGTGGCTGCTGTTCAATATTCGGTGAATGGCAACTGATTGTCGACTGATGATTGATGATTTGTATCCACAATCATCAATCATCAATTGTGTTGCATTTCCTATGGAATGAGCGACACACGTAGATTGGAGCCATCGGCGGCGGCAGCAAAAGCGGCATTGGCTTCGCTGAGCGGGAAGCGCGCCGTCACCAGCGCTTCGAGCTGCAACTTGCCAGCGTTCACCAGGTCGGCGGCGCGCAGGCAGTCATAGGTGCTGCAAGCGGTTGTACCGGTGACCACCAATTCCTTGTAGTGCACCGTGTTGGAGTTGAAGCGAATAATCGGGTCTTCCTTGGAGAGGCCACCAAAGAGGTTGATGCGCCCGCCAATCGCCGCTATCTCGAGTGCTGCCTCCTGCGCGACTTTCGAGGGGGCCGCCACGATGACCACATCGGCCCCGCGCCCGCCGCTGGCGGCACGCACAACAGCCCCCAGATCCTCGTTCACGGGGTCCACGACAAGGTCGGCGCCCAATTCCAGCGCCTGCGCGCGGCGGGGCGCGCTGGGCTCGCTGACAATCACACGTGCGGCGCCGCGCACCGCGGCCAGTTTCATGTGCAGAATGCCGATTGGCCCCGCGCCCATGATCACCACCACATCACCGCTGTGTACATTGACCGCGTTCTGGCCACGCAGCACGCAGGCAAGCGGCTCAATCAGCGCCGCCACAGAGGGGTCCACCGCTTCATCCATGGGCATGAGGTTGCCCTGCTGGAGGGCGAGCGCGGGCACGCGCATGTACTGCGCAAACGCGCCGTCAAGGTTGATGCCGATGGCCTGAAAGTCGGGGTCCATGTTGTTGTTGCCCGAAATGGTGGCGCGGCTGCTGCCGTGCCCCATGTTGGGTGCCACAAAGACGCGCTGCCCCAGCGCGAAGCCCTGCACACGCTCGCCCAGCGCGGCAATTGTGCCCGTAACCTCGTGGCCGGGAATGCGCACCGAGCCGGGCGGGTAGTGGCGATGGCCACCGTGGTAGATGCGCAGGTCCGTGCCGCAGATGTTGGCCGCCAGCACCTTGATGAGCACCTCGTCGGGGCCAATCGCAGGCAGGGGCGTCTGCTCGACGCGCAGGTCTTTGGGGCCATACCAGCGCGCGGCGAGCATACTTTGCGGAAGAGTTGATTGACTGGATGTCATCGTCTATTTGCTTCTTTCATTAAGCAAGCACTTGCGCGGGCGTCCACGCACCGTCCAGGATTTCGGCCAGGCGCACGGGGCGCTCCTCCAGCAGCGAGCGCGTGCCCGCAATCACGCCGGCCACTGCCCAGCGCCCATCCTCACCCGTCACACGCGGCGTGGTGTCGCTGAGAATGCTCTGCACGAAGTGCTGGATTTCGTTGATGTAGCCCCAGGCAAAGCGCTCGGGCCAGCGGCGAAAGATGGGCTGCACCAGCCCCTGGTCGCGGTCGACGCAGACGACGACGGCGCGCCCTTCCATACTGCCGATTTGCATGATGCCCTTTTTGCCCACAATTTCGACGCGCGCATCGTATCCGTAATCACACGGGCAAACGCCGGAGATCGTGCCCAGCCCGCCCGATGTGAACTTGAGGCTGGCGATCATGTTGTCGTAGAAGCGCTCGAAGGGCACACCCCGCTCCGCCCCCTTGAAGTTGGCCGTCTCCAGGTAGATGCGGTCTATCGTGGAGCCCATCAGCCAGCGCACGCAGTCGAGGTCATGGCTGTTGACCTCGGCAAGCATGCCGTTGGAGCGCTTGAGGTCGTTGGCCCACATGGGGGGCAGCCCCGGCCCGTGCGTGAGCGACTTGATGAGCATGGGCTCGCCGATTGCGCCGGCGGCGATGCGCTCGGCAGCAAGAACGAAGTCGGGGTCGAAGCGGCGCATGAAGCCGATTTGCAGGTGGACGCTGTTGCGTGTGCAGGCGTCGATCATGGCGTCGCACTCGGTCAGTGTCATCGCCATGGGCTTCTCCACAAAGACGTGCTTGCCCTTGTCGGCGGCGAGCGCGGCCAGGTGGCGGTGGGTAAAGGTGGGCGTCGTGATGATGACGGCGTCGAAGTCAGCCTTGTCGAGCGCCTCCTCAAGCGAGGTAAAGCGCTGGTCGTAGCCGAAGGCGTCGCCGGTCTTGGCAAGCATCTCGGCCGACGTATCCACAAGCGCGACCGCCTCGCCGCCCGCGACGTGGCTGCGCAGCGTGGCCGAATGCAGCTCGCCCACGCGTCCCGCGCCCACCATACAGATGCGCACACTGCGCCTCGAAGTCGAATCCGTCACGTCTCTTTCCCCTTTCAATAGTGCAACGAAGCAGGCTTGTATGGCGGCGGCGTCAGCCGCGGGTATGGTCGATTGCGTCGTGAATGGTGAGTACGGCGGCTGATGAATGTCGCCAAAATGGTTAGGAATGCGGCGCCATCTGCAACCTCACCCCCGGCCCAGTCTGGAGAGGGGAGCAAAGCGCAGCCCGCGTAGGTCACGTCTCCGACGTGACGCAGTTGTTTTTCTCCCCTCTCCAGACTGGAGAGGGGCCGGGGGTGAGGTCAAGTTCGCGGTGGCCGACGCGATGCCGAGTCACTTCGTCAACCTTCATAAGCCGCCGCTACACGGCCACGCGTTACCATTGCGCAAACGTCTCGGCAAGGTTTCCCTGCAAGGCAATATAGCGCGCCACCAGCGGCGCATAGACAGCATACGCGGCGGCATCGGGCAGGGCCGGTGCGCCCGTGGGCTGGGCGTGCGCCTCTGCGGCCGCGGCCAGGTCGTCAAAGAGGCCCGCGGCCTTGCCCGCAATCAGCGCGCTGCCCCAACTGCCGAACTCGGCGCCCGCCAGGCGCTGGTAGGGCACCCCCAGCACGTCGGCCTTGATCTGGTTCCAGAGGCCGCTGCGTGCGCCGCCGCCGATGGCACGCGCCTCCGTCAGCGCCAGATTTGGAATCGACTCGCGCAGAATGCCCAGATAGAAGGCGTACTCAAATGCGACGCTCTCGAGCAGAGCGCGGTAGAAGTGCGCCTGCGTGTGGCTCCAGGAGAAGCCCACCCACGCGCCCCGCATTTGCGGCGCAGCGGGGCATATGCGCCCGCCCAAATGCGGCGAGAAGAGCAGCCCGTCCGCCCCCGGCGTAATGGCGGCAGCCATTGCGGCCATGTGCGCGTAGGCCTCGTCACCCGCAAGCGGGTCGGCCACGCCATGATGCGTCGCAAAAAAGGTGTCGCGATACCAGCGCAACGCCTGCCCGCCACCCGCAATGTAGGCCAGCGGATTCCACAGCCCCGGAATCACCGAGCGCATGGTGAGCAGTGCCTTGTGACGCGTATCAGCCACAAAGGTGTCTGTGCAGCCCGCCAGCCCCGAGGCGGTGCCAGCTACCTCGAAGAGGCTTCCCGGCCGCACCATGCCGGCGCCCGGTGCGCCTGCCGCGGTGGCGCCGCAGCCTGCCGCCACAAGGGTGCCGGGGGCCAGGCCAAAGTCGCGCGCCGCCGTCTCAGTCACCTCACCCGCCACGTGCCACGGCTCCACAATGCGCGGCAACCTGGCCATGTCCACGCCCAGCAGCCCGCAGAGTTCGCTGGACCACTGCCCAGCCTGGGCATCGGCCAGCGCCGAAAAGTGAATGAAGGTGTAGTCCATGAAGGCGTCGTCGGCACGCAGCCCCGCCATGCGCCCGGCCACATAGCCGGCGGGGGTGACGAACTTGGCAATGCGTGCGTACTCCGCAGGGCGCTCGTGCTGCCACCAGAGGATCTTGGGGCCATGGTCGCAGGTGGGGGCGCAACCCGTGGTGCGCGTGATCAAGTCGCCATGGTCACGCGCCATCTGCTCGATATAGGGTTGGCAGCGCATGTCGAGCCATGAGTCGAAACGGATCGCGGGCGCAAAATCCGCGTCAATCGCACCGATGCCCGCCATCTGGCTGTCGAAGGCAAGGGCGCTCACCTGGCGGGGATCCACACCGCTCTCGCGCATGCAGGTAGCCACAGTATGCGCGGCGGTGCGGTAGAAGTCCTCGTTTTCCTGCTCCACCACACCGGGCGCGGGGTAACGAATGGGCACGTCAGCAGCGGCCTCAGCCACCAGGACGCCATCCACCGTATAGAGCGCGGCCTTGGTTGCGCTTGTGCCCAGGTCAATGCCTAAGAGGTAGTCCATGGTTGCGAAGGAGGGGGGGTGATTGGTGATTGAAGATTCGTGATTTGTGATTGGTAATTGATGATTGGTGGACTGGTGGACTGGTGGACTGGTGGACTCATTTGTTGACCAGTCCACCAGTCCACCAATCATCAATCTTCAATCATCAATCATGTTATTCACTTCATGTTGCTGTTGAGCACGTACGCCGGTCCCTTGTCGCGCGAGCGCACTAGCTCCACCTCGAACATGGAGCGGTCGCCGCGGTGCAGCGCCTTGTAGTATTCGACCGGCGTGCCATCCGCAAGGTAACTGATGCTTTCGAGGGCGATGAGGGGCGCGCCGCGCGCCATTTCGAGCAGTCCGGCCTCGTACTCACTGGCGGCAAGCGCCTGAATCATGCGTTTGCCGCGGGCAATGACAATGCCATAGTCCCGCTCCAGCAGCGCATAAAGCGATTGGCTTGTGAGGTCGGCGGTGAGGATGCCGGGGCAGAGTGCGTAGGGCAGCCAGGTGGTGACAAGCACAATCGGCTCGTTGTTGATAGAGCGCAAGCGGTCGATGACGAGCACGGGCGTGTCGATAGCCAGCCCCAGCGCTTCGGCTACCTTGGCGTTGGCGGGCGCCACCTGCTGCTGCAGGACGCGCGATATGGGGCTCTCGCCCTTGCTTTCCATATCCTGGTAGAAGCCCGTCAGTTCCTGAAAGAGGCTTTCGCCGATTTTGGGGCGGGCCACAAAGGTGCCTTTGCCCTTGCGGCGCACAATCAGCCCTTCATACTCCATGCTCACAAGCGCCTGGCGCACGACCGTACGGCTTACGTCGAAGAGCTGGCAGAGGTCGGGCTCACTGGGCAATTGGTCGCCGGGCAGGGCCTCGCCTTGCTGGATGGCGTCGCGGATCGCCTCCTGCACCTGGGCGTATAGAGGGACGTAGCTGCTGCGATCGATGCTCGTGTTGAGTTGCACGTTAGTCTCCGCTGCTGCTGCCATACAATCTTAGTATCCCATCATGCTGTAATGACAGGATGTGACTGCAGTGTACTCGCATGCATGCGCAATGTCAAGAGGCGAAAAGGCGTACGCATAGGGCGCGTTCATGTTGCAGGATATACGCGGAACGCAGCAGGCGTGGCCGCTATTCTTGCGCAAGAGATCCCATAGTTGCACGCGAGCTGTCAGTAGGCGCGTAACTTCTGCGTTCCGCTGACAGCCACTGGGGAATAGGATGAAGATGCTGCAACTTCTTCTGAGTCTTGCTTCCTCATTGCAGCATTAACTTGCACTAAGGGCGCACTTGCCACCCATTCCCCCCGTGGCTGGAAGTTCACGGACGTGCTCCGAGGCCATCGAATCGCGCATTGCTATGCGGAACATAGTTATGTAGAATCGTGCGACCGGTGACCTGGGTGTCAATGACTCCGCGCTTTGGCGTCCAGGACTTCACAGCGCGAACAGGTTCGAATCACTCTTCAAATGGAGGGGGTCGGGAATGAGGTTCTACGTGCATCTCGTTATAGGAGCTTTGCGAAGTCGTGTGCGTGAAGCTCGCTTTGCTTCACGGCACGAGCATGCGAACGCGACATGTTGTGGCGGAAATCCTGAGTTCATGCACTTGCTCGCGATAGTGGACGCGGCAACAGGTGCGTCGAGTCTCCGGAATGCCTGAAGCCTAGAAACAAGGTCTTGATGCCCCAGTAGATCGCAAAATAATGGCATGGCCTGCATTTGCACTTGTCACACCCCTCTCATCTGCCAGTATTCCGAAGATTCACCCGGTTTGTCATCCTTTCGAACGTCATTGAGGAGTGTACATATGACCGCCACGCCAGTCGCAACCGCCGCTCGTACTTATCCTGCGGGCAAGATCGCAATTGCCTACGTGATTGCCGTTGTGCTCTCGTTTGTTGCCAGCCTCATTATTCGCTGGGTCGGCCTTTTCTTCGTCGAACCACCCGCCGACTTGGCTCCCTTCAATTCTGTGATCCCGCTGATTCTGGACAATGTGGTCTACATCGGCATCGCAGCCTTGATCTGGGCACTCATAGCACGTCGCAGCCGGAACCCGCTGTCGACCTGGAACAAAGTTGTTCTGGTCGGTTTCGTCCTCTCGTTCATTCCCAATCTGATTGCGATTCTTGGACCACAGCCCTCCTTCGCGGGGACATTTACATGGCCGACGATGATAGTCATTTCGGTCATGCACATCACGTCGGGGCTGATCACATGGTGGGCGCTACCGCGTTTCTCCCACGCATGATGTTGAAGGTATGACTGCCGTAGTCAGCCCTCGAGCAGCGGAATAATCTTGCTTTTCGTGCCGGTGGGTCTCCGGCTTGTATTGTGGTGCTCCGCTTGCGGTGCCACCGCGCAAAGCCGCGGGCCGCGCAGGGAGCGCAGCCAGGTGGCTGCGCTCCCGCATGGTGCTTCTTCAGTTGTCGCGTGCGTCTCAGTTGCTGCTGTCGATCGAATCCTGCGCAGGCTGGTCATCGGTCGCCCCCATGCCCGGCGCCCAGCCGTTACCGCCCCTGCCACCGTGCCGGCCACCCATGAGCCCGCCGCCCATGTCGCCCATGCCGCGGAAGCCAGCATTCATGCCGGGGCCAAAGCCGCGCAGCCCGTGGCCACCTTGCGCTGCCAACGCGTCTGCCTGCTCCTGGGTGATGATTCCGTCGCTGACGGCTGCCTTCACGGCATCATCATACGCGCTCTGCAGTTTCGGTGCGATGTAGTCACTCAATGCCCGCTGCGCCTTCACCAGGTCGGCCTGTGCCTGCGTCATGTTGCCGTCGGTTACAGCCTGGGCAAGTTGGTCATCGAAAATCTGCGTGCGTGCGGCCTGGAGCTCGTCCACGGAAATGCCCAAGGCATTGGCCAGAAGCGTGTCGTAGTCGACCTTGCTGTCGCCCATGGGTCCGAAACCGTGACCGAAGTCACCCATCCCGCCCATGCGGCCCGTATTGCCCGCGGTCTGCGCCTTGAGCGCTTCGGCCTGCGTTTCGGTGAGCCGGCCATCTGTCACCATCTGGTCAATGGCTGCGCCGTGCGCTTCCGTTTGCGCGGCCTGGAGCTCCTCCGTGGTAATGCCCAGGGCCTCGGCAAGGGCGGCGTTCTGGTCGACCCTGTCGCCCAGAGGGCCGATGGGTGCGCCGCGCCCCCTCTGCTGGAAATCTGGCGCGACGGTGCTGACGGTGGCCGTGGTGGTGCTTGTGTCGGTGGCTGTCTGGGCCCGGGCAATCGTGGGGAAGAAAGCTGCCCCGGCGACGACCAGTGCGACGGCGGCTGTGGCCGCTCCAGCCCACAGGGTGCGTTTCATGACGGTCTTCATTGTCGAATATCTCCTTGTGCGTGGGCCGTTGGGTCCCACGGGAATGTGGTTCGCTGCGGCTCGGTGCGGGGGCGGTGACGCCGCATTGTCGTTCCGCCCTGCACACAGTATGGCGCGCACTTGTGGAGAGAGTATGAAGAAACTCAGGGCAGAATGTGAGCATTGTGCCATGACAACACCAATGCAAAGCTTACATGGATGAAGACAGATATAGACAGATGAAAACAGATGACGACGGACAAGCTGCTGTCCGCCGTCATCTGTTTTTGTCTGCGTGCTCTGTGAACGGGCGTTGACTTTAGTTGCTGGGGCGGGCCGAGAGCGTGACGGTAATCTCGAAGTAGTCACCATCGCGCAGCACTGTCAGTTTCACCGCGTCACCGGGGCTGGTGTAGCGCTGGAGATAGGCAAGCACGCCGTCGAAACTCGTCACCGGCGCATCGTTGATGGAGACAATGAGGTCGCCGCCGCGTGCGCTGGGGCAGATTTCGGGATAAAGGGCCACGATGCTCTCCGTCCCCGCCTTGAGGCCCGCGCGCTGGGCGGGTGTGCCGCGCAGCACGTCGAGCACGAGCGCACCACGCAGCGCCGGGTCCAGTTTCAACTCGGCGGCGCAAATCGGGCTGAGCGTGGAGCCGCTGATGCCCATGTAGGGGTGCTGGTAGCCACCGTCTGCAATCAACGCAGGCACTACGCGCTCCACAATGGGGATGGGAATGGCGAAACCCACGCCGCTGTTGGCGCGCTCGTCCGAGCGGATTTGCGCGTTGACGCCAATCACTTCGCCCTTTTCATTGAGCAGCGGCCCACCCGAGTTGCCGGGGTTGATGGGCGCGTCCGTCTGAATCGACGCGGGGATGCTGAAACTGGCGCGCGCCGGAATCGAACGGCCAATCGCGCTGACAATGCCCGCGGTCAGCGTCCCCTCCAGGCCGAAGGGGTTGCCGATGGCCGCCACACGCTGGCCCACGCGCACCGCGTCAAGGTCGCCGCGCCGCACGGGCACAAGCGTATAGCTCGTGGGGTCAATCTTGACCACGGCGAGGTCACTGTCGGCATCGGTGCCCACCAGCGTCGCCACGCTCACGGTGCCGTCGCTAAAGCCCACCACAATGCGGTCCGCCCCCTCGACAACGTGATTGTTTGTCACGATGTGGCCGTCGGCATCCCACACAAAGCCCGAACCGCCGCTGGCCTGATAGTACTCGTCGGGGTTGATGCCCGGCACCCCATCCGCGTGAATACTCGACCCCAACTGGTAGATGCCGATGTTGACCACCGACGGGTTGACGTCATGGTAAATCTGCATGAGCACGGCCGACTCGTAGTCCACACCCTCGGGCGGCGGCACAATGACCTGCGGCTGCGCCGGCGTGATCACTGCCTGGGCTACGGGCATGCTCGTGCCCAGATAGCGCGCTTCACTTGTCACCGGCTGTGCCGATGCGCCCCCCTTGTTGATGAACACGCCCACGCTAAAGAGCGCGATGCATGTAAAGACTGTCAGGAAGGCAAGCAGACCGGCGCCAATCCAAAGCCAACGCGTTTGTCCGTCGCGGGGTGATTCATTCACAAGGGAGTCCTTTCGCTGCAAAACTCGCTTCTGCCATTGTACGGGCACAAATGCGTCATGGAAAGTGGTGCGGATTGCACTTGTGGGGAGCGGGGAGTCTTGAGCCAGGTGTTTGGAGTCCGTGCGTCGTGCTATGTGGCCGACTGCAGCCGCTGCAACGCCTCATCGTACTGGGGCGCGACGGCAGGCCAGGTGTAGTGCGCGGCAACGTGCGTGCGCAGCGACGGTGGCGCCGGCCGGGGCGCTTGCAGGCGCGCCAGCGCCCTGGCAAAGAGATCGTCCGCATCTGTGTAGAGGCAGGCCGCGTGCAAATCGGCAGGGATCAATTCGGGGTAACTCAGGCGCGCGGGCAGGAGTGGAAAGGCCCCCGCCGCAATTGCCTCGAGTACGCTCAGGCCGAAAAACTCGTGGTCGGCGGTGCTGATGACCAGGTCGGTCTGCTCCAGGAGCGCCTGGTAATCGGCGCGTGATGCGAGATATCCCCATTGCACAATTCTGTCGGCAAAACGCGCGCGCGCATCCACAAACTCCTGCGGCACATTGCGGAAGTTCTCGCCCGCCACGGCCAGGCGAAAGGGCGCGCCGGCGGCATCCAGCCGCTCGAGCAATGCAAAGAAACGGTCGGGGCGTTTGTCATATTCCCAGCGCTGGCTCCACAGGATGAGGGGCGGCTCGGCGCGCACGTTGCGCGCTGCGGGCAAGACAGGCGCAGGGCTTGCTTCAATCGCGGCGGGCAGCACAAAGGCGCGCCGGCGCACGGCGGCTACATCACCCAGGTGATTGTGGTCGGGGAAGTGCTTGAGCAGGCGCGGCAGTTCATTGAACCAGCTTTCGAGGTGAAATGCACTGTTGAAGGCCACGGCGTCGGCCACCAGCATGCTTTGCCAGTTGATCACGGCGTAGGTGAGGTCGCGCCGCTCGCCGGCAGGCCACGGGTAGGTGAGTTGATTCTCGTGCATGTAGAGGAGCAGCGGTGTGGCGGGGGGCAAGCGGCGGCGCATGAAGGCCAGCCACGCCGGCAGGTTGACCATGTCGTTGGCCATGATAGCGTGGGGCCAGGCTTCGCCCTCATCAAGTTGCGCGTGCGCCTGTGCAGCCAGCGCGCGTGCGCCGCCTTGCATGCGCCACTTCCAGAAGCGGCCTTGGAGCGTCAGCAGGCGCACATGGTGGCGGCTGTGGCGTGCGTAGCCCGTGGCCCAGGCGGCGTGGCTCCCCGTGTGATAGGCGGAGAGCAGCCAGATGGTGTGCGCGGGGATAGTGTCCATAGGCAGATGCTATCACAAGCGAATGGGGAGTGGGGAGTGGGGAGTAGGCAGTGGGCAGTGGGGAGTGGGCAGTGGGGAGTGGGCAGTGGGGAGTCGCGACGACGGACGTCGCACTGCCCACTGCCCACTCCCCACTGCCCATTGTCAACTTTCCAGAGCAAACAAAGCGCCACATATTTGCTGCGCGCAGGCGCTGGTGCTATAGTAACCGATGGTCTGCAACGGGAGCCCGGTCAGCGCCGGCTCTCGTTCTTTCTGTTCGCAGGTTCTGATCCTGCGGGCCTCTCCAGAGAAAGTACAGACAAGGCAGCAGCTGCGCACGATCGCGCCGCGCTGCCGGTGCTGTACGCCACCGCCTGCACGCAGGCAAGGAGTAAGCTGTAGCATGACCGACGTCTTGCGTAATGAGTATGAGATGGTCCTTGTCGCCCGGCCCACGCTGGGTGAGGAGGGCATAACGGCCCTCAACGAGAAGTTGGCGCAAGTCATTGCCAACCAGTCGGGTGAGGTGCAGGGGACGGAGATGTGGGGCAAGCGCACGCTCGCCTATCCCATCAACAAGTTCTTTGAAGGGGTCTACGTGCTGCATCGTGTTGCGCTGCCACCCCAGAGCACAGCCGAAGTGGATCGCTACATGCGTTTCAATGAGGACATTCTGCGCTACCTGATCCTCCGCACCGACGAATAGTACCGCCCCTTGGTGCACCTGCCACTGGCTTGACTGAATTGACTGCACTGACTGAACTACCGGGCGCAAGCGCCTGGATTGAAAGGACCCATCTCAATGAGTGATGAATTGAAGCCCGCCACAACGCCTGACGCCGAGAGCGCGCCGGTTGTGGAGAGCACGCCCGCTGCCGAGGCTGCGCCCGCCGTTGAGGCCGCACCCGCCGTTGAAGCCGCACCCGCTGCTGAGGCTGCGCCTGCCGCTGAGGATGCGCCTGTCGCACCCGCGGCCCCTGCTGCACCCGCCAGGCCCGCGTCGGTCGTCGCACTCGACCCGGTCGCGGGTGATGACGAAGAGGACGAAGTCGAAGAGGACGATGCGCCTGCCGCCCCTGCGGAACGGCGCGGCCCCACAAGCTATGTGGAGAGTGAAGGCGGTCGCGCCAGCCGCATTGGCGCAGGCGTCAAGCCGAGTGATGTCACCTTCAAGAACATTGCCCTGCTCTCCCGCTTCCTCGACCGCCGCGGCCGCATCCTGTCGCGCCGCAAGACACGCGTTACAGCCAAGGTGCAGCGTCGTGTTGCCCAGGCCGTCAAGCGAGCGCGCCACCTGGCGCTGCTGCCCTACACTGCTGATCAAACCCGCGTGGTGCGAAAGCGACGGTAATCGATGGCTAAGGGTACGAAGGTTGCGGAAACCGAGCTCGAGCGGGAGATCAACCGTAAACAGGAGCGCCTGCGCAAGCGCGAGCGCGAGCAACATCGCACGCTCTACATCGGCGTGGGCATTGGCCTTGGCCTGGCGCTTCTCTTCCTGGTCATTGGCGTCGTTTATGCGCTCTTCATCCAGCCGAATGCCACGGTAGCCTCGGTGGGCGACGACAAGATCGTCGCCAGGGACTTCCAGAAGCGCGCCCGACTTGAAAAAAGTGATCTCGAGAATGCCCTCCAGTTCTACCTGCTGCGCGAACAGCAGTTTGGCAACCAGGGCATCTTCACCCAGCAGATCAACCAGATTCAGTCAACGCTGGCCAGCCCCTTTACGCTGGGCCAGCAGACGGTTGATCAAATGGTGCAGGATATTCTGGTGCAGCGCGAGGCCGAAAAGCGCGGCATCAGCGTAAGCGATGCGGAGGTCGATGACGACCTGCGCGCACAGGTTGCCAACAGCCAGGGGCTGGTGACGGGTCCGCAGGCCACCGCCACGGTGGAAGCGTGGGCCAACGCCACGGCCACGGCGCTCCTCTGGACGCCCACGCCCGCAGCCACGCCCGCGATTACGGCCTCAGAGGCTGTTACCGTCAGCGCTGCGCTCACGCCTACCAGCACACCCGAGCCGCTGCCCACACCCGCAGTCATCTCCGACACGACCTTTACAACAGGGCTGGAAGAGCTGGCCACGAGCGTGAAGACGGCCTCGGGCATGAGCATGGCCGAGTACCGCGAGGTTGTGCGCAGCCGCCTCCTGGCCGACAAGTTGTCGGAAGTCATCGGCAGCGAGAGCGTGGCCGAAACACAGGAAGAAGTGCGCGCCAGCCACATTCTGATCCGACCGATTGAGCCGACGCCCACCGCCACGGCTGTGCCCGAGGGGCAGCCGACGCCTGAGCCGACGCCCACCGCGACACCGCTGCCCACAGGCGCGCCCACACCAACCGCCACACCCGCACCCCGCACACGCGAGCAAGCGCTGGTGATTGCTGAGGATGTGCGCACACAGCTCGACAGCGGCGGCGACTTTGCCGCCCTGGCAGCACAGTACAGTGACGACACAGGCAGCGCCGCGCAGGGTGGTGAACTGGGCTGGTTCGGCCGCACGGATATGGTTGCGCCTTTCGCCTCGGCAGCCTTCTCGCTGCCCGTCGGCGCAATCAGCGACCCCATCTCCACGACCTTTGGCTATCACATCATCAAGGTCGAGGAGAAGGACCCGGCCCGCCCTGTGGATGCAAATACGCTAAGCCAGGAGCGCAGCCAGGCCTTCCAGACATGGCTGCAGGAACAGACGGACGCGGCCGATGTGCAGCGCATGGACATTGCGGGCAATCTGCCAAGCCAGTTGCAGTAAAAGCGGGCAGTAAGTAGTAGCGAGGTTCGTAGCCGGGGGCTTCCTAGCCCCCGGTTTTCTTTATGTGGACAACGCTTGCTTGCGAATTGGGGCGTTCGAGGTAAACAAAAACCGGGGGCTGGGAAGCCCCCGGCTACGAACCTCGCTACTCCCTACTCCCGCGTCTCCCAAATCTCCAGCGCATGTTCGGCCTGGTGCAGACACATGCTGTAGAGAAAGCGGCAAAGCGGCCCTTCCGCACCCCAGCCATAATCACCAGCGGAGTCCAGCGTCGCGTCGTCCAGCGCGTCGAAGCGCGCCAGCGTGCGGCGATGCCAGGCGCCGAGTATATCGGCAATCTCGATGATGTTCATGGCGCTGTGCTTTGTGAGCAGGCGTGCATTCACCTCATCTTCGCCCTCGCCAGAGTGCGCCTGCCACTCGGCGATGGCGCCGGGCGGAAGCGCGGGCCAATCGGCAAGCACAAGGTAGCGGTATTCGCTCCATGCCATCAGGTGGATCAGTTGCTCGCGCAAGGTCCAGCCACCTGCGCTGCGGGTCGTGATGATTGTCTGCTCAGCCAAGCCGGCAATGCTGTCCATGAGAAGCGAGTGCTGCACAACCAGCAGGTCGCGCAGCCCGGCGCGTCCCCAGCGCTGCAGCGACGCGGCGTATGCAAAGAGGTCGTCTCTGTGCTGTCGCGTGTGCTGGACCATGTGGTGCAGGAGCCTGTCAAACGAGAGCGTGTGTTCGTCTTCGGGATAATTGCGCGCCAGTGCTTCGGCGGGGAGCGAGGCGGCGAAGGCTATGAGCGCGTCACGCGCGGCTTCGGCCTCTGCAAGCACCTCGGCGATGGGGCGCTGTTCAGCGGCGGCGCGGCTTTCGTTGTCGCCCGGCGGGCGCACAAACGAGCGCGCACCGCCTAGCGCGTCTTCCATGCGCCGGCGTTGTACGTTGTCCCAAAACGCAACGTGTGCGACGAGAGCCTTGGGCGTCCATGTGTTGGCCAGGTGGCCGTTCTCAATCTCGTCGTCTTCAAGCTGGGCAAGAATGTAGAGCAGATCGTCAAAGGTTGCGCGCAGTTCACGGGTGTAGGGAGCCGGCTCTTTCGGGGCGGAAATCATCTCGGGTCTCCGGTGTGCAATGCGTGGGGGCATTGGCGCGAATTCTACTACAAGGCGCGCGATCTTCTTGCTTGCGGTACTGCGGGTACAGTGGCCTCTCGCGACCGGGGCGCCGCGTCCGCGCATAGCCACAGGCGCAACATCCACCACCTGCCGTGCAGTCGGCCCGCAAACCAGTTGCCGGAGGCACAAGCTTCCAACTGCCGCATCACCCCGTCAGTCTGCAGCCCTGGAACCCACCACTACGGCCGCCGCTCGATATGCGCACCCAGGGCCCGCAGTTTGTCGTCAATGCGCTCGTAGCCGCGGTCAATCTGCTCCACGTTGCCGATGGTCGTCTCGCCGTCCGCCGCCAGCGCCGCCAGCACCAGCGCCATGCCGGCGCGAATGTCGGGGCTGGTCACATGCTGGCCGCTCAGCCGCCGTGGGCCCACAACCACCGCGCGGTGAGGGTCACAGAGAATGATCTGTGCGCCCATGGTAATCAACTTGTCCACAAAGAAGAGGCGGCTCTCGTACATCTTCTCGTGCATGATGATGGTTCCCTGCGCCTGCGTGGCGGTGACGAGGGCGATGCTCATCAGGTCGGGCGGGAAGGCGGGCCAGGGCGCGTCGTCGATCTTGGGGACCGCGCCGCCAAAGTCGGATCGGACACGCAGATCTTGTTCATCAGCCACGACCAACGTATAGGCGCACTCGGCGGGTAGGGCGGGGTTATGTTCGATGTGCATACGCACGCCCAGGCGATCACTAAAGATCATCTGCACCATGCGCAGGTGGTCCGGCACAACGCCCTCAATGCGCAACTCGCCTGGTGTAATTGCGCCGAGCCCCACAAAGCTGCCAATCTCCACGAAGTCGGGGCTGATGCGGAATGTGCCACCGCCCAGCCGCTCCTGGCCGTGGATGGTGAGCACATTGCTGCCGATGCCCTCAATCCGGCAGCCCATCTTGACGAGCAAATTGCAGACATCCTGCACGTGCGGCTCGGAGGCGGCGTTGCGCAGTACGGTCGTGCCCTCAGCCAGCGCCGCAGCCATGACGCCGTTCTCGGTGGCCGTCACCGAGGCCTCGTCAAGGATGATGTCCTTGCCGCGCAGCCGCCCTTGCGTGCGCAGCTCGAACTTGCCGTTGTGCATCAGTTCAGCGCCCAGCGCATCAAAGACTTGAAGATGGGTGTCAATGCGACGGCGGCCGATGTCGTCGCCGCCGGCGCTGTTCTCAATCGCGAAGCGGCCAAAGCGCGCGAGCAGCGGCCCCATCAGCGTGAGCGAGCCGCGGATCTGGCCAAAGAGGCCGGCATCCGGTTTACCCTGCACGCTGCGCGCACAGAGGGTGACGGTGCCTTCGGATTCGGTGACGTCGACGCCCAGTTCACGCAGAATGCGCATCATGGTCGTCACGTCGCCAATCATGGGGACGTTGTGGAGGACAACGGGGTCATCGGTGAGCAGACATGCCGCCAGCAGCGGCAGCGCGGCGTTCTTGTTGCCAATCGGCCGCACGCTGCCGCGCAACGGGTGGCCGCCCTCAATACAGAATGACGTCATAGGTTCTCCTCAATGTGAGCGTTGATGCCCTATTCCGCTGGGATTGCGTGGGTTGTGACAAGCCTGCCCCATGGGTCGGCCAAAACAAGTGCGTTGAATGTTGATGATTTCATGGCTGCTGTCTGGCGTTCTCCGCCACCTGCCTGCATTGTAGCGCAGGCATGCGGGCAGTCGCCAACGGTACTCCATTAATCGCAAGAACGGTATGCATTCCTTCTGCGCTGGGCTTGTGATGTCGATGCGCCTGGTCTGCGCGTTGCCTGCGATGCCCCTGCGCGTACACTGCATAGCCTAAACTGATGATCGTCTCACAGCCTATTCATCTGCGCTTCATGAAGGCGAATTAGGCTGTAATCTCCCCGACCATATGGCAGTGCGTTGCTTTCAGTCTACACGCTACCTCCTGTACGTTAGCGCTTGTCTGCGGACAGCAACCGGTCACGACTCCTACGCTGAGCTCGTCATGCAAATGCAGGGCAGCGACCTGAACGAACGCGAAGCCGGATTCGTTTGCTAGATCCGCGGGGCCTTGAAAGGGGGCGAAATTCGGTGCATACTAAACGCCCAACTTTACGACCGAATGACATGTCTCAGCAAGCGTACATGCGCCACTCCCGCGCAGGAGCAAGAGGCCAGGATCTGCACAAGAACCCGTTGTACGATGGCACGGTCGCGCCGAAACTTTCCGGCGCAGACCACGACGCGGCAGCCACAAGTAGCCGAAAACTGCATGCCCATGCAGAAGCGGCCTGCTTGCAGGCTGAGAAATGGGAGGTGTCAGATGATTTCCAAGCAATTTGCAGCGAACTGTGAGAAGGTGCGTGTGGTCTTCGAGTTGCCTTCGTGTCTTTGGGCAGACCGCATCTATGTGGTAGGTGATTTCAACGAGTGGCAGCCCGCCGAAACGCCATTGAAGCAGGATCGTGACGGTGTGTGGCGAGCTGAACTGGAGCTGCCTGTTGGCCGCTGCTACGAATTCCGCTACCTCATCGATGGCAAATGGCATGCGGAGATTCACGCTGACGGATCGCAGCCGAGCGACACTGGCTGTAACAACAGTGTGCTCGATACGACCATGTATGCTGTAGCGGCCACGGCGCGCACACCCCACCTGCCGTCGCAACATGCACGCCGAGCGCAGACGCCCGCGCGTCTGCCCCTTGTCATCCGCAACAACTAATCCGCGGCGTACAATAGCGGGCCGATGCAATGGTGCATCGGCCCGCTGCGCGTGCAGCCGCGACAACAGACGGCACGCTCAGTGCCTGTGCTAGAATCTCTGCATGGCGCACGCAGAACCCCGCCCCGCGCGGACCTCCGCACAGCCCGTTCTTCTCCTCCTCGTGCTGGGTGTGGCCCTTGCCTTTCGCCTCTGGCGCATCAACACGCTGCCCCCCGGCTTCCACTTTGATGAGTCGTTCGAGGGGCTGGAGGCATGGCGTATCCTGACCATCCCCAGATACAAACCCCTCTTTCTCGAGGGAAACTTCGGTGTGCCGCCCCTCAACGCATATGCCAACGCACTCAGCTTCTGGCTGGGCAGCCTCTTTGGCTTGGGGCCAGGGCCGACGCTCATGCGTATGACGGCCGCGCTCTTTGGCACGCTGGGTGTGCTGGCGGTCTATGGCGCAGCGTTTGAGCTGCGTTTGGCAGCACCGCGCCGCAGCCTGTCGCCAGCGTTTCCGCTGCTGGCCGCGGTCACGCTGGCGATCATGCGCTGGCACGTTCATTTCAGCCGTATGGGCATCGAGCCGGTCATTGTGCCGCTCGAGTGGGCCGCGGCTATCTGGCTGCTGCTGCGCGGCTGGCGCACGCGCGGGTGGGGCAACTGCGTCGCGCTGGCGCTTGTGCTCGCGGCCACCCTCTACACCTACCAGGGCGCATGGGTCATCCCCATCATTGTGGCGGTCACAGCGCTGAATCTGCTTTTCGCTGCCGGAGGCAGCGGGCCTCAGGATCAGGTGCGCCGCCCCTGGCTGGGCTTGCTGCTGGCCGGTGCGCTGGCGCTGGCGCTCGTGGCGCCGCTGCTGCTCTACTTCAGCCGCCACGCCGAATTGCTGCTCATGCGTCCGGCGCAACTGGCCGTGGTGGGGGCCACAGGCAGCCCTGACGGCGGCGACAACCAGGGCATACTCCACAACCTGCGTGCGACTCTCACCATGTTCTGGCCATTCGCCTGGCCCTTTGGCCCCACAGGCGACATGGACCCGCGCCGCAACCTGCCGGGCGCGCCCGCGCTCGACCTGTGGCTGGCGCTTCCTTTTTGGGCAGGGCTGCTGTTGGCGCTGCGCCACCTGCGCGCGCCTGCCAGTTGGATTCCGCTGCTGGGGCTGGCAGGGCTGCTATCGGTTGGCATCGTCAGCGAGTATGCGCCGCACTTTCACCGCGTGCTGGGTGCGGCGGCCCCCGTGGCGCTCCTCTGCGCCGCCGCGCTCGACTGGCTTTGGCAGCGACGGCCCGCACGCGCGCCCTGGGCAGGGCCTGCGATAGGGGTCGCCCTGCTGCTACTGAGCGGGATGACTACGGCGCGCGACTACTTTGTGCGCTGGGCTGCCTTGCCCGAGCTCTACTATGCCTTTGACCAGGGCCTTTGGGATGTGGGACGCTGGGTGGCCGATCAACCGGCCGATCTGCCCGTCTACCTCTCACCCCGTCCCGCCGACCACGCGACGCTTGCCTTTGCCTGGGAGACGCGCAACCGTCCCGCGCCCGTGAGTTTTGACGCACGTGCTATCTTCCCGGTGACCGACGGCGCGACAACGCAGCCCGAGGCTTACGCGATCATCAACCAGGAGGACTTTCGCGGCCCGCTGCTCCTGCCCGAGGTGCTGCCGCAAGCGGTCATGACGCGCACCTTCACCGATTTTGCCGGGCAAACCTACGCCACCATCTACACACGCCCAATCGGCCCGGCCAGCGCGCGCCCACCCCAAGTATCCCTGGCCGCGCGCGTGGGCGATGGCATCACGCTGCTTGGCTATGACCTGCAGCCGGCCACCCCGCGCGCCGGGGACCTCCTGTATCTGCAATTGCACTGGCTGGTGGATGCGCCGCCGGCCCATGACTGGACGGTCTTCACACACGTGCTTGCGCCTGCTGCAAGAGGCGGTGCGCAGGTGGCGGGCAAGGATGGACCGCCCGGCGGGGGATCTCTCCCCACGACGCGCTGGCAGCCGGGCTGGCGCGTGCTGGATGAATACCAGATCGAGCTCCCCGCCGACCTGCCCGCCGGCGTGTATTGGCTGGCAGCGGGCCTTTATACTGCAGACGGGGCGCAGTTGCCTCCAGCCGCCATTCCGCTGGGTATGGTGGAAATTGCGGGTGCGCCATGACACAGGCGGCGCTCCTCCCCTTGCTTTACGACGCGCATGCCACCGGCGGCTGGACAGCAGGCATGGTGCGTGTGACGCGGGCCATGCTGGCCGACGTCGCCATGCCGCCCGGCGCGACCGTGCTTGAGGTAGGCTGCGGGTTGGGCGCCATGGCGCACGCGCTGCAGTCAACCTGGCCGGCCGCGCACGTCATCGGCGCGGATATTCACCCACAGGCGCTGGCAAACGCGACGGGCAGCCATCGCCCCGACTTCGTTCAGGCGAGTGGGCTGCGGCTTCCCTTCCCTGCACAAGCAATTGACCTGCTGCTGGCGCTCGATTCATTTGATCAGGCGGGGATTGACTTGCCGACAGCGCTGGCCGAGGCGCGCCGTGTTCTGCGGCCGGGCGGGCTGCTTCTGCTACGTGTAAGCGCCCACCCGCGCCTTCAGGGCGCGCACGACCGTGGCTTCAACACCGGGCGACGCTACACGCGCGCCGAGATATGCTACATGCTAAAGTCTGCAGATTACGAGATTGAGCGATTTAGCTATGCTAATTTTCTGCTTGCCGCACCGGCCGTGGCGCTGCGCACACTGGACAACATGGCGGGCAACGCAGACGAACTGACGACGGCGGCCACTGCAGTCTACGCATCGGCGGCGGCCAATCGGGCAGTGCACGCGGCGCTTGCGCTCGAAGCCGCGTGGCTGCGCCGCGCCACCCTGCCCGCGGGGCTCAGCCTTCTTGTGTTGGCGACAAGGAATCGTAACTGGTGAACTGGTTGACTGGTTGACCAGGCGGCCAGTCAACCAGTCAACCAGTCAACCAGTTCACCAGTCAACCCCTACACCCGTTACCATTCGCCTACCCACCCATGCCCACACTCGTCTGCACCATCCTGCCCACCTACAACGAGCGCGACAATATCGCTCGGCTGATTTACGTCGTGCTTGGACATGCCTTCACAACACACTGCGTCCTTGTCGTGGATGACAACTCGCCCGCCGGCACCGCCGCTGTTGGTCTTTAAACCGCACAGCGCTGGAACGAACCGGGCCGGCCGCCGCGCGTGATCCTCGACAAGCGCATAGGTGAAAAAGGGCTCACCTCTGCCATCCAGAAGGGCATCGACCTTGCCATTCATACCTTTGGAGCCGATGTGGTCACATGGATGGACTGCGACCTCTCCATGCCGCCGCAGGACATTGCGCGGCTGGTGCGCGCGGTGGAGGCGGGGGCCGACGTTGCAGTAGGTTCGCGCTGGGCGCCCGGCGGCGCCGACGTCGCCCACGATGCGTCGGCGCGCATGCTCAGCCGCGCAATCAACCTCTTTGCGCGCATCCTGATTGGCCCCTACACGCATGACTACACCAGCGGCTTCGTGGCGGGGCGCGCGGCCGTCTTAAGCCAACTGCGCCTGCGTGGCGACTATGGCGAGTACTGCATCGATCTGCTGGGCCGCGCCGGGCGCGCCGGCTTCGCGCTGGTGGATGTTCCCTACATCTGCGTGCCGCGCACCGCTGGCGAGAGCAAAACGGGCGCCAACCTGGGCGACTACCTGAGCAAGGGGCGTCACTATGTCTCGACCGTGTGGCGCGTGCGCAGCGGCGGCTAGTTGAAGCATGCGCAGCGAGGGTTCCACATGGGGATGCCGCACTTCGACTGTGCATGGCTGTGATACAATTCACGAACGCTAGACCGCTCGCTGCATCTGCACGCCCTGAAGGAAACCCTCCGTATGCTTCAACCCGCCGAACTATCGCTTGAAGAGATGGGCGACCTCGCCTCCATCATCCCGCTCAGTGACCCTGAGGTGAAACTCGCCTATCGCGCCATCCCCGAGTTTGAAGGCGAGTCGCGCCGCCGCATCATTCCCGTATGCGAGCCAACGCTGGGCGGTAATGAGCTCAAGTACGTCACGCAGGCGGTCGAAACGAACTGGATCTCCTCGGCGGGCAGCTTCATCCGCGATTTCGAGACGAGGTTCGCTGCCTTCTGCGGCGTCAAGTACGCCATCGCCTGCGCCAACGGCACGGTGGCCATGCACCTGGCCATGGCCACGCTGGGGCTCGAGCCGGAGGATGAGGTCATCATCCCCACCTTCACCATGATTGCCACGGCCAACGCCGTCACCTATTGCGGGGCAAGGCCAGTGCTGGTGGACATGGAGCCGACCTACTGGCAAATGGACATGAACATGGTGGAGGCGAAGATCACGTCGCGCACGCGCGCGATTGTGCCCGTGCATATTTACGGCCACCCAACCGACATGGATCCATTGCGCGCGCTGGCTGAGCGTCACGGCATCGCCCTGATCGAGGACGCAGCCGAAGCGCACGGCGCTGAGTACAAGGGGCGGCGCGCCGGCAGCCTGGGCGATGCCGCGGGCTTTTCCTTCTACGGCAACAAGATCATCACCACCGGCGAAGGCGGCATGGTGACGACCGATAACCGGGATATCGCCAAACTGGCGTGGAATCTGCGCGACCACGCCTTCAGCCACGAGCGCCACTTCTGGCACAAGTATGTGGGCTTCAACTACCGCATGACGAACCTGCAGGCCGCCGTGGGGCTGGCGCAGATGGAGCAGATTGATGGCTTCGTGGATGCACGTCGTGGCAACGCCGCCGCCTACACGCGCCGGTTGGCCACGATTCCTGGCATACGCACGCCCGCCGAAGCGCCGTGGGCGAAGAATGTCTACTGGATGTACGGGATCTTGGTGGATGAAGCCGCGTATGGCATGAACCGCGACCAATTGCGCGTGGTGCTGGCCGACCACGGCGTTGAGACGCGCACCTTCTTTATCCCCATGCATTGCCAGCCGGTCTACTGGCAACAGTACAAGGGCGAACGCTACCCCGTGGCGGAGGATCTCTGCCGGCGCGGCTTCTACCTGCCCTCGGCGTCGTCGCTGACCGAGGGCGAGATCGAGTACATCACGGATGTGATCCGCGACGCCTGCCCGGCGCTGCGCTGAAGCGATGCCGGAACGAAACCTGCAGATAATCCTGGCGCGGTTGGCAAACAAGGTCACGGCTGCCGCTCAGGTTTTGCTTTTGATGTCGGGGTGGGCGTCTCTCCCGCGACGCTATCGCTTCACGCGGTTGCGGGTGTGGGAACGCACACACTGCGAGCGAACGGCGCAGGAGGTCACCGGCCCTAATCCGCATGCAGCGAAGCGAAGGGTCGACAAGCGTTGGGCTTTCAACGCGCAGCGGCGCCTGACAATGTCAGGCGCCGCTTGCGTGTACGGGTTGGATCAGGAAGTGGTAATCACTGGCAGGAAGATCGGCTTCTCGGGCTTCAGTACGTTCCGGGGCACGATCACGTCCATCGTCACGCCCCCCAGCAGCGCACTGCCCACGTAGCCCTCGACTGCGATGCGGGGGATCGTGCCTTGCACGGCCGGGCCGCCCGGCGTTATGCGGACCTCGACGGCGACCTGCGCGCCCGCCGCCAGCGTTACGCTAATGGGCGAGACCGCCACCATCCAGTCGGAAGGCAGGTCCACGGGGCGCACGCGCAAATCGATTGTCGCCGTCTGGCCTGTGGGATTGCCGATCTGGATTGTGTTGACGACCTCGAAGACGCGGGCGAGGTTGTTCGTGGGCGGCATCTCGGGTGGCGGGGCCACCGCGGTGGCTGTCGCCGGCAGGCTGGCGCTGCCCGGGCTGCCGCTGATCGTAAGACCGAAGGTGGGCGGATAGAGGATTGTGTTGGCGAGCTCGCGGTAGGTGACGGCGAGATAGACGAGGAACTGCATGAACGAGCCTGTCCCTTGATCCGGATCGGCACTGATGTGCTGCTGGCGAATGACCTCGATTTCCGCATCTGACAGGCCGACATCGTGCGCCTCGGCAATCTCCTCCGGTGTGAAGCCGGTCGCGCTGAGACGCGCCTGGTAGGCACGGACGTCATCTCCCGTGAGGACGTAGTCCGCGATGCCCTGCTGCTGCCTCGCCGCGTGATACTGGTCCAGCGCATCCGCCGCCTTGAGCAGTTGCTTTGCCATTTCTTGCTTGTGGTAGTTTAGTGCGTTGATTTGCAGCGATGCCCGCTCAAGATCACTGGCGGCGGTCGCACCGCCATAGCGGTCGTATGCGATGATCGCGGCGTCACCATGGGCGTTTGCCCACGCCAATGCCTCTTGCAGCGCATTGATCGCCGCAGCCATCTGCTGTGATACATCGCCCCCCGCGGTAACGGGCAACAACAGAACCGGCACTGCATCGGAAACCAGCGTATAGTCCTGACGGGGCGGGTCGCCTCCCAGTTGTCGCGAAATCTCCGCGGCTGTGGTCAATTGCCACTTGGTGAGTTGCTTCACCGCGAGACCAGGAATGAAGACCGCCATGGTGCCTTTGGGCATCGCTCCTACAATGGCGCCAGCCCGGGCTGCCTTCTTGAGGCTTTCCTTATCGTTGTTGGATCCCGGCGACGCACCATAGACGTTGAGGTTGCGCTGCGCGGTCTGCCTGCCCTGCACCGCCGCCGCCTCGGCCGTTCCCACCCTCTGCCAGTTGTATTCGAAGCGCATGCAGTAGTGCCCGGAGATGGGTGGCGTCCAATTGACGGAGATGACGCCGGTGCTGTTGGCCGGAATCACACGGTTCTCCACCGAGCCCACGGCCGGGAAGGCAAGCCCGATGCCCGACTGGGCAATACCGAAGGTGCCGTTGACCGAGATCGGGAAGTCGTTGGGGTTGACCACGCGCGCAACAATGATGGTGGACACGCCCTTGACGATGGGCTCGGGGTAGAACTCAAGCCCGCTGTTCATGTAGGGGGCGGCCGCATTCGGCATCAACTCGCCTGGGTCGAACGCCGTGAAGGTCACAACCGCCAGGCCGGAGCGGGCGCGGATGATGCAGGGGTTCGTCTCATGGACCGACGCCGTGAGCTGTGCCTCGCCCGGGAGGTCGGAGGCGATGCGGGCGCGCGCCTGCCCTTGCGCATCGGTCAGGCTGCCGGTGATGACGCTGCCGAGCGTGGTCCGCAATGATACCTGGTGGCCCGCAACTGGGTTCCCCTCGCCGTCGCGCAGGGTGATGATCACCTCGCCGCGCGTGACGCCGTCGGCGGGGATGAACCAGCGCAGCGGCGTCACGCTCAGGCTGTTTGACCGGGGCGGCGCCACCGGGCTTACTGGTGCATTGGCGGTGTTCAAGACGGGACGGTACTCCACGTTGAGGCTGACAGGGCTGCCCGTGCCTCCCGCATTGCACTCCTCGTGGTCCTTGACGATGGGGCCGGTGGCGGCGCCCCACCAGTTGTTGGCGGCCAGCAGCGGGACATTTTCTCCATAGTTGCGCACACCATAGTCCTGGTTGTCGACGATCTGGCTCGACTCGATCACCGAAGCGCCTGCACCCGCGTCGAACCTGATGCCGTCGAGGGCGCTGTTGCGGATGATGCTGTGAGAAACGGAAACAGTGGCGTAGGAGAGATAGAGGTTGGCGTAGGCGCCGATGCCGCCGCCGTACTCAATCGTCACGTAGTCGAGAATCGAGCCCTGGTTGAGATGCGTATTCGACCCCCGGATGTTGATGTTCTCCCACCAGCCCTTCTGCGCCGTCGTGCCCGTGAAGAGGATGCGGGCGCCCTCGCGGCCAATGGCTGTCAGCCTGCCTTGGACGCGCAGCCCGGCGGACTGCGCAAAGCGCACCTGCACACCCGGCTCGATCGTCAGGGATGCACCCTCAGCGACGATCGCGTCGTTGAGGATGACGTATGGCAAGCCCACATTCTCCCAAAGATGGTCGCCCGCCATCGTACCGCCGCCCAGGGCAATCGCGTCGTTGGCATTCCCGGTGGCGGTCACATTCGAGAGGAGAGGGTTCATCGACGCATGGTGGAAGCGGATGGCGTAGTGGTCGGCCGCCGTGCCGTTATTCGCAAGGGTTGTATGCGAAAGACGCGTTACGCCTCCGCCGTATGTATAGAGGCCGTCCCGTGCGCTCTCACGGATGATGCTGTGAGAAACAGAGACAGAGGCGTAGGAGAGATAGAGGTTGGCGTAGTAGCTGACGCCGCCGCCGTACTCGATGGTGACGTAATCAAAGACGGAGCCTGTGTTGGGTGCGGCGAGGGTGCCCTCGACGCTGATGTTGTTCCACCAGCCCTTCTGCGGCATCGTGCCCGTAAAGAGAATGGGCTTCTCGGCTGTTCCGACGGCAGTAAGCGTGCCGAGGACACGCAGCCCGGCATACGGCGTGAAGCGCACTTGCGCGCCCGGCTCGATCGTCAGGGATGCACCCTCAGCGACGATCGCGTCGTTGAGGATGACGTATGGCAAGCCCACATTCTCCCAAAGATGGTCGCCCGCCATCGTACCGCCGCCCAGGGCAATCGCGTCGTTGGCATTCCCGGTGGCGGTCACATTCGAGAGGAGAGGGTTCATCGACGCATGGTGGAAGCGGATGGCGTAGTGGTCGGCCGCCGTGCCGTTATTCGCAAGGGTTGTATGCGAAAGACGCGTTACGCCTCCGCCGTATGTATAGAGGCCGTCCCGTGCGCTCTCACGGATGATGCTGTGAGAAACAGAGACAGAGGCGTAGGAGAGATAGAGGTTGGCGTAGTAGCTGACGCCGCCGCCGTACTCGATGGTGACGTAATCAAAGACGGAGCCTGTGTTGGGTGCGGCGAGGGTGCCCTCGACGCTGATGTTGTCCCACCAGCCTTTCTGCGCCGTCGTGCCCGTAAAGAAAATGGGCTTCTCGGCTGTTCCGACGGCAGTGAGCGTGCCGAGAACACGCAGCCCGGCGGACTGCGCGAAGCGCACCTGCACGCCCGGGTCGATCGTCAACGTGACGCCTGGGCTGACATTGATATTATTGGCGACTACATAGGGGCTGGCCGCGAGCGTCCAGATCGTATCGATGATGATATTCTGCGTGATGGGTGTCGAGATTGCCTGCGGCTCAATCGCCGGGCTTTCCTGCGCGTAACTGCGCGCGCCAGAGATGAACATGAGGGTCAGAGCGAGCAGGAGCGCTCCGGCCCGGCCTACACGTTGGAGGCTCGAGTGTACGAATCGCGGGTGCGGGGTCACGAGGGTTTCACACTCCTTGCAAACGGAAAGAAGAGATCGCGGAAGCGGGGCGGGTCGTGGACAGACAATGGCTTGAGGATAAGAGGGGCGGACTGGGTGCGATACTATAGGCCTTCGGGCCGGAAAAAGCAACTGCCGAAATAACGCTAAACTCCATCGATCCACTTCCTATGATCCAACCTGACTGAACACGAGTCCCATGCGCATACGATGCCGTGCGTTCTTTTGACATTCAACCCACGCTGCACTATCCTTTGTTTGTGATGCATTGCACAGAGAGTTCGACGGCCCTCGCAGGCGCTTCGCCGCTGAGGACAATGTCCGCCGGAAGCGGACTGCACAGGCCACAGCACCCCGGGTGATCGACGCCCGGCTCGCGCGCGCTGGCTCCTGAGCCCTCGCTTCCACGCCACCCCGGATGAGCCGGGTGGCGTTTTTTATTGCTTACGTAGCGTGCGCCATGCGCGCAATCGCCCTTGTCCGGCTTCATCCCAGGCCCCACCTGGCCCGAAAGGAAGACCCTCATGACCATTACACCCGCCTCCAACCCCACCGTGAAGCAATGCGTGCCCGCTTATTCGGGCGGGCTGGACACGGGCAGCATCGTTCCCGGGCCGAGGCAGACCTCCAAGGGCGAA
>CAYRVP010000022.1:0-43548 GCA_964427845.1 uncultured Caldilineaceae bacterium
TCAGATAGTACATTCTTGCTTATCTATCTGTCCACTAAACCCAGGCAAGACCAGTACGCAAAGAAAGGCAACAACAAAGATAGCTCCTTTTGTTGTTGCCTTTCTTTGCGTCTTTGCGTCTTTGCGGCGTTGCGTCGAGGTTTGCTGTTTTTTGCGTCGAAGTTCTAGGTTAGGTGGCTGAGGATAATGGGGGCCCAATCGGTGAGGCTGTGCAAGCGCGCGGCGTAGTCGGTGCGACCTGCGCCAAACAGCAGCCCTAGTGCGGGATTGCGTGTGTGGCGCGAGTGGCTGCAATCCTCCACGTTGCCGTGGTCACTGCCGACGAGGACAAGGGTGTTCTCAAGTTCGACCGCGTCGAGCAGCCCATCCAGCACGCCGTCAATGGTAATGAAATTGTCCACGGCGCCGGCCAGATCGCAGTGGTGGCCGAGAGAATCGCTTTGCCAGTGTTCGCAATAGGTGAAGGCGTAATTGGCGGCGATCTGCGCGAGTTGGCGGCCCGCCGCCCGCGGCGTGTAGAGCGGCGCATCGACATAGCCGAGTTCGCTGCGCCAGCCTGCGCCTGTAAAATCGGCGGAGAGCGCGCGCCCTGCCGCCAGGTCGTCATAGGTGGGCAAGCGCTGCCCCGCCTGCTGCGCGGCATAGGGGTTGACGCTGAGCAGCCGTTTGCCGCGCGCCACCGCCGCAAAGAAGCGATCGGGGTAGGCGTTGCAGTAGGTCGTGCGCAGCCCCAGGTCATGCAAGCGCACGAAGAGGTTGCCCTCATCCACCACGGCGCGCACGCGCGCGTCGGGGCGGGGGCCGTAGTGTTCGCCCAGCCGCTGCGGTGCATTGATGCCGGTGATGATGGCCGCCTGCCCCGTCGCGCTTTGTGGGCGGCCGGCAACGCCCAGGCAGGCGTCCACCGGCACCAATTCGGCCATCGCCGTGGAGAGCCGTCCTGTGGCAGCGACGGGCGCGTGGCCGTCGAGCAGGCGCGCCAACATGGGGTAGGCGCGCGCCGCCAGCGGGTTCACCGCAGCGTCATCAACGCCAAGCCCCACGCCGTCGAGAAAGAGAAAGATGACGCGGCGCAAGGCTAGGCGCTGTCCTGCGGCGGGGGGGGAGGCGGGGGGGGAGGCGGGGGCATTGCGATGCCCTTGCGCTGCGCAAACTCGTTGACAGCGGCCACGAGGCGCGCCTCGAGCACCTCCAGCCCGGTCTCCAGATGCGCATATTCGAGGTTGAGCTTGTGCGCCGCCGCTTGTGCGCGTGCGCTTTGATCGCTCTCGTCTGCCTGCTGTAAGTAGAGCACGTGTGTGTAGTTGCCAAAGTAGAGGTCGCGCAGTTCGGGGTGGCGGTCCAGCCCCAGCCCCGTCCAGACGAGGCCGTCGAAGTGGCGCGCCAGAAAGTCGGTGAGGTAGAAGGTGCCGAGGTGCTCGTCGTTGTGGCGGGTGAAGTCCTCACCGCCGTAGAACTCGTAGCAGTGAGGGCCGGGGGTGCGCACGACGTGGTCATAGCGAGCGAGCAGCGCATCGAGCGCGCCGCCTGTGCCGCAATCGGCGTAGCCCACGATAATCAGGTCAAAGTGCGTGGCCCACGCGTCAAGCTGTTTGGCCACGGCGGGCGCGATGCGCTGGGGCAGATTGTGCAACTGCGCGGGTACAGCGGTGAGTTCGAAGTCCCACCCCTGGCGCCTGGCCACGGCAATCATCTCGCGCACAATGGCCCCGCAGGCAATAATGCCAATCTTCACGCGCATCTCCAGAGAAGTAACTCAATTTGACGCAAGTTCGCCAGGGCGCCAGGGAACGCAAGGAAGGGCGCAAGGAACTGCAAACAGGGTTGAAGCCGCCATGCAAGTAACGACCGAAGTAGCACTATGCGAAGCCTGGAAGGGGCGTAGGCGTCTTTTGCAGTTCCTTGCACCCTTCCTTGCGTTCCCTGGCGCCCTTGCGACCTTGCGTCAAATAGTGTGCGTACCTGAATATCAGGCTTCGCTGTGGGAGTGGCGGGCGGAGCGTCGCGAGGCCGCGCGCTCGGCGCGGCCGGCAGCGCTTTCAATGCTCTCCGACTCGGCGGCGGGTGGCCCGACAACTGGCTGGTCCTTTACGGCCGTCAGCGCCTGCGCCATGGCGGCGATGTGCGCAGGTGTGCTGCCGCAACAGGCCCCAATCACATTAATCCCAAGGCCGCGCAGGCGCACAGCGAAGTCGGCCATCACATCAGGCGTGCCGTCGTAGGAGATGACGCCCGCCTTGTAGCGCGGCAGCCCGGCGTTGGCCTGGGCCATGAGATAGACTCCTTCGGGGCGGTGCTGCGCCATCTGCGTCATCACCGTCTCGATCTCGGCCGGGCCATTGCCGCAGTTAGCGCCAATTACTCGCACGCCCCACGCTGCCAACGTCTCGACAGCCTGGCGCGGGCTCACGCCCATCATGGTGTGGAAGTTTGTGTCAAAGCTGAGCGTGGCGGCAATCGGCAGTTGCGGAGCCACCTGCTGCGCCGCGCGCACCGCCGCCTCCACCTCGTTGAGGTGGCTCATCGTCTCAATCAGGATGAAGTCGACGCCACCCTCCACCAGCCCGGCGATTTGTTCGGCAAACATGGCCTGCGCATCGGCCATGGAGAGGGGCCCGACCGGCTCAATCAGTTCGCCGCTGGGGCCAATGTCTCCCGCAACGAGCGCACCATACTCATCCGCCACGTCGCGCGCCAGTTGCGCACCGGCGCGGTTGAACTCACGTACGTTCTCCTGCAGGCCGTGCATCTTGAGACGCGCCGATGTGCCCCCGAAGGTGTTGGTGGTGATGATTTGCGATCCGGCCTCGGCATAGCCGCGATAGATGGCCTTGACCTCTTCGGCCTGCGTCACGTTCCACCGTTCGGGTGCGCCGCCATCCGTAAGGCCCGATGCCTGCAACATGGTTCCCATGGCGCCGTCGCCCACCACAATCTCGCCCGCTGCCAGCATGCGGAACAAAGGGTTATCGGTCGCAGTTTCAGGCGCTGCGGACAAAGGCGGCTGGGCAATACCGGCGGCTTCGCCCTCGCGCGCGTAGTCGAAGAGTATCGCGCGCAGGCGCACGCCGTCGTACTCGCGCTCGATTTCGGCGGCAACGGCCGCGGCCACATCCGCTGGCTCACCCTCGCGCGCCAGCCATTCGCCCTTGCGCCACTGCTCCATATACGCGTCCGATCCCGTGAACCCCAGGCGCATGGCAGCGGCGTCCACCGCCACCATGAAGCGGTCGGAAAGCTGCACCTTGGCCGTATTTGTGCGCCCGGCGCGCGCCGACACCATGGTGGGGATGTCGCGCCAGTAGGTGATCTGGTAGTCGCTCATGCTGCGTCTCCTGCTGTTGATCCTGCCTGGGTTGACGGCGCGGCGGCGGCCTTGGCCAGGCTGCGCCGCTGTATACGTTGTTCACGGCGGGCGGTGCGGTCGGCGCTGGTGGCGCGCTGCGAGCGTCCTGCCACGGCTGCCTCCACGGCGGCGCGGCGCGCGTCGGGCCACTCTGCCTTTGCGGCCTCAAGCAGCGCGTGCAAGTGGGGATAGGGATCGCGCGCATGCGGCAAGTCCAGAGCAGCCACAAACTCATCCTGAAAACTTGGTTCAACGGCGGTCTCGATGTAGGTGACCCAGCGCGCGGCCCATGCCGCCTCTTCGCGCTTGGCCTTGTCGAGCAACAGCATGCGCGCGCCGTCACCTGCGGCGTTGCCCACGGCGACCACCCTGTCCAGGTCGCAATCGGGAATCAGACCCAAAATCATCGCGTGCAGCGGATCAATGTAGGAGCCGAAGCCTCCGGCCAGCACCACGCGCTCCACCGTCTCAAGCGCCATGCGCTGCATCAGCAGCTTGGCCCCGGCGTAAAGCGCGGCTTTGCCCAACTGAATCGCGCGGACGTCGTCGGAGTGGATCAGGATGCCCCGGCCGCTTGTCGTTTCGTGCGGAAACGCAAGCACAAAAGCGGCCTTGCCGCCCCCCTCACCCAGCCCCGTTTGCAAGCGCTCGTGCTCAATCTCCACAATGCGTCCGTTGGGCGCAATCACCCCAGCCTTGAAGAGCTCGGCAATTGCCTCGATGATGCCCGACCCGCAGATGCCTGCCGTGCGCAGCGCGGGGTTCAGCAACTCGTCGCGCTTGCGCTGGCGGCGTTCACGCGCGTCCATGCCATCACCATCCTCAACCTCCGCCGGCGCGGCCACACTCTCAATCCACTCGTCGTTGCCGATGATCTTGTAGCGCACGTCCAGCGTCGCAGGGTCCACGCGCACGCGCTCAATCGCACCGGGCGCAGCGCGCATGCCGTGGCGAATTTGCGCGCCCTCAAACGCCGGGCCGGTGGGGCTTGAGGCGCTGAGCACCCGCTGCTTGTTGCCCAGCAGGAGCTCGCCGTTCGTGCCGATGTCCAGAATCAGTTGCTGGATATCATGTGCGTACGGCGCTTCGGCCACGAGCACGCCCACGTTGTCGGCCCCCACATGGCCGGCCTCGCAGGGGGGAATGTAGACGTTGCCGCCCAGCGCAACCTGCAGGCCAAGGTCGCGCGCCTTGAGCTCCAGCGCCGCATGCGTGGCAAGGCTGAAAGGCGCGCCCCCCAACTCGCGCGGGTTTACGCCCAGCAGCAGGTGATGCATGGTGGTGTTGCCCACGAGAACGATGTCACACACATCAGTTGGTGCAATGGTTGCCTCGGCGCAGCATTCGCCAATCATCTCGTTCAGTCCAGAGACGATAGCATCGCGCATGCGCGCCGTACCATCTTCGTTGACCATGGCATAGGAGACGCGGCTCATCAGGTCTTCGCCAAAGGGCACCTGAGGGTTCATGCGGCTGGCAGAGGCCAGAATCTCGCCTGTGCGCAGGTTGCAGAGGTGGCCGGCCACGGTGGTCGTGCCCACGTCGACGGCAACGCCGTAGAGCGCATCGTGGAAGCCGGGCTGGACGCGCACAACCTCGCGCTCGTTCCAGACGGTTGCGGTGACAGCGCGGCCCGCCTGCGCCAGAGCGGGCTGGAGCTCGCGCAGCGCGGCGATGTCGATGCGCAGATCGCTGAGACCAAAGGTGGCGCGCAGTTCGTCCTGCAAGCGCTCCCAGTCGCCACGGTGGTCCTTCATCGTGGGGATGGGCAGTTCGGCATAGTGGAGACGCATAGGCGCATCCACCGTAATCGGCCGGTCGACGCCCACGCCCTTGCGCACCACCTGCTTGCGCGTCTGGCTCTCCTCGGGGATGCGGATGACGACATCGCCCAGCACCTGGCAGGCGCAGCTCATGCGCTCGTCGGGCGCAAAGCCGTATCTGGCCGCATACTGGCGTTCGCGCTCACCCGGTGGCGTCAGCGCGTCGGCCGCAGAGCGCACACCAAACTTGGCAAAGTCGCCCGTCTCCACACGGACCTTGCACTTGCTGCATGTTTGATGGCCGCCGCAGATTGACTCAATCTCCACGCCCATGTCGCGCGCCGCGGTCAGCAGCGTCGTGCCGATGGCCACGTCATCCTGGCGGCCGTTGGGCTGAAAGATGACACGTGCAGTTTGCTTATGTTCGGACAGCGGCTCGGTCATTGTATGTTTGCATTGCTCAGGGCAGTTGGGCCCAAGTGGCCCGGCGCACCGATTATAGCCTTGAGAGGCCGCGGCGACCAACTAAACAAACAGACAAGCGACACAGAGACAAGCGACACAGAGAGACAAGCGACACAGAGAGACAAGCGACACAGAGGTCACAGAGGCGACAGAGAAACACAGAGAACAACAAGAGCGAGAACCGCAAAGACACAGCCAGTCTTGCAGTCTTCGCTCCTGCTGTTCTCTGTGTTTCTCCGTCGCCTCCGTGATCTCTGTGTCGCTTGTCTGTTTCTCTGTGTCGCTTGTCTGTTTCTGTGTCGCTTGTCTCTTTGTGGCCTATTTCTTCACAATCGGCAGCATTAGCGTGTTGCCGGTTATCGTCAGGAAGACGCGCACCTGTTGCGTCGCCATTTGGCCCTGCGGCGCCTGCGTATCGACGGCGTCCGCCGCCACCTCCATGCCAGTCGTGTTGATTGTGATTACGCCCACATAGACGCCCACGCCCAGCCCCGCGCTGCGGATGCGTAGTATGGGGTCGGCCGGGGTTTGGCCCTGCAGCGCGTCAAGCGTGAGCCACGGTGCGTTGCTCGTGGCCTGCCACGCCAGCACCGCGCCTGACGGGTTGCGCAGGCTGATGACTTCCGTGCTCTCCCCGCCCAGGGGTAGGGTGGCTGCGGTTGAGGCGGGCGATGCATTCAGCGATGCAGCCGTCACGGATGTATCGGGATTGACGGTGACAACGCGCGTGGCCTTGCCGATGCCGCCGTTGGCATCCACTACCTCCAGCGTGATCGTATGCTGGCCCAAGCTCTCGAGTGCGACATCCAGGTCCCGCCCGATCCCCAGCGGGCCGTCAAGGCTCGAACTCCAGCGGAAGGCGCTGTCGGGCAGGTCGACATCTTCAAGGTCCGACGCCGCGCCGCTCAGCGCCAGCGTGGGGCCATAGGCAATTGCCAGGTTGGCGGCGGGCTGCAGAATCTGCACGGCAGGCGGCTGGTTGGGCGTCGTGAAAAGCCCCTCCGAGTCATCCTGGCCAGTGAGTACGCCGTCACTCACGATGACGCGAATCTTGCCCTGCGTCGTCTGTCCCAGTTCCGTGACGGGAATGTTGACGCTGGTTCCAGGTACGTGCAGCCGCAGCGGCTTGTAGTTCACTCCGCCGTCACGGCTGTAGAGAACGGTCGCGACAAGCGGGTCAAGATCGGGATCGGACGCGCTCCAACTCACATTGAGGCCGCCTGCACCCACCGTTTCTCCGCCAGCGGGCGCTGTTACGGTGACCGTGGGTGCGTTGGCACTGACAGGGCGCGTCGCCAATACAGCCGCGCCCTTCCGCACCTGGATCAGGCGTGTGCCGTTGACCCACAGCACCTGCTCCATGATCAGCGCGTCGTTTTGCTCGCTGGGGTCGTCGGTGTCGATGCGGGGTGTGAATGGATAGGTCGCCAGGACGTTGCCGCCGCCGTCGAGCAGGCGAATGTCCCAGCCGCCGGGTGTGGGCGGCGGCAGAAGGAGCGGCGCAGTCAAACGGTAGACTTCCCGGATTGTGACCTGTGTCTCGTCGGGGCTGATGGCGCCCTCGATGATCAGATAGTCGGCGGGCGCCGGGACCCCAGCCGCCTGCGCTTCAGCAGCGCTGTTCTCGCTCACAAGCCGGTTGCGAATGGCCTCGTAGGTGTAGTTGGAGATCCACTGGTTGGGGCAATAGGACATGATCTCCGTCCACGTAGGCGGGTAGACCACCGGCCCCTTGAGCGAGACGTCAAAGCCCCAGAAGGCATCGGCGTTGCTCTTGCGCCCGATTGTGCCGTTTTGCAGCGGGAAGGCCGCATCGGGGCCAACTTCGGTGCCTGCGCAGTTTACGTGGAAGCGCCCCCAGGTGTGGCCCAACTCGTGACCCATGTACCAGTCGCCATAGCTGGCGCCGTCGTTGCCGACGTCCCACGCGCCAATCGAGACCGTGCTGGGGTCGCCCGTGGGGCCGGAGGCGACGAAGCTGGGTATGTTGTCGGCGCAGCCGCGCATGAAGCGCGCCGATGAGCCGCCGTCACTCACCATGCCGTAGTAACGCGTGGGCTGCGGGTCAATGCCTCCCCAGCGCAGGAAGATGCTTGCCCAGATGAGCCGCCCGTTGACTTGTGTGCAGTTCGGCAGATAGCCCAGGCTCGTCATGTCCAGTGCGTCGCGCTTGACGATGAGACGGGCGATCGGATAGGCGCGCCGCAGCCAGTCTTCGGCCTCGCGCAATTGCAGATCGGTGGGCGTGTAGGTTACGCCGCCCGTCCTGTAGGAGACAGCATAGAGACGCAGAACCATGCTGGGCGTCGAGTTGAAGGTGACCGTGCTGCGCAGAATATTGTCAGCGTGGTTTTCTTCGACAAAGCTGTTCGCCTGGAACGTTGGGTTGACCTCAGCCTCGATCGTCAGGTTGCCGGCTGCGGTCCACGCGTCGGGCAGCCGGAAGTAGAAGGAATCGTTGAGCGTGTTGCGGTTTGGATTGGAGCGGACGGTGATGTAGGGATCGCTGACAAAGCGGCTTCCGCCCAGACGGTAGGGGATGAAGCGCGCAAAGCCGATCGCGCTGCTGGGCACAAGTGGGTCGCCCACGCGCTGGCTGTTCACAATCCGCCATAGCCGCGCACCCACCACGGGGTCTGCGGAGCCGAAGTCCCTGTTCACGTGGAAGCGCACGTAGGTGCGTTTGCCCGCCACAAGCGTGACGCCCGTGCCGGCCGCAGTCTGGATGCCCTGCGTCACTTCCAGCCGTTGCGCGACGATGTTGGGCTTGAGCAGGAAGATCGGCAGATTGATGTTGCGCACGAAGAGCTTGCCCAGGTAGAAGGGCTGCACCCCCGGTTGGTTAATGGGCAGCGGCGGCATCTGTGTGGGAACCTCTTCAACCGCACCCTTGTCACACATTGTCCCCTGCGGGCGGGGGAAGCCGCGCTGATCCAGCGCCAGCGGACAGTCAGCGGCGGGGATGACATCCACGACGGGGCTGTTCGAGAGTGGAATCTGGGTACGCGTGGGACCGCCGTTATCGGCCAGTCCCCCCAGCCCCGGCTCGGTTCCGTTCTGGACATCGTGACCACCAGCCAGACCACACGAGTCGTCGTTGGCCCAGTTGAAGTCGCCGGAAGCAACCGAAGCCCCCTGGCCCACAAAACAGTTGTTGGGAGCGCCCGTGGCATATAGAACGGAGTTGCGCAGGCTGACGGGGGCACTGTTGTCTCCCAGGCCAATGTTCCCCGCCGCGCCGTCGTCGCTGTTCTGGAAAAACGTGTCATGCACCAGCGTGACCGAGCCGCCGCCTTGTGGAACTTCGGTCATAATGCCGCCACCTACGGCACCGGCCGCATTGGCGCTCACGGTGCTGTTCTCCAGCGTCGTGTCGCCCCCCAGCAAATAAAACGCGCCGCCGGAACTGGCGCTGTTGCCATTGAAGGTGCTCTGGCGAATCGTCACAGTACCGCCGGTCACGGCGATCGCGCCGCCGTCGCCGCTTGCCGTGTTGCTCTGCAATGTGCTTTGCTCAATCGTGAGCGTGCCCGCCTGCTGCAGAATGGCGCCGCCGTTGCCTCCGGTTTCGGCCGTGTTGTCCTGCAACGTGCTGCGCTGGATCAACACTGTGCCCGAGTTGGCGATTGCCCCGCCACCACCGCCCCAAAACCCGCCGCTCACCACCACATTGCGCAGCGTTAGGCTTGCATTCGCGTTAACAATGAAGATCTGGCGCTGGCTTGCACCGTTGATAACCACCAGGCCACCGCCGTCTACAACGCTGTTCACCCCGTCAACCACCATCGTGTTGGCGGCAATCGTTACCGGCTCTGCGCCGCAATTGAAGGTGACGTTGCCGCCGGCGGCGACGGCCGCCTCCAGCGCGTTGCCGTCACACGAAGTGGCCGTGCCGTCGCCCACCACGGTATCGAGCACCGCCAGCGCGTCGGCGGGCGCGACATCCTGCGCGGCCGCGGTCAACGGCGTCCCCGCCACCAGCGCGAACAACAGACATGCGCCAACCGTATGGCGCAGCACAAGCACGCAAGAACGCCACGCGGCGTTACCGAATCTGTACGACATATGGCTCTCCTCAGGAGAAAACGCACTGGCCGGCATTTTGGTGGCGTGGGGGGACGGCAAAGCACAATCAGGGGCGGAGGGATTGTACTCGCAATTGTCAGAAGCGCAACCGCGCGCAAAGACGGCGAAGGTGTGACGCAGATCACAGGCAGGGTGGCAGTAGGTCACGCCTCCGGCGTGACGCTTTTGTTTTGGACCCTCTTGGCATGAAAACAAAGGCCGGGGATGCGGTGGCTGTTTTGGCGTTGGCATTGAATGCGCGCGCTGCACACGCGCGCACCGCAACAGTGTCACGTCGGAGACGTGACCTACGAACTGCCCACTCTGTAAGCAGTGAAGTGCGCAAAACAAAAGCGTCACGCCGGAGACGTGACGCTTTGGATGAAAATCGACCAGTCCACCAGTCCACCAGTCAGCAGTCTACACCTCCATCACCAGCGGCAGCACCATGGGCCGACGCCCCATCTCCTTGTGCGCGAAGGTGGCCAACGCGTCGCGAATCTTGTCTTCCAGCACCTGCACGGGCATCTTCTTGCGTAACACACGATTCACCGCATCCTGCGCCCGCCCGAAGAGTTCCTCGTTGTCGCGCATGTAGACAAAGCCGCGGCTGATGATCTCGGGGCCATAGATGACGCTGCCGTCCTCCTCATCCACCGCCACCACGCAGACGATGAAACCGTCCTGGCTCAGGTGGCGGCGGTCGCGCAGCACCACGTTGCCTACATCGCCCACGCCCAGGCCATCCACATAGACATGACCAGCGGACACCTTCTCGCCCAGGCGGCCCGATATGACGCCGTCCTCGAAGCGGCCAAATTCCACAACCTGGCCATCTTCCACGACGAAGACCTGATCAGGCGCGACACCGCTCTGCTCAGCAATGCGGCCATGCAGCACAAGATGGCGGTATTCGCCGTGCGCCGGAATAAACGCATGCGGGCGCACAAGGCCCAACATGCGCTTGTAGTCCTCGCGCCCGCCGTGGCCGCTTACGTGGACATCGCCCAACTCATGGTAGAAGACATCGACCCCCTGGCGGAAGAGATTGTCCACCGTACGATTAAAGAGCTCTTCGTTGCCGGGGATGGGCGTTGCGCTGAGCACAACCGTGTCTCCCGCGCGCAACGTGATTTGGCGATGGTCGTTGATGCTCATGCGCACCATCGCGCTGGTCGGTTCGCCCTGGCTGCCCGTCGCAATGATGACCACTTCGCGCGCGGGCAACGACTCCATCTCGCCGGCTGTCAAAAGGTCCTCGTGCTTGATGTCGAGGTAGCCAAGCTGGATGGCGATCTTTACGTTGTTGACCATGGAGCGACCAATCACTCCCACGCGCCGCCCGTGGCGCGTGGCGGCGTGAATGACCTGCTGCACGCGGCCCAGATTGCTGGCAAAGGTCGCCAACAGCACACGGCCCGGGGCTTCGCCCATGACGCGGTTCAGCATGACATCGAGCGAGCGTTCACTGGGTGTGTCCTTGGCCTTCTCGGCGTTTGTGCTGTCCGCGATCAGGAGCAGCACACCCTCATCGCCCCAGCGCTTGAGCTTGCCTTCTTCGGTTGGTTTGCCGTCGAGAGGCGTCGCGTCAAAGCGGTAGTCGCTGGTGTGGATCACGCGCCCGGCCGGTGTCATCACCGCAACGCCGACGCTGTCGGGGAATGAATGCGTCGTGTGGAAGAATTCCACGCGAAAAGAGCCAAGCTCGATACAATCATCCGGCGTCACGGTATGCAATTCCATGTCGCCAAGGAGTTTCTGCTCGCGCAGTTTCACCTCGAGCAGGCCGCGCGTGAGCGCCGTCGCGTAGACGGGCGCCTTGAGTCCCTCCTCGACAAGGTAGGAGAGCGCGCCAATGTGGTCCTCGTGACCGTGGGTCAGGATGACGCCGCGCACATCGTCGACGCGATCGAGCACATAGCCGGCTTCGGGGATGACGATGTCGACACCGTGCATGTCGCTGGAGGGGAACATGAGCCCCGCGTCAATAATCAGCAGTTCTCTACCCACCTCCAGCACCATCATGTTCTTGCCGATTTCGCCGAGACCGCCCAGCGGGACGACCCGCAAGAGGGGCAGTGCGTCACCCGCGGCGCTTTTTGCTGCGCCCGCGGCGCCGCGTTCTGAACTATCCATGAAACGTCCTTTCTTGTCGCGCGCGTGGCATCGCGCCACGCGCAGTTTGACTTCAACAAAAGTCTTCAAGGCCGGGGCGCATCCCGCCCTGGCCGGAATCAACCATCAAATAATGAAGCCCAACGCCCGGCCGACTACAGCAGCCGCATTTGTGCGGGGCCCTCGTCCTCAGCAGGCGCGTTTGCGCGCGCGTCAGTGCGCACTGCAGCGCGGCTCGCCGCGGGGCCATCTCCCGCCTGCGCAACCGTCACATAATCAGCATCACCCGGATGGGGCGCGCCTGCGGGTGGCACTTCACCACGCGCCGCCGCCTCGTTGGCGCGCAGGGCGCGCTCCACCAGGCCCGGCAGTCTTTCCACATCCTTCTCAAATTCGCCGCGCCACGCCGGGTTGCGCAGCGCCGCAGCAGGATGAAACATGGGCAGCAGCACGCGCCCGTGGCCAATGTTTTTCACTTGGCCGTGTACCCGCGTAATGGACGCGCCGGGCAGCCAGCGATTCATGCTGTGGCGCCCCAGCGTGACGATAATGCGCGGGTTGATAAGCGCGACCTGACGTTCGAGGTAACCGGCACAGGCCTCAATCTCCTCAGGCTCGGGGTCGCGGTTGTCGGGCGGGCGACACTTGACGATGTTGGTGATGTACACGTCGGCGCGGTTGATGCCCACGCGCGCCAGGTTCTCGGTGAGGAAACGGCCGCTGCGCCCCACAAAGGGCAGGCCCTGCTTGTCCTCGTCAAAGCCGGGACCCTCACCCACGAAGAGCACCACGGAGGTATAGCTGCCGTCCCCCGGCACTGCGTGCGTGCGCGTCCGAGAGAGTTTGCAGAGCACACAGTCGCGCACTTCTGCGTCCAGCGCCGTGCGCGCTGCTGCACGCGCCTCAATGCTCAATTGCAGCAGCGCAGCCGCCTCGCCCAACGCATCCTCGCCCATCGTCCCGGTCAGTTCCACGAATCGCCCACCTGCCGCGCATGACGCGCGCTAAACTTACGGAATCATACCATAGCGCCGGGCAAGCGTCGAACCACAGCACACCTGCAGGCCAGGCTGGCCGCGTCGCTCCCCTGTCGAGTGAGTCTCAGCGCGTCACATCGCACAGCAACGCTATGATATACTGGCGCGAGGTTGCACCGCTGCAATGAAGGACACACCCCATGCGCTTTGCTGATCTGCTCGCCTACATCAACAGCTTCTGGCCGCAGCTCACCCATTCCAACCCGGTCGACCAGCAGACGCTCATCGGGCTGCCCCGCCCCTACGTTGTGCCGGGTGTGGGAGCCATGTTCCAGGAGATGTACTACTGGGACTCGTACTTCACCGCGCTGGGGCTAATCGGCGGCGAGCACGAGCAACTCGCGCTCGACATGACCGAGAACATGGCGTGGATGCTCGAACGCTTCGGCGCCATCCCCAACGGCAGCCGCTACTACTTTCTCTCACGCAGCCAGCCCCCCTTCTTTACGCAGATGATTGCGCTCGTCTGGCGGCTGGTGCAAGCCCAGCAGGGTGATGCTGCACCGGCATGGCTGGCGCGCATGTTGGCGCTGGCCGAAGCCGAACATGAAATCGTCTGGCTCGGCACAGCGCAGCCCCACCACCGTCAGGTCCATGAGGGCTTGTCGCGCTACTTTGACATCAACTACCTCGACATGCTCGCTTCGTGCGAGAGTGGCTGGGACCACTCCACGCGCTGCGACGATCTCTGGCTGGCGCATCTGCCCGCAGACCTGAACAGCATCCTCTACATGCGCGAAATGGACATGGCCACCTTCGCACGTCAGTTGGGTGATGAAGCGCGCGCCGCCGGCTGGGAGGCCCGTGCCGCGGCCCGCGCCGAAACGATCAACCGCATTTTGTGGGATGACGCGGCGGGCCTTTACCTGGACTTCAATTTCGTTTCCCAGGCGCGCACGCCCACGCCATCGCTGGCCACCTTCTACCCGTTGTGGGCCGGGCTGGCAACGCCCGAGCAGGCCCGGCGCATCGTTGACGTGTGGCTGCCCCGCTTCATGCAGGATGGCGGCCTGGTGACCTCTCTCGACACCCGCGTTGGCCGCCAGTGGGCATGGCCCAACGGCTGGGCGCCGCTGCAGTGGATTGCGGCGGCGGGGCTCGACCGCTATGGTTTTGTAGAAGCCGCGCGCGATGTGCGCGAACGCTGGTGCACCACCTGCGCCGCCATGTTTGCGCGCACCGGCGTGCTGTGGGAGAAGTACGACGTGGTCAACCCCGGCAGCGGCGGTGAAGAGGGGCTCTACGGCCACGTAACAGGCTTTGGCTGGACAAATGGCGTCTTTGTGGACTTCGCGCGCAAGTTGGCAGATGGGTCGGCCCACGAACAGTCAGGACAGAAATTTCAGGGCAATGATCGTTGAGACTGTGCTGATAGCTGAACGACCAGTGACCGCGATCACGTCGGACGCAGTTCTGGTAAGCACACCTGCTGACGCACTCGACCTGATTGCCAATGCGCCATCGGATGCCCTGGTTCTTCATGCACACAATTTTGAGCCGGATTTCTTTGATCTGAGTACGCGCAAGCTCGGTGAAGTCCTGCTGAAGTTCACTAACTATCGAGTGCGGCTCGCGGTCATTGGTGATTTCGACCAGTACCCGAGCAAGAGCCTCAGTGCTTTCATACATGAAAGCAATCGCCACGGAGAGTACCTCTTCGTGCCGTCGTTTGCGCACGTGACTGCCATCCGGGACAGGTAAACGGGCGTCGGCGACCACTCGACGCGCGATCATGGCGCTACGCGCTGCCGGCGCTACGCGCTGCCGGCGCTACGCGCTGCCGGCGCTGCGCGCGGGCAATCCTGCTTTGCATGTACGCATTGATTCGAGTTGGCTATGGAGTGTCGTGCGGGATGTGGAGCGTGCTGCGTCGCGCTATCAATCTCATCACCCATGCCGGGGCTGCCCCACGGCAAGCCTGCCGGGCTGCGCTGCCCGCACCTGACGGAAGATTACCGCTGCGCACTCTTCGGTATGCCCGAACGGCCTGCGGTCTGCACGCGCTTGCGCCCCATGGCCGAGATGTGCGGCGAGACGCGCGAGCACGCCCTGGCCTACCTCGAATGGATGGAACGCGCGACTGCGCCGGGATAACAAAATGCCTGCACCACAGATTTGAAGGGAAGAGTCACATGGAAATCCGACGGTTGGGACGGACAGGCCTGCACGTGAGCGAGGTGTGCCTGGGCACGATGACCTTTGGCAATCAGGCCGACGAAGAGGCCGCCTTCGCGATCATGAATGCGGCGGACGCGGCGGGCATTCAGTTCATTGACACCGCCGATGTCTACCCGCTGGGGGGTGACCTTTCCATGGTAGGGCGCACCGAGGAGATTGTCGGGCGCTGGCTGAAAACGCGCGCCAATCGCGAGCGCATTATCCTTGCCAGCAAGTGCCGCGGGCCCATGAGCGATGCCCCCAACGACCAGGGGCTAAGCCGCTATCACATCACACGCGCCTGCGAGGCCAGCCTTCGCCGCCTGCAGACAGACGTCATCGACCTGTACCAGGTGCACTGGCCCGACCTGGAGACGCCGATTGAGGAGACGCTGCGCGCACTCGACGACCTGGTGACCGCGGGCAAGGTGCGTTACGTGGGCTGCTCGAACTATCCGGCGTGGCTGCTGGCGAGCGCACTTTGGACGAGCGACAAGCACAACCTTGTGCGCTTTGACACTGTGCAGCCGCGCTACAACATTCTCTTCCGCATGATTGAAGAGGAGTTGCTGCCCCTCTGCGCGGCGCAAGGGCTGGGCGTGCTGGCCTACAATCCGCTTGCCGGCGGCATGCTCACATCGCGCTATGTGGAAAAGGCCGAACTCGCGCCCGACGCCCGTTTCGGCCTCGAACGCAGCGGCGATCTCTACCGCCGCCGCTACTGGAACGATGCGGTGCTAGAGCAGGTGCGGGGCCTGCACGCCAGGCTGCAATCCACCGGCAAGAGCCTCACGCATGTGGCGCTGGCGTGGACGCTGGCGCAGCCAGGCGTTTCCAGCGCGATTATCGGCGCGCGCACGGTGGCGCAATTGGAGGACAGCCTGCACGGTGTCGGCGTGGTTCTCAGCGCCGAAGAAGCCGCGTGGTGCGATGATGTCTGGTTCGACCTGCCGCGGATTCGCGACGCGCAAATCGCGCGCCGGTGACGGCCAATTATCCATCGTCAAACCGGTTGAAGCGAGGTTTCCGCAAGTGGAAGCCTCGCTTCTCTTTTCGCCCCTCCCCATGTGACCAGGACGCGGACTATCCAGCGGACTAACCCCTTTTCCCATCCTGGGCAGGTTGCACGTTTGTGCCTTTTGTGAAATACTTCACATGATGTACGTGCGCAATGGCGTTGCGGCGCACTCCGCGCACACACTCATTTCTGTGTTGTCAACGCCGATTGATTCCACCTGCATTGCCCGTTGTCTTCCATTTCTTCGGCCCCACCTGCTTTGGGGCCTCGCCGATTGAACGAGGAACGGTATGGGCGTACTCGCCGACCCGAAACCCCGGGTCAAACCCCGCAGTGGCGCTGGGGGACAGGCTCACCCCAGCGGTGACCCGCGCTTCAAGTTGATTGACCGCACCCTGAAACGCTTTTCCTACCAGCAGGACGCATTGATCGAAGTGCTGCACACTGCTCAGGAGGCTTTCGGCTTCCTCGAGGATGACCTGCTGGTTTATGTGGCGCACCAACTTAAACTGCCCTTAAGCTGGGTCTACGGTGTGGCCACCTTCTACCACTTCTTTTCCCTCGCGCCGCAAGGCGAGCACACCTGCATTGTTTGCATGGGCACAGCGTGCTACGTCAAGCGCGCCGCCGAAATCGTCTCTGCGTTGCAGGCCGAATTTGGCGTGGAGGCCGGCGCGACGACAGGTGACGGCAAGCTGAGCCTCAACACGGCGCGCTTCCTGGGCAGTTGTGGACTCGCACCCGTGCTTGGGGTGGATGGCGACGTGATCGCCCGCCAGACGCCTGATGAGGCGCTTGCGCGTGTGCGCGCCGTATTGCTCGCCAACGGTGATGGTGTGGAGAAGCCCACCCCCGCATTGGCTCCTGCCACCGAGGCTTGACTCCCCCCATAACTCACCGCTCGAAGAAGAGGAGCGTATTGCATGAATCGAGCTGATTTGACAGCCATGGCGCAGCGCGAGCAGGAGCGGCAGGATGCTTTCCGTTGCCGCGTGCTCTGCTGTGCCAGCACACCCTGCCTTTCCTCCGGCGGCACCGCCGTGCGCGAGGCAATTGAGAAAGCCATCAAAGAAGGTGACCTGGATGCCGAAGTTCAGGTTGTTTCAACGGGCTGCATGGGGCCGTGCAGCCGTGGGCCAGTCGTCACGCTCAAGATGCGCGACCAGGAGGAGATCGTCTACGAGCAGGTGACGCCCGAGGCGGCTACGCGCATTGTGCAGGAGCATGTGGCCAAGAATGAGCCAGTCAAGGAGTTCATATTCCCTAATGACGCACCTTTCTTTGCCAAGCAGCACAAGGTGGTGCTGGCCAACAGCGGGCAAATTGACCCCGAATCGCTTGAGGACTACGTGGCGCGCGGCGGCTACACATCGTTGGCGCACGTTCTGCGCGAAATGAAGCCCGACGAGGTCTGCGACGCGATTACGCGCAGCGGCCTGCGCGGGCGCGGCGGCGCAGGCTACCCCACCGGCATCAAGTGGGATCTGGTGCGCAAGTCGCAGTCGGACAAGAAATATGTGGTGGCCAACGGTGACGAGGGCGACCCCGGCGCCTACATGGACCGTTCGCTCATGGAGAGCGACCCGCATCGCATCCTCGAGGGCATGGCGATTGCGGGCTACGCCGTGGGCGCCGAGCAGGGCTTCATCTATGTGCGCGGCGAGTACCCGGTGGCGGCCAAGCGGCTCGAGCGTGCAATTCGCGCGGCCGAGCGACGCTGCTTGCTGGGCAGCCACATGGTGGACAGCCCGTTCAATTTCCGCATTGACATTCGCATTGGCGCCGGCGCCTTCGTCTGTGGCGAAGAGACGGCGCTCATGGCCTCCATCATGGGCAAGCGCGGCCAGCCTGTGCCGCGGCCACCCTATCCCAGCCAGTCGGGCCTGTGGGGCAAGCCTACACTCATCAACAATGTCGAGACATTCGGCAGCATTGCGCCGATCATCCAAAACAAGGCCGAGTGGTTTGCCGCCATCGGCACGGACAAGAGCAAGGGCACGAAGATCTTTGCGCTGGCGGGTGATGTCAATACCACCGGGCTGATCGAAGTGCCCATGGGCATTACGCTGCGCGAAATTGTCTACGATATCGGCGGCGGCATTCCCGAGAATCGAGCCTTCAAGGCTGTGCAAACGGGGGGCCCCAGCGGCGGCTGCATTCCGGCGCAATATCTCGATACGCCGGTGGATTACGAAAGCCTCAAGGCGCTTGGCTCCATTGTCGGCTCGGGCGGCCTCATCATCATGGACGAGCGCTCCTGCATGGTGGACGTGGCCCGATTCTTCCTCGACTTCTGCGCCGACGAATCGTGTGGCAAGTGCGCGCCCTGTCGCGTGGGCACTCTGCAGATCTACAACCTGCTCGAGAAGATCACACGCGGCGCCGCCACCCTGGCCGACCTGAACACGCTGCGCGAACTCTGTGTGATGGTGCAGGAGACCAGTCTCTGCGGGCTCGGGCAAAATGCGCCGAATCCTGTGGTCAGCACGCTGCGCTACTTCCTAGACGAGTATGAAGCGCATATCACAAAGCACAAGTGCGCGGCAGGCGTCTGCACGCTCGACGAGAAGCCATTGTCGCCGGTTGTGGCCGCGCCACCCAAGCCCAAGCGCAAGGCCGCTCGCCTCGATGAACTGGAGGCCGTCTAATGGCTGTTGTCACACTGACGATCAACGATGAACTGGTGAGCGCGCAGGAGGGGCAATCACTCCTCTCCGTGCTGCGCGAGCACGGCATTCAGTTGCCCACGCTTTGCCATCTGGACGGGCTGAGTGAGCGCGGCGGTTGCCGCCTCTGCCTTGTGGAAATCGCAGGCAACAACAAACTCCAGCCTGCTTGCGTCACCCCGGCAGTGGAGGGGCTGGTTGTGCGCACGCACAGCGACCGCCTCGTCAAGTATCGCAAGATGATTCTCGAACTGCTCTTCAGCGAGCGCAACCACGTATGCGCGGTCTGCGTGATGAACGGCAACTGCGAACTGCAGTGGGAAGCCGCCAAAGTGGGCATGGACCACGTACGCTATGACTACCTCAACCCCGCACTGCCCGTGGATGCCAGCCACTCGCGCTTCACGCTTGATCACAACCGCTGCATCCTCTGCACCCGCTGCGTGCGCGTCTGCGACGAGATTGAAGGTGCGCATGTTTGGGACTTGATGGGACGCGGCGCCAACAGCCTTCTCATTTCCGACCTCAACCAGCCCTGGGGCACAAGTGACGCCTGCACCTCGTGCGGCAAGTGCGTTCAGGTTTGCCCTACAGGCGCGCTCTCGGCGCGCGGCTCCTCCGTGGCCGAAATGGAGAAGCAGCACGATTTCCTGAAATGGATTCTCGAGGGCCGCGAAAAGAACATTTGGGAGTACTCAGATGCCAAATAGAATTGAACCCATACATCCCACGCCTGCGACGGAGTCCATGGCTAGTCCGGCCGGCAAGCACTCATCCAAGGTGCGGCTTGCCACAGTCTGGCTGGGCGGCTGCTCGGGTTGTCACATGAGCTTTCTGGACCTCGATGAAAAACTGCTCGACCTGGCTGAACTCGCCGACCTCGTCTACAGCCCGATTGCCGACATCAAGGAATTCCCCCACAACGTCGACGTGGCGTTGGTGGAGGGGGCGATCTGCAACAATGATCACCTTGAGTTAGCGCGGCAAGTACGCGAGCGCAGCAAGCTTGTCGTCAGCTTCGGCGATTGCGCCGTTACGGGCAACGTGCCCAGCCTGCGCAACAGCCTGGGGCTGGATGACGTGCTCACCGCCGTCTACCACGAGGGACCCGGCAAGGCGCCCCATGGCAGCAGCGACCACGTGATGCCGCAACTGCTGCCCAAGGTGTTGCCGCTGCACCAGATCATCCAGGTGGATGTCTTTGTGCCCGGTTGCCCGCCCAGCCCTGAGAGAATCTGGGCCGCTGTATCGAGCTTGCTAATGGGCGAGGCGGTAGTTCTTGAGCCGTCCATGCGTACGTTCGGATAATCGGGAGACAGAATAACCATGAGCAATACAATCGTAATCGATCCTGTCACCCGGATTGAAGGGCACGCCAAGATCACTGTCATGCTTGATGATGACGGCAAGGTCACGGATGCGCGCTTCCACGTGACTGAATTCCGCGGCTTTGAGAGATTCTGCGAAGGACGTTCCTTCTGGGAAATGCCCGGCATCACAGCGCGCGTCTGCGGCATCTGCCCCGTCAGCCACATCATGGCCTCATCAAAGACGGGCGACGCCATCCTTGGTGTCAAGATTCCGCCCACGGCCGCCAAGCTGCGCCGCATCATGAACTGGGGGCAGATCGTGCAAAGCCACGCCCTCAGCTTCTTCCACCTTAGCGGGCCGGACCTGCTGCTGGGTATGGAGAGCGACCCGGCGGCTCGCAACATTATGGGGCTGATTCAGAAATTCCCCGATGTTGCGCGCAACGGCATCCGCCTGCGCTACATCGGCCAGGAGATTATCCGCATTCTGGGCGGACGAAGCGTACACCCGGCGTGGAGCGTGCCCGGCGGCGTGCGTGATCCGCTCAGCAACGAGGGACGCAGTGCCATCAAGCGCATGCTGCCCGAGGCCTTTGACATTATCGGCGTCGCGCTCGACATGCTGGCCGAGATGACGGCCAGTTACCAAACCGAGGCCCAGGTCTACGGTGACTTCCCGAGCCTCTTCATGGGCCTGGTGACGCCGCAGGGCGGCCTTGAGCACTACGATGGCGTGCTACGCGTGATGGACAGCGATGGCAACATCCTGCAGCAGGGCTTCCCGCCCGAGCGCTATCGCGAAATCCTGGGCGAGGCCGTGGAGGAATGGAGCTATCTCAAGTTCCCCTACTACAAGCCGTCGGTGACCAATGGCGACTACAGCGCGGGCATGTATCGCGTCGGGCCGCTGGCGCGCGTCAACATCTGCGACTTCGCCGGCACGCCCAAGGCCGACGCCGAACTGCGCCGCTTCCGCCACATCGTGCCGCGCGGCAAACCAGTCACCGCCTCCTTCGCGTTCCACTACGCGCGCCTGCTCGAGATTCTCTATTGCCTCGAAAAGATTGCCGAGACGGTGGAGGACCCCGAGATCACCAGCGACCGCGTGCGTGCCAAGGCCGATGTGAACAGCCTGCACGCCGTGGGCGTGAGCGAGGCGCCGCGTGGCACCATATACCACGAGTACGAGGTGAACGAAGACGGCATTCTGCAGAAGGTGAACATGATCATTGCCACGGGGCAGAACAACCTGGCCATGAACCGCACCATCAAGCAGATTGCGCAGCACTACATCCAGGGGCCAACGCTCTCAGAGGGCATCCTCAACCGCATCGAGCATGGCATCCGCCTCTACGATCCCTGCCTCTCCTGCTCCACGCACGCCATGGGGCAGATGGCGCTGGACATTCAACTGTACGGGCCGGATGGGGAGTTGCTGGATCGGGTGAGGCGGTAGAGTCCCGCGGCACGCAATGAAATGAGATAGATAGCGCCGGCCTCCACAGTGGGGCCGGCGCTTTGATTCGACAAGAGGGAGCAAAGTGGGCACAATATGCGCATGGACACAATTACGGTGCGCGCAATTCTTGAGGCCAACCGCCGCCGCCTGCATGAAGAATATGGCGTCGCGTCGCTGGCGCTATTTGGCTCAACCGTGCGCGGTGAGGCCGTGCCAACGAGCGACCTCGACATGCTTGTTGAGTTCAATCGACCGGTGGGCTATATGGGCCTCGTCGCCCTTCAGGAATACCTCGGAGGACTCCTCGGTCGAGAAGTCGATCTGGGAACGCTGCGCGCACTGAAGCCCCGCGCCCGCATGCTGGTGGAGCAGGAGATGCAACGTGTTCTCTAGGCCATCCGCACGGCCGTGGCAGGATCGGGTCAGAGATATCCTGGACGCAATCGCCGAGATCAATGGCTTTGTCCACGGAATGAGCCGCGAGCACTTTCTGGACGACCGAAAGACTGTGCGTGCGGTGGAGCTGAATCTCATTCTCATCGGTGAAGCGGCCGCAGCAATTCCAGATGAGGTGCGGGCGCAATACGCCGAAATCCCGTGGCATCGCATGATTGGCATGCGCAACCGACTTGTTCACGGTTACTACACAATCGATGAAGAAATCCTTTGGGATACGATTCAACAAGACTTGCTGCCACTCAGAGAGCAGCTATCGCTCCTCGTCTGAAATTGGCGCGATCGTCTCACTTTCGATGCGCCATTGCCGCTCGACATTCAACTGTACAGGCCGGATGGGGAATTGCTGGACCGGGTGAAGCGGTAGGGCAATCGTCGAGTGTTGTGCTGATAAGAGCGCCGGCCTGCAAATGAGGCCGGCGCTTTGATTTCGCGAGCAGGCGCAAAGTGGGCATGCCTGTAATCGCCGCGCCAGCCGTAGATAACGCGAATTCCACGGATGACCACAGACACCATTGATGCCGCCATATAGAATCTGTGCTATCTCTGAATACGTCCCTAAGTTTAGCCATCTACGGAGTCACCCATGACCATTCCACCCTTCGAAATCGGCGTCTTCACCTTTGCCGAACGCACCGCAGACCCCGCCACCGGCCATCTCGTCTCGCCGGCGCAGCGGCTCAATGACCTGCTGGAGACCGCCGTCCTCGCCGATCAGGTGGGGCTGGACGTTTTCGGCGTGGGCGAGCACCACCGCCCCGACTTCGTCTCCTCGGCGCCCGCCGTTATCCTTGCCGCAATTGCGGCGCGCACGCAGAAGATTCGCCTCACCTCCGCCGTCACTGTGTTGAGCAGCGACGACCCCGTGCGCGTCTTCCAGGACTTCGCCACGTTGGATTTGATCTCCAATGGGCGCGCCGAAATCATGGCCAGGCGCGGCTCCTTCACCGAATCCTTCCCGCTCTTCGGCTATGACCTGGAGGATTACGAGTCGCTCTTTGCCGAAAAGCTCGAGTTGCTGCTGAAGATACGCGAGGGGGAGAAGACCACCTGGTCGGGCAGCCACCGTGCGCCATTCGACAACCTCGGCGTCTACCCGCGCCCCGTGCAGGAGCCGCTGCCCGTGTGGCTGGCCGTGGGCGGCACGCCGCAGTCGGTGGTGCGCGCCGCCACGCTGGGTTTGCCGCTGGCACTTGCAATCATCGGCGGCATGCCAGAGCGCTTCCGCCCGCTGGCGCAACTTTACCGCGACACGGCGCGCAAGGTGGGGCGCGACCCGGCGACGCTGCCGCTGAGCATCAATTCGCACGGGCTGATTGGCGACTCCACGCGCCAGGCGATGGAGGACTACTATCCCTCTGCCACGGTGCTGATGAACAAGATCGGCCGCGAGCGCGGCTGGGCGCCCGCCTCGCGCCAGCAGATGGAGCAGAACGCGACGCTGCGCGGGGCCGACTTCGTGGGAACGCCTGAGGAGATCATCGAGAAGATTCTCTTCCAGCACGAGCGTTTTGGGCACCAGCGACTGGCGCTGCAACTTGGTATCGGCACGATTGCACACAGCAAGGTCATGCGCGCCGTGGAGTTGTTGGGCACGGAAGTCGCGCCGGTGGTGCGGGAGGAGATTGCCAAGCGCACGGCGTAGAAGTTGCCGCTTTTGTGGCACGCGCGCTAAACTGAGGAGACCCACATCCGCCACGCCAAAGGAGCACCTTGCCCATGTCCCGCCCGATCGTGCCCGGCCCCACCTACGCCGAAATGCGCAACCCGCTGCTGCTCCCCACAGGTCTGCGCAACGCCGCCAACGCCGCGCGCAGCAATGAGCAGAACCCGCTCAACCTCTTCAACATCAACTGGAAGCAGACGGGTGACACGCCCGACGCCATCGTACTCCCCAAGGAGCTGACGGGCGTACAGGCCAACATTATCGTGCTCAGCGGGCGCACATTCCCGTCGGGCAGCATGAAGGTTGGCCCTGCCTACGTCACCCTTGCCGAAAACGAGGCGCTCAAGCACCTGCGCCCCGGCGACCGCAAGGTGATTGGCCCCAGCACGGGCAATTTCGGCATCGGCACGGCCTACGTCTCCATGCTCAAGGGCTATGATGCCATCGTCGTCATGCCCGACAACATGAGCGAAGAGCGCTACGACCGCATCCAGAAGTATGGTGGCAGCCTGGACCTGACGCCCGGCACCGAATCAGATGTGATCCTAACGCTTGAGCGCACGCACAGTGCGTACGTGAGCAAGCCCGAAGAGTATGTGGTGCTCGCCCAATTTGAGCTACTGCCCAACTATCGCTTTCACCGCCATGTGACGGGTGCAGCAGTGGCTGCGTCGGCGCAGGGCGTGGGCAACGGCCGCGTGGCCGCCTTTGTGAGCGCCCCCGGCAGCGCCGGCACACTGGCCGCAGGCGATTATATGAAGAGCATCTGGCCCGACAGCAAGATTGTCGCGCTCGAGCCGCGCGAGTGCTCAACTCTCTACAACGGCGGTCAGGGGCAGCACCGCATTGAGGGCATCGGCGACAAGATGGTGACGCTGATTCACAACGTCTTCAACACCGACCTGCTCATGCTTATCCCCGACGAGGACACCGTGCGCGGCATGGAGGTCTTCCAGTCAGGCACGGATGTGCTGGTCAATCGGCTGGGCGTGGCGCGCGACATAGCTGAAAGACTCGTCGGCCGCTTTGGTCCTTCGTGCATTTGCAACATCATTGGGGCCATCAAGACCGCCAAGCACCTGGGCCTCGGGCCGGATGATAACGTCGTGACGATCGCCACCGATTCCTACGACCGTTACCCCTCGGTGAGCCAGGCGCTCTATGCGCGCAACGGCGGCCGACCCGACGACGACGCTCTTGAAATGTGGGCGCGCAGCGCGCTCCTGGGCGCCAGCCTGGGCGAAATTGTCGACCTCAATCAGGGCGGGCAACACGGCCGCCTGCAGCAGATGAAGGAAGACTTGTGGACGAATTTCGGCTACAGCGGTGACTACATCCGCAGCATGGGCGACCAGGATTTCTGGGACGGCGAGTATGCCAGGATCAAGGAAATTGACCCCGTCATCGCCCAGGTCCGCGGCGCGCTGCCGACCGCATAGCGATGACGGAGACGCGCCTTTCTACCGATTCTCTTTGGCGGTGATGTGGTGGCTGGGTGTACATATGGCGCCAGCTTGTGAAGACAGCCACGCGACTCGATGTAAGAAAAAGCACAGCCGGGGGCTTTCAGCCCCCGGCTGTGCGCGTCATCTATGAACATGCAACTGCTGCGTTATGCGTCGCGGTCCAGCGTCTGGTCGGCCATGGAGCTGGGATCGTTCAGCGGTTCCAGGTGGGTAGAGGCAACCATGCCGGGCAGCGCCCGCGAGAGCGCCGACTCGATCGAATCCGCCACCTGATGGCCATGCTTAATGGTCCAAGTGCCGGGCATGAGCACATGCACCGACATGAAGCGTCGCGTGCCCGCCTGGCGCGTGCGCAAGGCATGGAACTCGATGCCCTGCTCGCGAAAAGGGTGAAGCGTCTCGTCAATCTTGGCGACTTCTGCGGGCGACAGCGCTGAATCCATCAGTCCCTCCGCCGATCGGCGCACGAGTTGCACGCCCGACCAGACGATGTTTATCGCCACCAGCATACCGATTATGGGATCCAGGATCAGCCAGCCGGTAAGATACACCAACGCCACCGCTACAATCACGCCAGCCGATGTATACACGTCGGTAAGCAGGTGTTTGGCATCAGCCTCAAGCGTAATTGAACGGTAGCGACTGCCGGCGCGCAGCAAAACCAAAGCTACAGCCAGGTTTACCGCAGATGCAACAACCGCAACAATCAGGCCGATACCGACGTTCTCGAGCGGCTGGGGGTTGAGAAGGCGTTGGAAGGCGCTCCAGCCAATCGCCAGCGCGGCAACAAAGATGAGCGCTCCCTCAATGCCACTTGAGAAATACTCTGCCTTTGTGTGGCCAAAAGCGTGCTCCTCGTCAGGCGGACGCTCGGCCACGGTAATCAGCAGCAGAGCCATGATCGCCGCAGCCAGATTCACGAGCGACTCAATCGCGTCGGAGAGTAGACCAACCGATCCGGTCAATAGATAGGCGCCGCTCTTCAGCGCAATCGTGAGGAGCGCAGCACCGATGGAAAGGATCGCAAATTTCTTGAGTGATACACCGCCGTTGACCTTCGTTCTGCGCGCGTCAACAGCAATCAGCGCGCCGTGCGCGGCTGCATCAGCGGAATTCTCGCGATAATGTCTGGTGGGGGAGTTGTCTATCGTTTGCATGAATCATTCCGTAACACTGCGAATGGGCAATGGGCCGCTTGTACCGGAGCGGCTATGCAACTGGCAGTTCCTGCGTCACCGGCTGCCGCACAATTGTTTTCATTCTCTCGGGTGCAACGCGGCCCGGGTCGCTCAGATAGATTTCGTGGTGCTTGCCCGACAGTTCCTGGCCGTGCGCTCTGATAAACGCATGCAAGCGCTGGATTGTTGACGGCTCGTCAGCATACGGGCCAATGTGAAGCACCTGTGCCGACGGCCCTTCGTCAAACTCGCCAAAGAAGACGCGTTGCAGGCCATCCAGGCCCTTCTTCTTTTTCGCCGATGCAAGCGCCTCGTCGACGTGTTGCTGCGTTACAAAGTCAGGCATCACAATCAGCGCGCGCCAGATCCAGTTGCTCTTGTCGACCATGCGAAATTCTTGACCTGGCAGGACCCACCACAGCGCTTCCAAGGGCATCACGACAAAGTCCGGCATATTGCGCTGCGCCTTCAACTGGAAATTTAGCGTGTAAGCAGCGCTGTAGAGGGCGCTTACTGCGTCAGTCCACGACTGCGCCGTGTTTGGATCGCCTTCGCCATCGGCAGAGAGAATATGCAGGGAGGGCGGCGTCACAAGCGTACACTCGTTGCCGCGCTGATTATACAAACCAGAGAGGCTCTTCTTGAGGTCGAGTTTAGGAGAAGCACCTGGTTTCGGCGTCATGTCCGCACCTGTGCTATGTGCCACCCGGACGTTTGTTCAACTTCATGCAATGCGCGGCTGCCTATTCAACGATGGTCTTCGGCCACGAGTTTCGCCTGCACGACGCTTGCCGGCTCGAAGCGCTGCTTCGCCGTGGTCCAGAAGCGCACGCCGTGGCGCGTGGTCAAGCGTGCCTTGCCGCTGCGCGCCAGCGCCTCGAGTGCGGCGATGGTGCTCTCGTCACCTGCCAGCGCCTGCGTCACCTGCGCCTCGCTCATGGGGTGACGCGTGAAGATAGCAAGCAGTTCCGCCTCGGGATCACTTCCCTCGGCGAAATCAAAGCGCACACCGCTGGGCGGCACCACCTGCGCCGCATCGCCGAGCACGCCTCCCAGGATGGCAGTCGCGCGCATGAGGCCATCAGCGTCGGGCGGTTCAATCCACGGTTCGGTCGGCGGGCGGTCGGGCAAGGTCAGATGAACCTGATCCGGCGCTGCGCGCGCCAGCAGCGCGGCCAGGGCCTGCAAGGCGGGGTCATCATCGTTCACGCCGCGCAGCAGCATGACTTCAATCCAGAGCTTGCCCTGATAGGCGCGCCGAAACTCGACCAGTCCCTCCACCATGTCGGCCAGGTGCAGATCGGGGTGGGGGCGGTGCATGCGTCGGTAGAGCGCTTCGCTGCCCGCGCTGAGGGTGGGCATCACCACGTCGGCGACCAGCAATTCGGAGCGCACCGTCGCATCGCACAGCAATGCGCCGTTGGTGATGACGGCCACGGGCACTGACGACAGCGCCTGCACGCGCTGAATCATCCACCCCAGACCGACGTGAAGTGTGGGCTCACCTGAACCAACGAATGACACATGATCTATCGTGCCGGGCGCATGGGCGGCCAGCACAATAGCCACTTCGTCGACAATATCCTGCCGGGGGGCCCACTCGCGCCGCTCGTTAACGAGGGACGAGGTCCGCCCAAGTTGGCAATAGACGCAATTCCAGTTGCACGTTTTCAGCGGAATGGGGTCGACGCCAAGTGACTGCCCCAGGCGCCGGGAGGGGATTGGCCCGTAAACGTATTGCATTATCTTCTTTCGGAATCATGGCGGGATATGCCGGGCAAGCACCCGCAGCCAGCGTCCCGCAATGCACTGCAACCGCGCTAAAAGCCATTCTGTGCGCGGATAAGCAGCAATGGCCTGTCTGCACGATGCAGCACGCCCGCGGCCACGCTGCCGTAGAAGACGCGATTGAGACCTGTGCGGCCGTGGCTGGCCATGGCGATCAAGTCACACGACTCGCGCGCCGCCACATCATTGATGGCCACAACCACAGGACCACTCTCCACAACCGAGCGCACATCAATGTGCTTGCTGCGAAAGGAGCCTTCCAGCCCGGCGAGGTACGCTTGCGCCTCGCCAACATGGCGCTTCATATCTGCCGCCGCGTCATAGGGCGCAATGTCGTAAGGCGCCACAATGGTCAAGCCTGATTCGACAATCTGGAGCAAGGTAATGCGCGAGCCGAACTTGACGGCAATCTCTTCCACATAGGGCAATATGCGCTCGGCGCGCGACGACCCATCCAGTGGAACCAGGATGTTTGCATACATGGGACCATCCTCCTTGATGGCTGTATTCGACGTTGAATACGCTCCGTGTATTATATACCGCGACGCGTCACGTGGCAACGCGGAGGTTGTGCGATTTTAAGGGTAGGCCAGCCTCGCGCTCAGTTTGGGACCAGCATCCAGATACGGATGCGCCCGTCGGCGGCGCTGCACGCGATCATGTCGCCCGCGGGGGACCAGGCGACGCCGTACACGCCCTTGACTTTGAGGTTGATTGTCTCGAGCCGCTCGAAGCTGTGCGCGTCAAAGAAAGCCAGCGTATGGGGCGCGACCGCGGCCAACAATGCGCCATCGGGCGATGGGCGCAGCGCCGAAATTGCCGGAATCTCGAGCGCGACATCGACGAGGCAATCTGCGTTTTCGGCTCGAAATCGGCGCACGGCCCCAGCGTAGTCATACGTCACGATGTGCCGGCTATCAGCATCCCAACCCACCAGTCCGGTGACGGTATCGTGGCCCGACAGCGCTTGCAGCCACTTGCCGTCGGGCATCCGCCAAATCAGCGCCTCCTGGCCCAAGCCGGAGGACGCGAGCAGCGTGCCGTCGGGCGAAAAGGAGACACTCGTGACGTTGCGAACATGACCCTTGAGCGTCGCACGCAGCGCGCCGGACGGCATGTCGTAGAGCAAAACGCGGCCGTCATTCGATGCCGTGGCCAGCAGTGTTGCGTCGGGAGAGAATGCCGCGTCGGTCACCGTCTTGGTGTGGCCTGACAACGTTTGCAGGGGCGCGCCATCAGGGAATGAATAGATGCGCGTCGTCTTGTCGCTCGAGGTAGTGATCAGGCGCGACTCGTCGTGCGTCAGCGTCACAGAGGTGACCGCGTTGGTGTGACCGCGAATCTCCCCGGCAAGACGCCAATCGCGCGTGTCCCAGAGGCGCACAATAGGCTCCATGCCTGTAGTCAGCAGCAGGCGACCGCCGTCTGCGAAGAGGAGAGAAGCGGCATGGCGCGGGTAGGCCTCAATCACAATGGGCGCCTGATTCGAGAGTGCGGCGATGCGGCTGTCCATGCATGCCTCCCTGAAGAACGAAAGACGACGGCGCCAAAATGGGCGCCGTCGTTCATTCACCAACCATTCCGTAGCTTCCGTGTGCTAATCAACAAGATCGAGCAGCCTCATGTTGCTGTCATTGGCGGCGGCCCATGCCGAAGCGCCATCGTCCAGTTGCACTTCCCACCACACGATTGTATCTGAATTGCCCTGCAGTTGGGTGGGCCCGCCGATGACTGTGGCTTCCGCACCATCCTGCATGTAGCCCACGGTCTCGCCGGCGGTAGCGCCCGGCTCCGTGCGCAGCGTAAGCTTGGCGCCGTCACGAATGCGCACGCGCCGACCAATCGTAATATTCCCTTCAGCGTTCCTGCTGGGTGGGAGCTCGATTTCGGGGCGTGCGGCGGCCGCGGGCAGCGGCTGATCGACCGGCGGAAGCGCCGTCTCGGGAATCGAGACCGCACCCAGTGGCTCGCTCTGCGACTCGACGCCACCGCTGCCGGGCGTTGTCGCAACCGTCGGCTCCGGCCCGCGCACACGATTGACAATGCCTGCGAGCAGAGCAAGCAGGACGAGCGCGGCCACGCTAATCGAGAGCACCTTCCACAAGAATGCGAAGCCGCGCAACCGGCTCTCTTCCTCGGCGGCGGCCTCGGCCATCATGCCAACCGGGCTGAGAGGTATGTGCAGCGGATCACTGCGCAGGAAGCTTTGCCACACCTGCAGCGGCAGTTCCTCAGGGCCTGTATAGCGCTCTTCGATGATGTGTTGCGACTGCCGCACGGCAAGGCGGCCCGATTCATCGGTGGCGCTACCGTTGAGGTGCAGCTCGGCGCGCACAGGCCGCTTGCTGCTGTCGACCAGCACAAGCAAACTGGCAATCGGTCTGCCCTCATTGTCGGAGACGGCGTAGTAATCGGCCAGAGTGAGCTGAACGAGATCGCGGGGGCGGGGAGACGGAGCAGAAGGGATGTCGGCTGGCGGCGCGACGAGTGTTTGCTGGGTCATTGTGGGTCTCGGTGTTTTGCTCAATGGGGGAGCGACCTGCAGGGCGCTCCCCAGGAGTCAACGATGCGGCAAGGCCGGTGCGATGTTGCGTCAGTGTGTATCCAGCGTCAATTGTCTGTCAATGGTGCTGCGCACAAGTGGGAGAAGGGGCGTATAGAACCGAATTGTCTGCGCCCAAAGGCATTGTACGACAAAAGTTCCATGGATGCAATCCGCATAAGAACGGTGCGCGTAGTGGGCGGATGGACGTGATCACATACCGGCTTATGCATTTGAGGGCATGTTTCAGTACGAGGTGCAATTCGCAATGATAAGGGGCGCTGAGCGACTTCGGAGACACGCATACGCCACCGCGACAAACTCCTCGTACATTCGTGCGGCGCTGCCCTATACACCGTGCCGGCTCCCTTTTTCGCCAATATCGCTACACGCAAGCACATAACGGCGCAGGCCGCCTGGCCCTGCTTCCGTTGCGCGCCGTTGCCTACTCCACCATGCGCAGTTTGCAGGGCGTAGGGTGGATGGTGACGAGCAGCGGACGCGCCATGCTTGTGAACGATACAATGGCCTGGCCGGGCGCCAGGTTGGGCAGGCGCAGCCACAGGCCGTCATCCACGTTACCAATCATGCGCTTGAGGCGGTTGGCAACGCTGGCGTCGGTTATCTTGTGGATGATGCTGTTGTTGACAAGCCCGAGCACTTCGTCGGGCAAATGCTGCGGAAGCTGCGTGACGAAGACCAGGCCAAGCCAGCGCTTGCGTCCACGCCGCGCAATGCGCGCCACCTGCTCGAAGAGCGTTTCCATCTTGGCAATACGCTCGCTGGACAGGAACTCGTGCGCCTCCTCAATCACGATCATCATCGGCGTGGGCGCGCGCCCGGCGCGCTCGGCGACCTCATAGGCAATTTCCTGCTGCTCCTGAACGCCCCGCAGCAGGCTGGCAATCACGAGATTGTTGATGGTGGTCGAATCGGAGTCGCTCAGGTCGATAACCGTGGTCTGGCCGGGTATGGCGAGGGCGGCGAAATCCACGGGCGGCGCTTTGGGGTTATCGAAGACGTTGGTGCGCGACAGCCTGTAGAGTTTGCTCACAAGTGTACGCCAGCTAATCGCGTGATTGGTCTCCACCTGATTCACGCGCTCATCAAAGCGCCGCCGGTTGTCGCCCTCACGGAAGATGCGATTGAAGGGTTCAAAGCTCGTGCGATTGAGTCGCGCGCTCACCGACTGCGCCACATCAAGCAGCATGGAAAGGGTCATGCGCGGGTAGCCCGCGGCATACTCATCCAGGTCAAGCACGCGGCGCTCGTCGTCGGCATTGTCACGACTCGGGAAGATGCCCACGTCGCGCAGAATCAGCTTGGCGGCATCGTAGGTCTTGAAATAACGGTCTTCCTGCGCCTCGCTGAGCGCCATGATTTCGGCGGCCGCATAGGGCGAAATGCTTGAGAAATCGAGGCGGAAGGGTGATTTGGCCACCCCCGCCGGGGCGGTGCTCTCGCGCCCGACCAGATAACGCACGGTCACCGGCCCCACGCCATGTGCGACAAGCCCGCTGCGCTCGAGCAAGCGCAGCATCTGCACATCAGTTGTGGCGCGGCCGATTTCCGTGTATTCGCCCTCGGTGTCAATCAGTACGGTGGCCATGCCATTGCGGGCGAAGCCTGCAATCATGCCCGAAACGGTTGTCGACTTGCCACCGCCTGTCGTGCCCAACACGGCTACGTGGCGAGGCAGCACCGTCTTGCGGTGCGCCGGCACCTGCACGGCCATGGACTCAAAGCCTACGGCCAGCCCCAGTTCAATGGGAGACTCCTGGATGAGCCCCAACTGGCGGCTCGTCTCGGCCTCGCTGAGCACGAGCACGGGGCTGTTGGGCAGGGGGCGATAACGGGGCGGCACCAACGCACCCTCAATCTCCTCGCCCAGAATTTCGACCTGTACGCGCCCGTGGTAGCGCGGCATGAACTGCGTACCGTGCACCGTGGTCGTCACGACGATGGGCGCGTCGGCACGCAGGCCGTCCGGCTCGGCGAACGGTCCCTCCACCACGGCGCCCAGGTACTGGCGGCCGTCGCCTCCTGCCTCAGCCGTGCGGCTGAGGATGCGCACCAGCGCCTGCGCCGGCACACGCCCAATCGAATCGGCGGGCAGTAGCACCGTGATTGTATTGTCGCGGCTGCCGGGTACGTCGAACATGGTGCGGCCGGCAGCCTCCGCCTCTTGCGCGGTCAAAACGACTGGGCCACCACTCTGGGCAATATCGGCGTCGAGCGCCTGTGCAAAGGCTGCACCAGGTCCGGGCATCGTCTGATTCGAGTCGAATTGTGTAGCAGGCACGGCGTTTCTCCGGAAGGAGGGCGGGGTAAAGTAAAAGCACTACATGCCAAAGTCGCTGCCCGAGAGCGGGCGCAGAGGCTCGCCGCTGCGCGCGTAGGCAGTCTGCACTGTGGGCACCAGGCTGTCGACGCCGAAAGTTGTGCGGCATACGGTGTCGGCCAGGTCAATCAGCATGGGAAAGCCTTTGTGCTCCTGCAACATGGCGTCGGCAATGACGACGTGCGCCGCCATGTGCGCGTTTTCCGCCGGGGCAAAGAAGATGTAAGGAGGCGCGCCCTCCCACACACGGTAGACGCCTACGACAATGCGCGGCGCTACTTCATTGTGAAAGCGCTCCATGGCCGGGCGCACGCCGTTTTCGTCGCGATAGTGACCCCTGTCAATCAGGTTGCGAATGTCGGGCTGGAGCGTGTGCACCAGCGCATATTCGCGTGGACGCAGCGCGTTGCCAATCATCAGCAGGTGGCGCTTCTGCGTGCGGTGGGGCACAAAGACAAAGCGGCCATAGTCCACATACCACTCCACAAGTTCAAGGCTTTGGCGCAGGTTGCCAAGCGTCGACGCCCACAGACCGGAAATGAGTTCAAAGGGGAGCACGCTGCCGTGACCCATGCGCCACGTGGCGGTGGAGTTGTCGCGCAGCAGCGCGCGCTCGGCATAGGCCATAATACCGCGCCGGGCCAGGTTGCTCAACTGGTCGCGACCGTCGCTGTTGCGCCGCCGCCGCTCCAGCATGCCCAGCACCTCGTCAACCGGGTTGCCGGCGCGGCTGCGCAGGTCGCGCCGGAAGAGGCGATGCGCCCACGCGCCCTGTCGCCCATTGTAGGTCACCAGGCAGACGCCTATCTGCGTTATCGTCAGCGGCAACGTCTCGTGCACCACGCTGATGCCGTCGCAAGCCTCCACGCCGCCGTTGAAGAGCAGCCCGCTGTGCACCTTCTGAAGATGCGCCTGGTCGGCCTCGTAGACGCCGGCGCAGTCGGGTGCGCCCGGTACGTGCGCAATCTGCGGAAAGACGTGGGCGCGGATGTGGCGGCTGTATTCGTCTTCACGCGCCAGCGCGTCGGCCACTTCCTGCTCAAGGCGACCGTACGCGGCGATCAAGTCCTCGCCCGGCCGCCACGTGGCAAGATCCACGGTCTGGGCGAATGACTCGCCAAACGACTCGTCGAACTCAGGCAGAGACGGCGCTTCGGCGGGCGCGTGCACATGCAGGTCGTCGTAGCCTTCGGCGCCGTTATCTTCCAGATAGAGATCAGCGTAGTCATTCATGGAGGCGAAGTCTTGGTCCTGGCCAGGTCTCATCGGCGTGCAGCGTTCAGCGACCTTGGCTTGATGCGGCGGCATGGGTGCGGACAAGCGCGCGCAGCCCATCCAGCCACGAATCGCCGGATTGGAGTGTCTGCAACAGTTCGGCGGCGTAGCGCTGCGCCGGCGTGGGCGGCAGGCCATAGTCGCGCGTCAGTGCGCGTTCAGCGCAGCCGCGGCGTTCTTCAAGCGTGTTGCCCTGGGCAAGCGCCAGCACCTCTTCGGGCGGCGCCAGCAATGCCAGCGCCACACGGTCGGCGCGGTGCTCAACCTGCCAAACGCTGAGCGCATCACTGCCGTCGACGCTGCGTTGCATCAGACTCACGTGCGGGCGCGTCGAGTGGCCCTGAAAGAGTGATGCCAGCCGCTCGCCCGCTGTGGCGCTGCGCCTGCCGTCAAGCACATCGACGAAATCATCCCCCAGCAGCGCCAGCGCGCGGCGGCGAGGCAGCATATAGTCCACCAGAAAATGGGCAATCTCGTGGGCGAGGCTGAAACGTTGCTCGTCGAGACTGTCCGACGCATCCACAAAGATGATGCCGTTGCCGCGGTGCGCAATCAGGCAGCCGTGCAGTGGGCGGGAGGGTTCGGCGAGGAGCAGTTCGCGCCGTCGCGCGCGCAGCCATGCGCGGGCGGCATCGGTGTGAAGACCGGGCAGGCGCACAAGGGTGACGGGCAGGGCCAAGCCGAGCGCCACTTCCAACGTACGCGGGAATGGCTCTTCGCCCCCCGCTGCAATCCAGAAGTCGCGCACCAGGTCACTGCATTCGGTGTTAAGCCAGGCTGTCGTCGGGGCTTTCCGGCGGTTGGACAGAAGAGTCGCTGGCGGTGTCATGGGGAGCCTCGCTGCGGCGCGGCGCGCTTGCATCTGCAGCTGATGTGATGGACGGGCGGGCGTCGTCTGCTTCATCGCCGCCGCCCGCACGCGGGGCCGGCGGGCTGTAGTCCACGTGGCTTTCGCCAATACGGTCGCGTGCCGCTACCATCGCCGCAAACCCCGTTGCGGGCAGGGGTTGTACGACGGCTGCTCCCTCACCCTGTGCTTGCACAGTGCGCATGTCCATGCCTTCAAGTGCATCCACGCGGCGGATGATATGCACCAGCGCGGCAAGCTGCGCGCCAGTGTAGCGGGCAATCTGCTCGGCCTGCGCACGAAAGGCGCTAGCGTTGCCATCGGGCCTGCGGCAAAGCGCAAGACGCAGAAAGCCAAGCCGATCAACGCCCAGAAGCAGCTGCTGTGCCTCCTGGCTCTTGCCTTCCAGGCGGCGGTGCGTCTCAAGCAGAGATGCCATGAATTGTGGATCGCTTGCAAGGCACTGCGCCACCTGCTCGAGCAGGGAATCAACGTCGCCCGCGTACCCAGTTCGTGATTCAGTCATGCGCCCGAGCCTCCGCCCGGATTGTCTCTGGATCCATCGAGCGCCGCAAGCGCGCCTTGAGGCGATCCTTGTGTTGTTTGACGAGCCGCACCTGCTCGGGGAGAGGCAATTGCGTAATATCCAGGACGATCGCATACGCCTCCGTCCGGCGGACGCCTTCAAGCATTAACTCTACCACAAAGCGGTCGGACTCTGAGGGAATCCGCTCGGCCAGCCACGCAAATGTGTCCGACTCATTCTCGATGATGCGAGCCACAAAGTCGCTCTCGTCCGCATACTCTGCGTCGTATTCCGGCGTGCCATTCGTTTTCGCGACACCTTGGCCCCACGCCAGTTCGTGATTGGCGCGGCGGCGCGCCGAATCAACGGCGTTGCGCTGATCGCCAACCGCCGACATGACAAGATAGGCCAGCAGCCCCAGGCTGACGGGATTGTATTGTTCGGGCCGCTGAATGTAGCTCATCACGGCATCAATCGCCGCCTGCTGCACAGTGTGCGGGTCCGGGTCGTGTGCGACGTGATGCGCAAGGCGACCAATGACAAGCGGCAGGAAGATTTCGGCGATTTCCGCAGATGCGGTGCGGTCGCCATTGACCAGCCGCGTATGCAGTGCCAGCCCCAAATGCTCGGGAGAGAATTCAGAATCCACGCAGGTACCCCTTGCGCGTCAGTGCGCGAACGGACGAGGCCTATGGAAGAGGTGTGAACCGAATAAGTGGAATGGTTGCGCCGGGCGCTGCGGAGACGATTCAGGCTATGCAGTTTTGCGTCAAGCGTTGGAATGATTATACAGCCTGACTGGCAAATTGCGCAAAACGGTCATTACGAACGCCTTGCGTCTTCCCAGTAAGGTGGCGACGCCCACAGTGGTGTAGACTTTGCCACAACCAGGGCGCCGTTTGCGCCGTTGTTGCCTTCCTCCATCTGAAAAACGACATGAGCGTGCGTGATGTTCTACCTCTCCAAATTGTTGCCGCTTCTCATCTATCCGGCTGCGCTCTCCTGCCTGCTGCTGCTGGCCGCACTGCTGCTGCGCAAACACGCTCGGTGGCGCACCGGGCTGATCATGGCCGCGCTCCTGCTTGTCTGGCTGAGCGGCAACCGCTTTGTGGCCATGGCGGCGGCGCGCAGCCTTGAGTGGCGCACGCCGCCGCTGGCCGCGGGCGCGCAGGGAGATGTGATCGTTGTGCTGGGCGGGTCCACGCGCGAGGGCGTTTCACCGCGTCCGACAAACGAGGTCAACGAAGCGGGTGATCGGCTCATCTATGCCATGCGGCTCTGGAAGCAAGGTGCAGCCTCCAAAATCCTTGTCACAGGCGGGCGCGTCGAGGTGCTGGGGCCGGCCGGCAAGAGCGAGGCCGCTGTGATGGCCGAGTTGCTCGAAGAAATGGGGGTGCCGCGCGACGCCATTCTGCTTGAAGAACAGGCGCGCAATACCAGGGAGAACGCCACCTACGCGCAGGCAATTCTCAAGGCACAGGGGCTGGAGCAGGTGCTGCTCATCACTTCGGCGCTGCATATGCCGCGCTCTGCAGCGATCTTCAGAAAGCTGGACATCGACGCCATCCCCGCGCCCACCGACTATCTGGTGACAGAGGCGGACTATGCGTTCTATCTGCGTCCGCAACTCAGCGTGCAGGTATTCAACCTCGTACCAAGCGCCGAGGACATGTGGCTCACCACGCTGGCGCTGCGCGAGTGGATCGGCATTGCCACCTACCGGCTGCGCGGGTGGTTGTAGAAGGACGCTCCATACGATTGATGATCGATGACTAAGGATAGGCGCTGAAACGCGCCATGATTCTCTCAGGTCGCCGGGTGCCAATCCTCAATCGTCAATTCCCCTTTTTCCCACGGGTCACAAAGCGTCCGTCGCCCGGGCTGCCCACCCACGCTTCGTCACGCACAATCACTTTGCCGCGCAGCAAAACGGTGCGCGGCCATCCCTGCACCCGCATCCCTTCGTAGGGCGTCCAGTCGGCCGCCTCGTGCAACGTCTCGTGGCCGTGGCGGCGGCTGAGCACTTTGCTGCGCGCCGGATCAAAGAGCACGATGTCGGCATCGTAGCCGGGTGCCAGCAATCCCTTGTGTGCGAACCGCATGCGCCGCGCCGGATTCGTGCAGCAAAGCGCAACCCAGCGCTGCAACGAGATGCGCCCTGTGCGTACGCCTGCGTGGTGGATGAGCGCCAGGCGCGCCTCGATGCTGGGCACGCCGCCGGGTATTTGCGTGAAGTCGCCTTGCTCTTTTTCGGCCAGCGTCCACGGGCAGTGGTCTGTGCTCACGACCTGGAGTGCATCGTCGGACAGTGCGCGCCACAAGGCGTTCTGATCGGCCTCGCTGCGCAGCGGCGGCGCACAGATAAAGCGCGCGCCGTTCTGCCCGCCCAGATGCTCATCCGCCGTGAGCAGCAGATACTGCGGGCAGCTTTCGCCCCAGATGTCGACGCCGCGTGCGCGCGCCGCCGCAATCGCGTCGACGGCGGCGACATTGCCCACGTGGAAGATGAGCAGCGGACAACCGGCCAGGTGCGCCAGTTCAGCGGCGCGCGTAATTGCCGTTGCCTCAAGGCGCGCCGGGCGGGTGCGCTCGTGCTCGATCGGCGTTGTACGCCCGGCCGCCAGCGCAGCGGCGCGCAACAGATCCAGCACAGGGCCGGTTTCACTGTGCAACACCACCCCGCCGCCGGCCGCCGCCACGGCGCAGAGCGCGCGGTAGAGCGACGCGTCGTCGAGCATCATGCCGTCATAGGCCTGATACATCTTGAAGGTGGCGCAGCCCGCTGCCAGCGCGGCGGGGACGTCCGCCAGCCGTTCGGCATCGGCCCCGTGCCAGGTGGGGATGGTCATGTGCAGGCCGTAATCGACCGCCACCTGGCCGTCGGCCTCGGCGCGGCGTGCGGCCAGTGCGTCCAGCAGCGGCTCGGCGGGGTTGGGCGTCACAAAGTCGATGAAGGTGGTCGTTCCACCGCACGCCGCGGCGATACTGCCACTGGCAAAGGTGTCCGTGCTCACACGGCCGGCCAGGGGCAACTGCATGTGTACATGCTCGTCCACGCCACCGGGAATGACATAGCAACCGCCGGCGTCGATGCGCTCGCGCCCCTGCAGCCCGCTGCCGATAGCGGCAATCGTCTCGCCGTCGATGGCCACGTCGGCATCCACCAGCCCATCGGCGGTGATAATCTGCCCGCCGCGAATCACAAGGTCATGCATCGCCAACTCCCACTGTAACAGTCATGCGAGACGGTTTGTAGCGGAAGGCCTCCCGGCCTTCGGAGCGTGGCCACCAAAATCAAGGCTCGGAGGCCTTCCGCTACGCGCTGCGCGCCATTTCAGGGCACAAAAACACGCAGCAGTTGCGCGTCGGTCTCGGCCACAACCTGGTACTCGCCCATCTCGGCGGGTATCAGCACCCAATCCACCGCCTCCAGCGTGACGGGCGCACCCTCCCACTCGATGCGCACGCGGCCCGCAAGCACGCCAAAGATGTCAAAAGTCATGCCGTCACTCTCGCTGAAGAATGCGCCGGCGGCAGGCATTGTCAGCCGCTCGGTCTGGAAATACGGACAGATAGCAAGCACTTCGACGCGCAGTTTGTCCTCGTTGAGGACTACTTCAGGCTCAACCGGCTTTGCTCCGACAAGACCGAAATTGGTAACCGCCAACGCGCTCTCCAAATGGAGCGGGCGGGGGCGGCCCCAATCATAGATACGGTAGGTGGTGTCGCTGTTCTGCTGAATCTCCGCCACCACAATTCCCGGCCCCAGCGCGTGGATGGCGCCGGGCGGCACGAAGACGACGTCACCCTTCTGCACGGCCATGCGGTGAAGCGGCTCATCGGCGCGCCCGTCAGCAATTGCCTGGGCATATTCCTCTTTGTCAATCGGCCGCTCGAAGCCGTAGAGCAACTCGGCGCCCGGCTGCGCTGCGAGCACGACCCACATCTCGGTCTTGCCGGGTTCACCCTCATGCGCAAGCGCGTAGGCATCATCGGGGTGCACCTGCACGGAGAGCCAGGTGTTCGCATCCAGCAATTTGATGAGCAGCGGAAAGCGACCGGCCTCTACCGCGGCGGTGCAGCGCTCGCCCAGCAGCGCTTCGCCCAGTTCGGCCACCAGGTCGTCCAGCGCGCGCCCTTGCCACATACCGTCGCGCACAGGGCTGGAACCATTGGGATGGGCGGCCACATCCCAGCTCTCGGCCACAATGCCGGCGGGCAGCGCACGCCCGAAGTGCTCGAGGTTGCGCCCGCCCCAGGGGTAATCCTTGAAGACAGGGCTAAAGGTAAGCGGATAGAGGCCCTGAGAATTCTCCATGATGGCTCGCTTTCATTGGTTGTGTGCGTCTGTGCGCTTTGCCGAATCCGCTACGAACCAGGCGCGCTCTCATCGCTGAATCGACTGCGCAGGCGCTGCCAGAGGCTGGGCGGCTCCGGCTCAGGCGGCGTTTCAGGTGGAAAGGGCGGCAGGTCCCACATTTTGCGCCAGACATAGCCGCCCACTAGTTTGAGTGACGCCGTCACCGGCGCAGCCAGCACCGCGCCCAAAACGCCCGCCAACGACGTACCCATGAGGACAACCACAATCACGACCACCGGGTGCAGTTCGAGCGCATCCCCGACAAAGCGGGGAACGAGCACGGCGCCCTCGATTTGCTGCAGCGCAAACATGACGACCACAATCAGCAGCGCGTACCAGAGTGGCGAAAGCCCCAGCCAGTTGCTGTCCTGGAAGACCGCCACGGCCACGGCGGCCAGCGCCGAAATCACCGGGCCGAGCACGGGCAGAAACTCAAGCAGCCCGGCCAGGCCGCCCAGCGCCAGCGAGTTGTTGAGGCCTGCCGCCGTGAGCGCGATGGTGACGGCAAAGAACATGCTCAACGCCAGCAATACCTGCCCGCGCAGATAGGCGCGCCAGATAGCAATGAATTTGACGCTCAGCCGCTCCAGGTCGGCACGGTAACCGGGCATGGCCGCAAACTCGCCCAGTGAGCGCCCAAAGAGGGGCGTGTCCCGCGAGAGGTAAATCGCCACAAACATGACTACAAAGAGCGTGCTCAATACGGATATCGTGCCGCCCAGCAAAGTGGCAGCCAGCGTGCCCCCTTGCGTGTAATTGAGATTCGACGCGAGTTGGCGAATGGCCGCCTCAATCGACTGATCGGTGACACCAGCAAAGGGAACGAAGCGGAATGTGCCGAACTCGACCGTGAGCGAAGAGATGTTGCGTGTGAACCAATTGTAGGCTTCGCTAACGGCAGTGGGCAGCGTCGTCGCCAGTCTGTCGGCCTGGGAGAAAGCGACAAAGCCAACGCCGCCCAAGAGCCCCAATGCAACCAGAATGAAGGAGAGATAGACGATGAGCACGGCGGTGCCGCGCTGCGTTTTGAAGCGCCGCATGGTGAAGTTGACCAGCGGGTTGAGCAGGTAGGCGAGGATTGCGGCGAAGATCAGCGGCTGCACCAAGGCGCGAAAGCGCCAGAGCAGAATGGTGATGAAGACAATTGTCGTAGCCGCGACAACGCCCTTGATGACGTTGCTCCACGGCGGCGATTCGTGTACAGGCGGCTGCACCGGCTGCCCGTCGGCCCCGAGCACATGCACGCCGTTCGTCTCGGACTTCGTCTCGTCGCGCTCCACAAGGCCTCCCCGATAATCTACAGCTTCTTCAAGCCGGCGATGGAAGCAAGCAGCTTTTTGATGCCAACGCCGGGAAAGGCGACGGTCACCTCTTCTTCGCTGCGCGTAACGGTGCTCTCAATGACAGTGCCAACGCCGAATTTGGGATGCTCCACGCTGTCCATGCGCTTGAATTGCGCCTTGGCGCCGGTGGATGCCGTCGGGCGCGCCGCTTTCTTCGCACCGCCACTCGCACCCGCTCCCGCCCCCGGTGACCAGGCAACTGTGCGCCCGCTACCCGTCGCCGGCTTCTGCTCCCACGAGTAGGCGTTGCGCCCACTGCGCACGCTGCGATCCCATGTGGCGTCGTCGTCGCTGCCCCATGCGGTGGCGCGGCGCACGCTCTCCTGCTGGCGGTGGCGCTTGTCCACCATGCCGGTGAGCAAATCATCGGGAATTTCGTCAAAGAAACGGCTGGGCGACTGCACGTTGGCGCTGCCCCACAGGCTGCGCCGCATCGCGTGTACAAGGTAGAGCCGCCGCTTCGCGCGCGTAATGCCTACATAGGCCAGCCGCCGCTCCTCGGCCATGTCCTCCATGTCGCCGCTGTCGATGCTGCGCGCATGGGGCAGAATGCCCTCCTCCATGCCCACCATGAAGACTACCGGATACTCCAGGCCCTTGGCCGTGTGCAGCGTCAGCAAGGTGACCGCGCCCGCACCATCGTCCAACTGGTCCGAGTCGCTGACGAGGCTCACCTCCTCAAGGAAGTGCGAGAGAATGGTGCTCTCGGGGCGGCTGTCGGTGAGGCCCGCTGTGTAGTGCGCGGCCACGCCGCGCAGTTCCTTGAGGTTCTCGATGCGATCATCCGCTTCGGAGGTGCCGTCGTTGAGTTCGGCCACATAGCCCGTATCATCCAGGATGCGGTCGAGCAGTTCCGCCACGCTGCCGAAGCGGCGCGCGTACAGGTCATTGATCCAGCTCTCGGTCATGCCGGTGAATTGATTGAACTTGGCAAACGGCCCCTTTTTGAAGGGGTGTTCAGCCCTTGCCGCGGCGGAGAGGGGCTCGCTGCGCGCAGCCGCCACCTGCTCGGCGCCATAGTAAAGAATCTGCAGCGCCGTGTACTCGCTCACGCCGATTTCGGCCGCCCACTGCTTGAGGTCGGCGTAGCTCTTTGCGCCAATACCGCGCGGCGGCACATTGATGATGCGGTCGAGCGCAACGCGATCGGGCGGGTTATTGACGAGGCGCAGGAAGGCCAGTGCGTCCTTGATTTCGCGCCGCTCGTAGAAGCGGGTGGCGCCGATCAACTTGTACTTGATCTGGCGGCGGACAAAGGCCTCTTCCAGCGCGCGGCTTTGCGCGTTGGTGCGGTACATGACGGCAAAGTCACCGGGGCCCGTATGCTGGTCGCGCATCTGGCGCTCAATCTCGTCGCATACATAGGCCGCCTCCTCCGACTCGTTGTACGCCTCGTAAACGGTGACGGATACGCCCTGGCCGTTGTCGGTGCGCAATGCCTTGGGCGTGCGGTTGCGGTTGTTGGAGATGACGGCGTTGGCTACGTCCAGAATGGACTGTGTGCTGCGGTAGTTTTGCTCAAGCAGAATCACGCGGGCGTCGGGGAAGGAATCGCGGAAGAGACCCACGTTGCGGTAGTCGGCGCCGCGAAATCGAAAAATGGACTGATCTTCATCGCCGACGCAGAAGAGGTTGCGCCTGCCTTCCGGCTTGCCCACAAGCGTGTTGATCAAGTCATACTGGGCGATATTCGTATCCTGAAACTCGTCGACCAGCAGATATTGCCACTTTTGCTGGTACTTGCGCAGCACGTCGTCGCGCGCGCGCAGCAACAACACCGTGCGCATGAGCAGGTCGTCGAAATCCATCGCGTTGTTGACGTGCAGCGCTTCCTGGTAACGGGCGTAGACGCGCGACCCAACTTCGCTGAAGTAGCTGCTGCGGTCTGCCAACTCGGGTGTGAGCAGCTCGTTCTTCTGGCTACTGATGTAGTTCTGCATGGCCGAGGGGCTGTGGCGCTTCTCGTCGATCCCCATTTCGGCAATCACCGAACGCAGCAGCGCCAGTTGGTCAGACGAATCATAGATGACCCAGTTGCGCTGAAAGCCGATGGCCTCGGTTTCCACGCGCAGCACGCGCGCGCAGATGCTGTGGAAGGTGCCAATCGAAAGGCCGCCCAGACGCGGCGGTTCACCCGGCCGCGGCGCGCCGAATTTGTCATCGAAGATGCGCTCCACGCGCTCGCGCATTTCGCGCGCGGCCTTGATGGTGAAGGTGACGGCGAGAATGTTCCACGGTGCCACGCCTGCCTGATCAATCAGGTAGGCAATGCGGCGCGTGAGGACGCGCATCTTCCCCTAGCCGGGCCCCGCACGGACCATCCCGGGGCCGTCCCCGGGCTGCCCAGCAGCGGCTTGCC
>CAYRVP010000023.1:0-6231 GCA_964427845.1 uncultured Caldilineaceae bacterium
TGCCCTTGCTTTTCTTTGCGAACCTTTGCGTCTTTGCGCCTCTGCGTCGCAGCTAGCTTTTCCGCCTGCTTAGGTGCGCTTGCCCGTCGGCGTGGTAGGAACTGCGCACCAGCGGCCCGCTCTCCATCCACTTGAAACCGCGCGCCTCGCCCTCCTGCTTGAGCAGCGCGAACTCGTCGGGCGTGTAGTAGCGCTGGATGGGAAGGTGGAAGCGGCTCGGCTGCAGGTATTGCCCCAGCGTCATGATGTCCACATCGTGCGCACGCAGGTCGTCCATTACCTGCAGAATCTCATCCCACGTCTCGCCCAGCCCCAGCATGATGCCCGATTTGGTCAGCGCCTCGCTGTCCATGGCCTTGGCGCGCTTGAGCAGTTCAAGCGTGCGCGGGTACCTGGCTTGCGGGCGCACGGTGCGGTAGAGGCGCGGGGCCGTCTCGGTGTTGTGGTTGAGGATTTCCGGGCGCGCATCCATCACCGTTTGCAGGGCCGCTGCGTCGCCGCGGAAGTCGGGGATGAGCACCTCCACGGTGCAGCCGGGCTGGAGCTTGTGAATCCAGTGCAGGCTCTCGGCAAAGACCCACGCGCCGCCATCGGCCTGTTCGTCGCGATTGACGCTGGTGAGCACGGCATGCTTGAGGTTCATCATGCGCACGCTCTCGCCAATACGGCGCGGTTCATCAGGGTCCAACGGCGCGCCGCGGCCGGTGTTGATCTTGCAGAAGCCACAGGAGCGCGTACAGGTGTCGCCCATGAGCAGGAAGGTGGCCGTGCCGCGCCCCCAGCACTCGCCCAGATTGGGGCACATGGCCTCCTCGCAAACGGTGTGCAGCCGCTGCCCACGGAAGAGTTCCTTGAGTTCGCGATACCTGGGGCTGTCCACGGGGCGCACACGCAACCACTCGGGCCGGCGGCCGCGTGTTAGCCCCGCCGCGCTGGGCGCATCAGCAGGCGGCGTGGGCTCCAGGGTAATTGTGCCGTAGGGTGTGGAATGGGGCATATCAAGGTTGCTCATGAGTTCATTATACACGGTGGGCGCAATGGGACAGTGCCTTATCGGGTGGGCGTAGACTAGGCGGTCGCATGCTTCGCGGCGCGCATCCGGCGACGGAACCAGATCGCAAGCAGGCTGCCGGCGACACAAAGCGTTGCCCAGTCAATTGTGAGTGACAGGATTTCGTAGCGGTACTCCAGGTTCGTGCCATAGATGGCATAGAAGATGAAGTAGCCTGCAACAGCCGTCAGCCCGCCCACCATCAGCACCCAGAAGAGCGCACGCTCAAGCCCCTTGCGCCCGGCAAAGATCAGTGCCGCAAAGAGAAATGCGATGCCCATGAGGAAATAGCCCAGATCCTCAAGCGCAATGAAGACGCCGTGCGCGTTGTACTGCGTGAGCAGCGCCAGCCCTTCGCTTTCGCCGCGCAAGATGCTTGGCTGCATGACGGCGATTTGGATATAGTAATCAATCAGAATCAGCCCGGCGGAGATGGCCGTGAACGTGAGCGCTGCCTGGCCAAAGACGCGGCGCGCAGCCGGTGTGCACGCGTGCAGCGCAACGAACAGGACAATCGACGCGATCATCAGCAGCATGGCGGGGTACATCCATATGTAGTCATGCGGGACGTAGGTGGCCACATCGCTGAAGGGGTAGTCCACGCAGTCGACCAGGCACATGGGCCCCGAGATGGGTAACGTGGTGACGGCCCTGGCGAAAGCGACCACGGCCAGGACGGCCGAGGCAATGGCAGCCCCAAAGCCGAGGCGGGCAGCGGGGATGTCTTCATGTAGAGTGTTTGGCATAGCGCTTGCGATCATGCTGGGGCCTGCTCTTCGTTGTGATGAATGCACGGCGATGTCACTCACTCCTACTCAATGCGGGCGCCCTTCTGGATATTGTGCCGCCCGCACAACAACTGCACGTTTTCTACAGTATCCGAAGCACCGCCGCGCGACCAGGGGATGATGTGGTCGAAGTGCAGGTTCTCCACGCTGTCGCACAGGACACACTTGCCACCGTCGCGCTTCCAGACCTCAAGCTTGACCGGAGAGGGGATCATGCGCCGCCGCTCGGCTGCATTGTCCGACTCTCCCTCGGCAGGCGGGTCGTCAACCGCTAATAGTTTGAACTTGAAGACACTGCGCTTGCCGTCGCTCTCCCGCCACGAATCGACCAGCAAAAACCAGCCGTTGTCGGCCCACACGCCGTCGCGCAATTTCTCGTAGACACGCACCCGCTCTGCAGAGCGTCGGCCCTCTTTGTACCATTGAGCTGCTTCGTGGAACTTGCCGTTTTGCGTCAGGCTGCCGGTTGGTAGCGTCCTGGGTTGATCCACCAAAGTTGTATCGGCGCTGTTCTTGCGCGGTGCGTCGTGCCCCACGTAGATGAGCACGGTGCCGCCCTCTTCCAGCGTGTCGGGATAGGGTGCATTCTTGCGCATGGACATGAGCAGGACCGAGTAGCTGCCACCTGAGCGAAAGTGCATACCCGCCTGCAGGTTGCGTTGCTCGCGCCGGCACATCTCGTTCCAGCTCAGGATTTCTTCATGCATGCGGTGCCTCGCCCGCCTGCTGTTCCCGCCCAATCAGCACGCTTGCCGTCCCCAACCCAAGGTGCAGCCAGAGCAGCACAGTCATGTGTGGATAGCTCATGTTGAACCAGTAGTGGTCGAAGATGCCGCTCACGAGCACGCCCGCGACCGCCGCCGTTGCACCCAGCACAATGGGTTCGATGCGCGCGTCCATGCCGGCGCGCCACGCCTGCGCCACTATCACGAAGAAACCCAGCATCACCGCCGCAAAGAGCAGCAGGCCAATCACCCCCATGTTGGAGGCGATAATCAGGTAGAGCATGCTCACGCCCAGGTACAGGTCGATGTCCGGCACGCCCGTAAAGCCCACACCAAAGAGAGGGTAGCGGCCAATGAGTGTGAGCGCGTCCTTGTATTCGCCAAAGCGCATCTGCGTGGCAAGGTCCTCGCCGCGCAGCCCGGCCACCAGGCGCGCCACATAATCCTGCGTCTGCGGCAACAGGAGCAGGAGGAGCAGCGCGCCGATTGCCAGTGGTATCAGACGGCGGTACTTGATGACGGCAATCAGGCCAATGGCGGTGGCGAGGCCGAGCAGGGCCGAGCGGCTGTAGGTCCAGTAGAGCGCCAGCACCGCGGTGGCGAGCATCAGGAATGTGAACCAGCGGGCGAATAGGCGTTGTCGCGCAAAGAGCTGCGGCACAAGCATCCCACCCACGAGGATAAGCATGCCGCCGAGCACGTTAGGGTCAATCGCCGTGCCGATGGCGCGCATGGCGCCGGCGGGGTCATCTTCAATCCAGCGCAGGGCGCCTTCACCGCCGGGGTAGTCAAAGCGCACCAGCCTGTCGAGCACCCAGACTGTGGCGTTTTCGGGGATCACATAGAAGATCACCGCGATCGCCGCACAGGCGAAGCCGCCCAGAAGCAGCCACTTCGTCACCCACTCCAGTTCGGGGATGGTGCGCACGGTGTTGATTGTGACGAAGAAGAGGCCAATACCCAGCAGGATTTCGGCGAAGCGGCGCAACAGGAAGGTGCTGGCGGCGCTGTGGCTGAGGCCGTTGGAAAAGGAGAAGAGCGCCATAAGCATGAAGAGCGCGACCAGCAACCCAATCGGCGACGCGATCATCGTGCGCTCCTGGCCGATCACCAGTTTGAAAAGCCAGACGAAGACCAGTGCGGCCAGCGCCACATCCAGGAATGTGGGCTTGAAGCCGATGCTCACCGGCAGGCTGGCAAAGGGGAGCACGAAGGCAACCCCGGTCAGCGCGACGAAACCCCAATGCGTGTCCGCAAGGATGAGCGCACCGCCCACCATCGCCACCGCCAGCGCGAGCGCAATCAGCGGCCCCACAATGCCAATCAGCAGCGCTGCTGCGAGCGCGCCCGCCACCAGCAGCGCCGCCAGCGTCATGCGCTGCAGCGCGCGGTTGGGAGCGAAGATGAGGTTCTGGAGTGAAAGGTACGAGCGTTGAATCAAAGTGGCACTCAAAGATGGACGAGTGATTGCTTCTCGCAAACCGTTCACAACAGTAGCGATCGTGGCGGTGGCTTATGAATGTTTCCGAAACAGGCCGGTATTTTTCGTCGGGGCCGCCGAGGTTGAAACCCTCGACTATCCAACCCAAGTACACTCAAGTGGACTGACCGATAATGACATGCCTACCACTGCATAGTAAAGGATTTCAAGTCGGATAACTTTTGCGGAGCGCAACCACGTACCCTGCAAGGTAGTCCACTTCAGTGGACTTGGGTTGGCTAGCCGGGGGTTTTAACGCTCGGCGGCCCCGACGAGCCGAGTCGCCAATACCGAGACAATTCGTCAACATTCATCAGCCGCCGTTGGTACGGATCGCGGCGCACGTGGTGGGCTCGACGGGTGCAGCAGACGCTACGGTATGCCCACCTCGGCCACGACAAATTGGGCAAGTTCGACTGTGTTGTCGCCACTGTTCGTCAGCAGGCGCGGCGCGCCCACCACCTCCGGCGCGTACAACGCCACGATGAGACGATAGGCGCCGGGCGCGAGCGTCTCTGGGACGAGTATACCATAGTGGACGCGGCTGCCCTCCGGGCCTGGCTCGAGAGACGCGTCACGCTGCGCCACAAGCGCACCGTTGGGACCAAGCAACTGCAGCGTCATGGCCAGCGGTTGTGAGAGCGCCTCCAACGCGCGTTCGTCGCGCCACGCCAGTTGCGCCGCGACAACGCCGCCAGGTGTGAGCGTCCCAGGCTCCACCTGTGCGCCCGTGAGGCGGATGCGGTCGCCAAAGAGATTGCTGCGCGGCGGCAGCACCTCGGCGGTGAGCGCCCAAAGTTGCACGGCCCAGCCTGCCACCGGCAGCGAGGCGGCCATGTCATAATTGGCGTCGAGCGCGCGTTGCGATAGGCCCCCCTCGTCCCACGTTGGTGCGGGTTGCTGGGCCATCACCACACGCGCAACCCCCGCCTGCGCCAGCGCGGTCACTTCGCGCGCTGCGCCTGCACCATCCAGGGCCGCCAGCGGCAGCACCAGATGTTCCACCGCCCCCGTGTAATACCAGAGCGTGGGGTCTGGATAATTCTGCGCAAAGCGCGTCTGCCCGGCGGGAAGGGCATCCCCCCACGCCATCATCTGCGCGGCCAGCGTGCGCCAGCCGCGCGTCTTGGAGAAGGCAGGATTGGTGTAATAGGACCAGAGGCCGGCCACCATGCCGCCAATGAGCAAGACAAGCAGGAGTGCGGCCGCGCCATTGAGCCAGATGCGCGGGCGCGGCACCGGCTGCACTGCGGCGGCGGCCAGCAGAAGAAACGCGGGCGCAGCGGCAATCAGATAGCGTTCGTTGAAGATGGGCCGGTCCAGCGCGCCATACCAGGTGAGCAAAACGGGGACAATCCCCCAGCAGGCCAGCAGCCAGAGGGCGCGGCGCGTGCCGGGGCCGCCCATCCACAGGCGCAGCGCCCCTGCGCTGCAGGCCAGCGCGAGCACGCTTGCCCAGAGCACGCGCTGCGGCGCAGGCAGGCTCTCGCCCACGGCGAAGGCAGCCAGCGCGCGTGGCGTCATGGCGGCCAGCGTCGGCGAATCGCCGTTGCCGCCGTAGCCCGCCAGAATGGTGCCGGCCGACGTGAGCCAGGGCAGATAGGCCACCGCCAGAATCGTGTTCCACAAGAGCCAGTCTAAGACGGCCCGGCGTGCGCTGGGGGCCACCATCGCGCGCCCCACCACGAAGAGGCTGAGCGCCACAAGCACGAAACCCGCAAAGTAGTGCGTGTGCAGCGCCAGCCACGCCGCGACGAGATAGGCGCCAATCCACGGCCAGCGCCTGCGTGCCAACGCCTCAATCGCCAGCCAGACGACTGCGGTGCTCAATGCGAGGCTCATGGCGTACATGCGCGCGTCCTGCGCGTGCCACACGGCAAAGGGGCTGAGCGCGAGCAGGAAGGCGCCCGTCATTTCGGTGCGGCGCGCCAGTCCCAGGCGTCGCGCCACGCGTGCCACCAGCGCCACGGCGAGCACGCCGAACCAGACGCTCACAAAGCGCAGCGCAAACTCGCTGCGCCCCGCTGCCGCTTGCCACGCCTTGAGCACAAAGTAACTGGCCACCGGGTGCGGCTCATCCAGTGCGATGGTCTGCGTGACAATACCGGCATAGCTCTGCTGCGTGAAGAAGTAGCCGAAGGCCCCGTCGCCCCGGTAAGCGTCATTCCGACATCGCCAGAACTGGTA